>CAYYZR010000102.1:0-8669 GCA_964476005.1 uncultured Halomonas sp.
CCGGGCAATCATGTCTCAGCGATAGTCCAGGATCAAGACGGTTTTCTCTGGCTGGCCACCATGGCCGGGCTGGTGCGTTTCGACGGAACCAGTTTCCAGGTTTTCAACGAAACAGTCCAGGGCATGCCCTCCAGCCGTATCACCGCGCTGGACTCGGGGCTATCGGGCCGATTGTGGATTGGCACCGAACTCGGTCACGTCGCGGTGCGCGAAAACGGGATTTTCCGTACGGTTGCCGAGCCCGGTTTTCCCGGCCATCCGGTCACGTCGATTGCGGAAGAACGCAATGGCAGAGTCTGGTTCGTCCATACCGACAACTGGCGCTGGGGTACCGAGAACTGGCTTTGGCGATGGGACGGCAACACGACGCGCGTTTCATCCGGAATTCAGGCCCTGCTGTCCGACCACCCGCCGCCGCGCGACCTCGTTCCGACGGAAATCCCAGGTGGCTTCGCGATGCAGCAGCCGGTACTTTCCCGAGGGGAAGACATGCGTGTATGGCTGCGCACGCGGGGTGGAAGCGGCATTCGGCTAGACCCGCCGGGCGGCGAAATGTTCGAGTCAGGAGATTCCTCGGTGCATATGCTGGGCTCGCCACCGCTATTCGCGAATGTCGTGCAGGATTCGATCGAACTGGTCGAGCCTGGTGGAAGCCGAACCGCTCGCCTCCCGCGCAAGCCGATGCGCCTGCGCGCCGTGTGGCTGCGAGACCGGCACGGGCGCGTATGGGTGAGCACCACCGATGGCCTGGAGGTTCATGGCCCGGAACGAACCGCGCCCCTGGCTACCTGGCGGCTCGACAGCCGCGTGCTCGATCTCATCGAAGACCGCGAAGGCAATATCTGGGTCGCCACGCGCATGCACGGCATTCTGCGTATTCAAACGGCCGCAGTGCGGCAACTCGGCCCCGCGCAGGGCATCCCGCTGCCGGCCAAGCTTCGCGCCGAGCCGGACGGCAGCGCCGTGATGTCGGTGCAGGTCCTGCAACCGGATCCCGACCTCGCCGATCCAAGACTGGTCTACCGCCTGACGCCGGGCGCGCGACGCCCCGTCGGCGAGACGACGCACTGGGTTCGGGTCGACAGCCAGGGGCGCCGATGGCAGTTCGGTAGCCGGGGGTTGGTCCGCATCCTGCCGGACGGCAGTCGGCAGCATCTCGAACGCCTCATCGACGTGCTCCACGAGGACCCCTTCGACCCCGATGTGTTCTGGTCCCAGGATATCTCGACGGTGTTCCGGATTCAGGTCTTTGAAGACCGGGATCCCGAAGTCCTGGACGAATGGGCGATCGTGGCGCGCTCGGCCCCGTTTTTCGATCCAGGCGGCGGCCTGTGGATTGGCGGCGCGAACGGCCTGCACCGCATCGACGGGGATCGTCACGTAGTCTTCGATCGCGCCGACGGGCTTCCAGTCAACGAAGTCCGCGCGCTGCACCCGGATGGCGACGGCGGTTTGTGGATCGGCACCTACGGCGGCGGGCTGGTTCACTACGACGGTCGGGCTTTCCGCGTCATCGAACAGCGTCACGGGCTGGTCGAGAACTTCGTCTCCGCGATCGTCGCCGACGACTTCGGGGCGCTCTGGATGTCGGGCAATCGCGGTATCCAGAGGGTGCGCGTGGGCGATCTCGAAGCGTTTCTGGACGGCGCGATCGCGTCGGTTCCGGCAACGCTTTTCGGCGAGCGACACGGGCTGGACAATCCCGAAGCCATCGGCCCCTATTCCGGCGTTCGAGTCGGCACATGGCTGTATTTTTCAACCTTTGGCGGGCTGGCGACCATCGACCCGGCGGTCGTCGCGGCGCGCGAAGAGTTCAAGCCGCAGGTCCACCTGCTCAACGCTTCGGGAAGCCGGCGGCTCGGCGAGCACAGCACGCTCGAAGTGAGGCCGGACCAGCACGGCTTCGAACTGCAAGCCAGCGCCATCCATCTGTCGGCGCCGGAGACGCTTCGCTACCGCCATCGCCTGATCGGCCAAGATCCCGGATGGATCGATAACGGCCCCGACCGCCGCGTCTCCTACACGGGCCTGACACCGGGCGATTACCGGCTGGAGCTGCAGGCCCGCCACTCGGGCGGTCCATGGATGGACGCAACCGCAACCCCGCAAATCAAGGTGCTGCCGCTGTGGTGGGAAACCGCCTGGGCACGCACGGCGGCAGGCCTGGCGTTCTTTGGCCTGCTGATCGTTGCCTGGCGGGTGGCCAACCGACGAATCAGAAATCGGTCGCGGGTACTGGAGGCCGTGGTCGCCGAGCGCACGCGAGACCTCCAGCGCGAGCGCGACACCGTCGCCGACCAGGCCGGCCGACTGCGCGAACTGGCCGACGGACGGGCGCGCTTCATCGCCGGCATCAGCCACGAGCTGCGCACCCCCTTGACGCTGATCCGCGGGCCGCTGGATGCGCTGGCCGAGACCCGGGAGAAGAACGCCGATCACCGGTCGGGCGACTTGGTGCAGCAAGCACGAGACAACGTCGACAGGCTGCAGGCCTTGATCAACCGGTTGCTGGAGAGCGCGCGACTGGAAAGCGGTGCGGTCGCGCTGAGCGTTCGCGAAGTGGACCTGTCGGAATGGCTGATCGATCTTGCGCAACGTCTGCGCCCGCTTTTCGAAGAGCGCGGATCGCGGCTGGTCGCTGAGATCCCCGAACAACGGATGCCGGTCTGGATCGACCCGGTGCTGATGGACTCGGCGATCACCAACCTGCTGGTCAATGCGCTGCGCCACGGCCCCGCCGGCGGCACCGCAACGCTCAGCGTCCACCGGGACGCCGACGGCAGGATCGCCATCGATGTGATCGACGACGGCCCCGGCATTGCGCCCGAGCACCGCGACCACGTGTTCGAACGCTTCTACCGCGCCCGCGGCGAGCAGTCGCGGGGCAACTACGGGCTCGGGCTGTGGCTGGTCCGGCAGATCATCGAGCGGCACCACGGCACGGTCGATCTGCTGGACAACCACGGCGGCGCGCATTTTCGCGTTCGGATCGCGGCCGGGCCGAATCATTTTGAAGAGGCGGAGATCGGCGACACGTCCGATCAAAGCCCGGATCCGCCAGACACGCTTCGCTACGGCGGTCAGGCCGAAGCGGCTGAACCTTCGGCATCGGTCAAGGACGCTCCAACGGTGCTCGTCGTCGACGACCACGCCGGCATCCGGGCGCTGGTGCGCGACGCGCTGGGAGGAGACTGGCAGGTCAAGGAAGCCGCCGACGGACAGGCCGCACTGGACGCGGTCCGCATGCGGCTTCCCGACGTGATCGTCAGCGACATCATGATGCCGCGCATCGACGGGATCGAACTGCTGTCGGCGCTGCGTGGCGATCCCGAAACCGACTTCCTGCCGATCGTGATGCTGACCGCAAAATCCGAAATCGACGACCGGATAGCCGGACTGGAACACGGCGCCGACGCCTACCTCGCCAAACCGTTCGACCGTCGTGAACTGCGCGCGGTGGTGGACGGGCTGCTGAAGCAACGCAAGCGGCTGCACGAGCACCTGGTGACGCCAACCGGCGCGGCCGCCGATGAGGCCGACCCGAATCGCCCGGCCTGGGCGCCGGAAGATCTCAACGAGCAGCAGCGTGTATTCCTGAATCGCTTCCAGGCAGCGGTGGAGGCTCGGATCGCCGACGAGAATCTCGCGATCGACGACCTCGCCGAAGCGCTGGGCCAGAGCCGCGCGACGCTGTATCGCAAGCTGAAGCAAGCCGTCGGCCGCTCGCCCAGCGAACTGATCCGCGAAATCCGGCTGCAGAAAGCCCGGGCGCTTGTCGAACAGGGCACCGGTTCGATCAGCGAAGTCGGCTACGCGGTCGGGTTCAAGAGCGTTGCCCACTTCTCCAACACATTTCTGACCCGGTACGGGATCCGTCCATCCCGGCTACGGGAATAGAGAGAGGCGGCGGGCCCGATCGCGTTGCCGAACCCACTTTGCAACACGCCCGCAAAGATGTGATCTGCAGCAGCAAATGTTGCGCATTGGTGTGAACTAACCTGACTTGATGGTTTCCGTCAGTCGGAGTGGTCCCGTGCAGCCAGTATTCTCGTCCAAGCAAGTTCGTGGCTCGATCGATCAACCGGTCGCCCGGCATCCCGCGCGATCGTTTTTTCGCCGGACCTCGGCGCAAGGTGAAATGAAGTCGATTGCAAGCCGGTTGAAGATTCCGGCGCTTGTCCTTGCCCTCATTGCAGCAATGTCTTGCCAAGCAGTTTCCACATCCGATGCGAGTTCCGCAGAAACCGAAACGATCCGCGGGATTTCCTGCGCATTCAGTCCGTTCGGCGATGTGTGGGAGATTTCGGCGACCCGTGAAATTTACGGGATGAGCATCGATAACGAAGAGGCTGAATACGCGTTTTACGGCGATCCAGAGTCCGACGGGGTTTTCGATCGCGGCGGGTCGGGCACATTCCCTGAGCCCGTAAGCACCTTTCCCCGCGGGACTAGCGACGCGCTCGCGTCCAATATCGATGCCGCCGTTACCGCGGCCGATCTGGAAGGCGACGGGCGCGAGGAGCTGGTGATGTTCGTTCGTCTTGCCGGCGGACAGAATGCGCTGGTCGGCGTTGATCCCTCGAACGGAGACGTTCAGGACATCTGGCGCTTCGGTTCCTCGGACAGCAGCCTGGCAATCGGGGCGGGAAAATTTTTCAGCGGTGCACGCGAACAGGTGCTGATGGCAAGCCTGTCGGAAACCAACCTCAACGTATTCATGCAGCGCGATAGCGGCAGCGCAACGGATTCGCAGTTGTTCGGATCCGACAATAACTTCTTCGGCTTCATGTTCGACTCCTCCAATCCCGGCCGCAATGCCGTCGCCGATAACCGGCGCAACCTGGACATGGCTGTTGGGGATTTCAATGGCGACGGTATCGACGAAGCGGCGATTCTTTACGTAAAGGCGTCCGGCGGCGTTCGCACCAAGGTGGTGGAATACAATCCAGCCGCTGCCGCTGCCGGCGATTTCCGACTCGCGACGGTGGCCACCGATTCGGACGGCGGGCAGGATTCGAATTTCGTTGCCATCGCCGCCGGCGACGTCGACCGCGACGGCAACGATGAAATCGTCCAGCTCTACGATATTCCGGCGTTCGGTAATGCAGGCCGGATGCGCCTGATGATCTACGACCTGGTCGGCAGTTCGCTGGTGCTCGACCGGCAGATCGAGATCGGCAGCACCGTCGAGATCGGCGACATCGCGATCGGCGACACCGACAACGATTTCGAAAACGATATCGTGATTGCCTACGAAGACAGCGGCGACCTTCGTGTCGACAGTATCGATCTACAGGTATCGAACGGGTCGATCACCGGCTGGAGCTTTCACAACCGATTCGAAAGCCCCGAATCACGCCACGACCGGGCCGAGAACGTGATCGTCGAAGTCGATGATTTCGAGGATGCCGGTGTCGACCGCATCGTCGTTGCTTTTCAAGACAACGGCGGCACACTCGACAGCCTTTTTCTCGAGGACAGTACATCGGTCGGCGCTGGCATGACGCGGCGGATCCCGGAAGACACAATCGATGGCAACCGACGCTTTGTCATTGACTTTCTTGACTTGTCGTCTGAACGACCCTTCATGGCCGTCGGCGAAAGGGACAACGATGCACTGCTTGCGCGCTATGGCCCACTGGCCGACGGCGGCGGCGCTTGCCAGGAGTCGATCGACGCGATCGTCAATTCGGTTGTCTTCGTGCCGCCGCACTGGCAGCGCATCGAACAGGAAAGCGGCGGCGCCGGCCAGGTGGCCGGCGCGTTCATCGGCGACTCCGAAACCAACACCGTCGACGAGACCAAACGCCTGGGCACATCCACGTCGCACACGATAACCGGCTACGCCGGCGCGGGCCTTGATGCGGGCGTGGCGTCGGCGTCGGTCAAGGCAACCGCCTCACGCGCCTACGAGACCGGATCGAGCATGACCGAAGGCCTGACCAACGGCACGACCACCACGATATCGACCAGCGCCAACGACGATTTCCTGAGCGTCGAGTCGACGCGCTACTTCTGCTACAACTACCAGTTCGAACGCAACGGCATTCCCGTCGACGGCGCGGCAAGAGCATGCGAACTTCAAAGATTCAGCGGGGACGCCGACACGCAGATGGAGCGCGTCGTGCTCGACGAGTGGAACGCAGACCCGGCGCGCCGCTACCGTCGCAACGAGCGCGCCCGGCTGCGCTGGGCGCCGATGGATCGCGAATGGGCCAACCTGACCCAGTACAACAATACCCAGGCATTTCTCTCCAGCGCCGCGCAGTCGGCCGCCAATGCCATCGACAACCAGGATTTCACATCGGCCCAGACCCTCGGCGAGAACGCGCCCTGGCTGATGCTCGACCTCGGCGTCGACACGTTTTCGCGGGTCAGCAAGGTGCGTATCATCAATGATGTCTTCAACAACGCGCTGGCCGAGAACCTGAACAACTACAGCCTGTTCATCGGCACCGAGGATTTCCGCGGCCTGCCCAACGATCCGGAAGTGCTGGCCTCCCACCCGTCGGTGACCTTCGCGAAAATCCGGCAGGGCCAGGTATTCGACACGGCCACGGTAGTGACCCAGAACGGCGACGCGCCGGTTTTGGGCCGATACGTCAAGCTGATGATCGAATCCGATACCAGCACTTCGCTGGGCGTAGGCGAACTTCAGGTCTTCGGTCCCAGTCATATCGACCCGGATCGCTTTCCGGTTTCGGTCAGCGACGCCGACCCGAACGACGGAAGATTCGCGGTGGAGGTCTACGATCCGGCAATCGGCGGCACCAAGCTGATCTCGGTTCCGGGCACCTTGCTGCTGGACGGCACTGATACCAGCGAGTTCAATCCGCCGATCTGGTCGGGTGAAACGCTGGGGCCGGCCGGTACGACTCCGGCGTGGTCGCTGTCGGAATTCGCCGGACAATCCTCGGAGCGCGCCGAGTCGTTTTCCAGCACAACCAGCGTCGGCACCGAGATCGACGTCGAGGCCGGGCTTATCGCCAAGGTGCAATTCGGCGGCGGCGTCGAGTTCAGCTCCGGCGTGACCGAGGAAGAATCGCGCACCGTCTCGGTCACCAACTCGTTCGACATTGGCGGTGAAGTTTCCGGCTTCCCGGCCGGAAGCAATTACCCAACCGAATGCTTTTACAAGGCGATTCCCTACTACTACCGCAAGACCGAGACATCGGACTTCGGCTTCGAACACGATTTCATCGTCATCGACTACATCGTTCCGGAAGGCTCTCTCGCGCGCGGCAGCGGTCTGCTCGACCAATGTCGCCCCCGAAATCAGGTGCCTGATGACCAGCGCATGCTGGCGCACTGGAAGTTCGACGGCAACCTGGAAGACAGCACCGGCAACGGCTTCGATCTCAGCTTCCAGGGCACCGGCGATCCGGTCTACTCTACCGGCAAGCGAGGCGAGGCCATCGACCTGCGCGACTTCGACAGCTATCTCAATGTCTCCGGCGCTCTGCTGGATCAGTTACCGGGCTGCTCGATCAGCGCCTGGATCAACACCGCAAGCCTGACGCCGGGCGACCCCGGCGACCCCTGTTGCAACGCAATCTTTGCCGAAGAAGGATTCACGGCCGGCGCGCTTCATTTCAACCTTGCAATGTGGACCGACCCGGACAGTTATGAATTTGTGATTGCCGGTAGTAACCTGCCGCGCGCGCCCGTCGATGTCCAGGAAACCAATACCTGGGTGAATCTGTTCTTTACCTACGATGCCGCGACCGGGCAACAGGCGTTGTATAGAAACGGCGCACTCGTGTCCGAGGCGACCCGTGCAGGGGATGGGGCATCCTGCGGCAGCGGTCTTGGTATCACGCTAGGCGCCTGGGATAGCGATTCGAGCACCTCGGGCGTGAACATGACGCGTTATTTCGACGGCCAGCTCGACGACATCCGCGTGTACGGTCGTCCCCTGACCGAGGCCGAAGTCCAGACCCTGGTCGACGCACCGCCGCCGACATTCGACCTTGCCGTGGAATCCAGTGGAGTCGATAATGTCCCGGTTGACGCCGTGCCGGCCCTCGCCGCCGGCGTGACAAACTACACCATCGCCGATCTGGAATCCGGCACCACGATCGAGCTGATCGCACCTGAATCCGTGGGCAGTCTCAGCTTCACGGGCTGGAGCGGCTGCGACGCGACCGCGGGGGTTCCGGCAACCCGCTGCGATGTCGTCGTGGACAGCAATACAACCGTCGTTGCGTCCTATGAGCTCATCGGCTTCGTCCTCGGGGTTCGCAGCACCGGCGTACAGGGCGTGCCCATTGAAGGTTTCCCCGCCAACACCGCCGGCAGCACCGACTACACGGTGCAAGCCATCCCTGAAAACACCGCGGTCGATCTGATTGCACCTGCGACTTCCGGCGGGCTCGGCTTTACCGGCTGGATCGGCTGCGATTTCGTCCTCAACGAGCCTGGCGACAACCTCTTGCGCGTCTGCTCGAACCTGATCAACAGCGATCGTTCGGTAGTCGCCACCTACGACGATACCTCGGACGATATTTTCCGAGACAATTTTGAAGGCAATCAGCCAAGCCTGCCGCCACCGCCGCCGCCTTCGCGCTGAAACCTGCGAACTCGCGCGGCCTTGTTTACCCGGCCCGTGCCAAAACCGCCCGGGTTTGTCTCCGGGCGGCGAGTGCGCCTTGTTGACCACCATTTCGCTC
>CAYYZR010000103.1:0-8651 GCA_964476005.1 uncultured Halomonas sp.
CTGACCCGGCGCGACGTGCAGGCGCGGGCCAAGGCCGCCGGCATGCCGTGGGCGCTGAGCAAGGGCTTCGACCAGTCCGGCCCGGTCGGGCTGATCGTGCCGGCCGACGAATGGGATCCGGAAGATGACAAGGCAATCCGGCTCGAAGTGAGTGGTGAACCGCGTCAGCAGGCGGTGCTGAGCGACATGATCTGGCCGGTCGCCGAACTGCTGGCGCGCCTGTCGCGCGAGGTCACTCTGCACCCGGGCGATGCGGTGTTCACCGGCACGCCGGCAGGGGTTTCCGGCCTGGCCGTCGGCGATGGCGTGGTCGTCGAGATCGATGGACTGCCCGAGCTTCGATTCGAGATCGTGCCGCGCCGGTGAGCGGCGTTTCCAGCATCGCGACGCTGGCCGCGGTTTCGGCCGGCTGCGCGATCGGCGCGGTGGCGCGTTTCGAGATCTCGCGCCGCATCGTCCAGCGCTGCGGCGATTCGTTTCCCTGGGGCACGCTGTGGGTGAACCTGACCGGTTGCCTGTTGGCCGGCGCCTTGCTGGTGTCGCTGAATGTCGCCGCGTCGCCGTCCTGGGTGGCGTTTCTCGGCGCCGGGATTCTAGGCGGCTATACCACGGTATCTTCGTTCAGCCTGGAGACGGTGCTGATGTTCCGGCGCGGTCACGCGACCGGCGCGCTGATCTACATCGGCGCATCGATGTTCGGCTGCATCGTCGCGACCGGGCTGGGTGCGATGTCGATGCTCTGGCTGGCCGACTGAAATGGCCCCGCATGCAACGTTGAATCCGTCGCTTTATATCGCCGTTGCCCTGGCCGCCGCTCTGGGCGGCGGGATTCGTTGCTGGATAGCGCTCGCCTGGCTGCAGGCGGCAGGGGACGGCTGGCCCTGGCCGACGCTGATTGTCAACGTGCTCGGCTCGTTCCTGATTGCCGTGTATTGGCGCCTTGCCGGTCCCGACGCCTGTTCGCCGGCCGGAATTGGACGCAGGACGGCCGTGATGACCGGCTTCTGCGGGGGGCTGACGACGTTTTCGATGTTCGGGGTCGAGACGCTGCATCTGCTCGATCAGGCGCGCTGGGCGGGCGCGATCGGCTACGTGATGCTCACCGGCATCGGCGCGCTTGGGGCCGCCAGGCTGGGGCTGGAGGACTTTCGGCACGGCACGCCGCGTGCAGAATGATGTATCTTCACCAGCGATTCCGAAACTCGAAACAATGCAATGTGGGTCGACCTTCTGATTTCCGCGCCGGTGACGCTGTTCCTGCTGTGGCTGTACTGGTACTCGGCGCCCGAAAACGCGCCGGGCTGGTCGCGGCTTGCTGATTGTGCGGCGTTGCTGCTTTCGCCGCTGGCGGTGATCCTGATCATTGCCGTCGGCCACGCCCGGATCGACTTTGCCGGCATGGGCCTTAACGTGATTCTGGTGGCCTCCGCCTATCTCACGCTGATATTCGTTTTGGGCCTGGGCTGGCTGCAACGTGTGCTGGCCGTTCGCCGGATGTACGACGTCGATCCCTGATCCCCGGTTCCGATAACTTAACCGTCGCGAACGTCTGGTTCACGACGCAAAAACTTCGTGGAGAAACAAAAGCGATGACCGACCGAATCCTGATCTGGCTGGCGCTGGCGGGCTTGCTGACTGCCTGTCAGCCATCCGATGTGGGCGAACTTGATCCCGCGCTGCAGGTCGAGGGCCCCGGAGAATCCGGCCCGGCCCCGGAAATGCCGCTCGGCCAGCTTGGTGACGCTGTCGTACCGCTGCGCTACGAACTGGATCTGACCATCGTGCCCGAGCGTGATCGCTTTTCCGGCCGCGTGGCTATCGCGATAGACATCCGCGAGCCCTCCGAACTGATCTGGCTCCACGGCAACCGGTTGAACGTTACCGAGGCCTGGCTGGAGCAGGGCGAGGTCCGCATCGACGCGCGCTACACCCAGGCCGACGACACCGGGATTGGCCGGGTCGCTCTGGTCGCCGCTCCCGAGACCGGCCCGGCCTCATTGCACTTCGAGTACGACGCGCCGTTCGACCAGGCGCTGGAAGGGCTGTACAAGGTGCGCGAGGGCGATCACGTCTACGCGTTCACCCAGTTCGAGGCCACGTCGGCGCGGCTGGCGTTCCCCGGCTTCGACGAGCCGGCGTTCAAGACCCCGTTCGAGATTCACGTCACCGCACCGGCCGATGAGGCGGTGATTACCGCCACGCCGGAGATCGCGTCGCGCGGGGTGGGCAATGGACTGGTCCGCCGAAGCTACGCGGTGACACCACCGCTGCCCACCTACCTGATCGCGTTTGCGGTGGGTCCGCTGGACGTGGTCGAATGGGAACCGGTGCCGGCCAATGAAATCCGCGAATGGCCGCTGCCTTTGCGCGGTGTGGCCGCGGCCGGCAAGGGCGGGCAACTGGAATTCGCGCTGGCCAATACCGCGCCGCTGGTGCACGCGCTGGAGCGCTATTTCGATTATGAGATGCCATACCCGAAGCTCGACATCATCGCCGTGCCCGATTTTGCCGCCGGCGCGATGGAGAATGTCGGCGCGATCACCTACCGCGAGCCGTTGCTGCTGCTGGCCGAGAACGATTCGGTCAGTCGCAAGCGCGCCTACGCCTCGGTGCACGGCCACGAACTGGCTCATCAGTGGTTCGGCAACCTGGTGACGCCAAAGTGGTGGGACGACATCTGGCTCAACGAATCCTTTGCCACCTGGATGGCCGCCAAGGTCGCCGCGCAGGCGTTTCCCGATCTCGGCTTCGAGGACCAGATGCTCGGCCGGGCAATCGGCGTGATGAATGCCGACGCGCTGGCCTCGGCGCGCCAGGTTCGAGAGCCGGTTGAATCCAACCACGACATCGCCAGTGCCTTCGACGGCATCACGTATGCAAAAGGCGGCGCGGTACTGTCGATGTTCGAGTCGTGGGTGGGTGAGGAAGCCTTTCGCGAGGGCGTGCGGCTGCACATGAAGCGTTTCGAGCACGGTGTGGCCGACTACGAGGATTTCCTGACCTCGCTGGCCGAAGGCGCCGGCCGCGAGGATCTGGTCGAAGCCTTTTCCAGCTTCCTGTTCCAGCCGGGCGTGCCGCTGGTTTCGGTCGCCGTGGAGTGCCGCGGCGAAAGCCCCGCGCTTCGCGTGACGCAGAGCCGCTACCTGCCGCTGGGTTCGACCGCCGGCCGCGACCATAGCTGGCAAATTCCCCTGTGCGTGCGGTTTGGTGCCGATGGCGAAAGCGGCAACCACTGCACCCTGGTCGACCAGGCCGACGCGGTCGTCGAACTGCCGACCGAATCCTGCCCCGCGTGGGTCATGCCCAATGCCGACGGCAAGGGCTATTACCGTTTTTCGCTGGACGAAGACGGCTGGGCGTCGCTGGTGGCCAATATCGAGCGGCTGAGCAACGCCGAGTCGCGCATGTTGCTGGGATCGGTATCGGCCGCCTGGCGTTCCGGCGACATGAGCACCGCGACGTTGCTGGAGGTCGGGCGGAAGCTTGCCGAGGCCGGCGACCGTGAAGTCGCCACCGCGCCAATAGGCGATCTGGAAACGATGCACGCGCGCCTGGCCGAGACCGACGAGGCCAGGGCCGGCATCGCGAAGATGCTGCGCGAAATGTATGGAGATCGCATGAACGCGCTCGGCCTGGGTGCGCGAGATACCGATTCCACCGATGCCGCACTGCTGCGCGCCACGCTGGCTTCGGTACTTTCGAGCGAGGGTCGCCACGGGCCGCTTCGCCAATCGTTGAACGCGGCCGCCGACGACTACCTCGAAGAGCTCGAAATCGCCGCCGACGTGCTCGATCCGGGCCTGGTCGGCACGGCTTTGCGCGTGGCGGTCGAGATGCGCGATATCGAATTCGCCGAGGCACTATTCGCGCGCGTGCTGGAAAGCACCGATGCAACGTTCCGCGGACGTGCGCTGGGTGCGCTGGGTGCGTCACAGAGCGCAGAAATCGGCGCGATGCTGCGCGACCATATCGACGACCCGCGATTGCGCGACAACGAGGCGATCTCGGTCGCCTACGGCCAGGTCGGCAACGAGGCCCAGCGCGAGGCGATGTGGCAATGGGCGCAAGACGACGCCAACCTGCAGGCGCTGCTGGACCGGATCCCCACCTGGCGCAAGGGCAGCATCGTTGCGGTCGGCGCGGGTTTCTGCAGCGATGCCCGCGCCGACCAGGTCGAAGCCATGTTCGAAAACCGCGTGGAGGCGCTAGAAGGCGGACCGCGCGCTCTGGCGCAGACGCTGGAACGCATTCGGTTGTGCGCGGCATTGAAGAACGAGTATGCCGAAGACGTCACCGATCACTTTGCCGCCGTTCCGAGACCTGGCGAAGGCGCCGGCGAAGAACAAGGCTGAGCCGACGCGCCCCGGCCGGCGGCGATGCACCGGTTCGGCTCTACCAGCCGCCGCCCCCGCCCCCGCCGCCCCCGCCGCCGGACGAGCCGCCACCACCGCCGCCCGACGACGAGCCCGGCGGCGAGGCCGAGCCGGATATTCCGCTCGACAATCCCCCGGCCAGGGATTTCGAGATCGCCGCGCCGCTTAGCCCTGCACCGGTCGTCATCGACGGGCTGTACCAGCTGCGCGATCGGATCGAACCGTCGGCCTCGGCCAGGCGAATGGCGGTCTCGAAGCGCTTGCCCCAGGTCTCGGCGCTGTCCAGCGCGATGGCATAGGGCAGCAGACGCTCGAACTCCTCGAGCGTTACCGGTCGTTCCCCGCCGTGGCGGCGCTCGAGGTCCTCGCGTTCGGCGATGTTCAGGTACAACTGCAGGCCCTGGATCGCGTCGAGCAGCTCGCGGCCGCGTTCGGTCGGCGCCTTCATCAGCTGGTAGAAGGTCACCGTCAGCACCAGGTGGGCGATCAGGATCAGCAGCGGAATCGCACCGACCTGCCAGCCGAACACGCCCAGCACGGCCAGGCCGGCGATCACGAACGGCAGGATGAACACCGAGGCGAAAAGCAGCGGGATCACCGCCAGACCGGTCGCCTGTTTCCAGCCCTTGACGAGCCCGGCGACGACGATGCTGACGAAGCCGTTCCATATCACGGCAAAAATTGCCAGAAACGGAGCGAGCCCGGGTTCCGGGGTCTGCGTCAGCAGCGTCATCAAGAGCACCGAGACGATCGCGACCAGCAGTCCCGGTATCCACCATTTGCGGTTGTGCCTGAAGTAGTGCGATTCCAGCTTCGATCGAAGCGCCTTTTCGTGCGCCTTGACCGCCTTGCCGACGCGGGCGTGCCTGGATTGCTCGAAAGTCAGTTCGTCGCCGCCGGCGAACAACGCCTTGAACAGCGCGCGTTCGGTCTTCGAGGTCGGCTCGCCTTCGCCGCGCCTGGCCACGTAGTGCTTGCCGGGCTTGTCGAGCTTCACGTGGCCCAGCACCGCCATGTGGACCAGCGCCGCGGCGGTCGCGGTCTTGTCGTAGCCAAACTTCAGCACGTAGCGCAGCATGCCGGGCGAGTAGCCGGCCGGCGCCTCGTAGCGCGGATAGATCGCGCCGGGCAGCGGATCGCGCCCGACCCGATTCCATGCCCAGGCCTGCCAGCCGATCACCACCAGCAGTCCGATCAGCCCGATGATCGCGCCGCGGTTGTCGGCCATCATCCGCTGGCCGAGTTCGAACGCGCTCGGTTCGGGCACAAGCCCTTTCGGAAACCCCACTGCGACGGTCAGGCCTTCATGGGGCGGCAGCGTCCTGGCACTTTCGAACACGACGGTGTCCCGATTCGGCACACGGGCGGTCCACTCGCTGCCCTGCGCACCCTGTTCGCCCAGGTAGGCATCGATGCGCAGCGCCTCCCGATCCACATCGCCAGGCAGCCGCACGATGGCCTCGACGGCGTCGATCGGAAACGCCCAGTCGTTGCCGGTGACGTTCCAGTACAGCTCGTCGTGGGTCTCGAAGTGGCCGAGCTGACGATCCGTCGTGTATTCGATCCGGTAGCTGTAGTTGCCGGGGTCGAGAAATGTATTCGCAGCGCCGATGTACAGGCGGGTGCCGCCGGTCACGCGTTCGGTGTGCCAGGCCTCGCGCTGCCCGTCGCGCGTCACGGTCACCACGTCGAACGGCACCGTGACCCGGTTGCCCAGTGCGTCCCGATACACGGTCGGGAAGTCCCGGTAGATGCCGCGACGAATCTGGCGGCCTTCGGCGCGAACGTCGATGGTCTCGGCCACGAACAGGCTGCCGTCGGGCTGGATCGTGATTTCCGAGGCAAAGCGTTCTATGCGTTCGTCGGCGCCCGAAACGCCGGCGAGCAGGATCATCAGCGTCGCGAGCAACGTCTTCATGCGTCGCTTGCCCCGAGCACCCGGCCGACGTCGGGCGCCCGGCGGGTCTCGATGCCGGCCGAGAAGAAAGCTTCCGCCCTGAAGCCGAAAGGGCCGGCCACGAAGCGGTCGGGCACGTGCTGGACACGGTCGTTCAACTGCCGGACCGCGCCGTTGTAGAAGCGTCGCGCGTGGGCGATGTCGTCTTCGACTTCGGTCAATTCGGTGGCCAGCTGGCGAAAGTTATCGCCGGCCTTCAGGTCTGGATAGGCCTCGGCGAGCAGCACCAGCCTGCCGAGGCCGCCGGCCAGTGCCTGCTCGGCGGCATCGCGAGCGATCACGTCATCGGCGCGTTCGGCCTTTTCCCGAGCGCGTCCGCGCAGCCGCGTGACGTCCTCGAGCACGGTCTTTTCAAAGCCGGCGTAGGCGCGCACCGCCTCGACCAGCTGGGGCACCAGATCGTGGCGCTTCTGGAGCTGGACGTCGATATCGGCATAGCCGGCGCGGACCAGGTTGCGGGCCCGAACGAGCCGATTGAAGATCACGATGACCCAGACCAGCGCGCCCAGCGCGAGCAGTACGAGCAGAAAGATCATGACAGCGAGGCTGGACCACATGTGGCGAGTTTAGCCCAAGGCGATCGACACGCCGGATGATTCAATCGGTCGGCGCCAGCGATGCGTAGAAGTCGCCAAGCGCGCGATTGACCTCGTCGGGCTTTTCGGCGACGGTCATGTGCCCGCTGTCCTCGATCGTCACCAGCCGAGAGCCGCGAATGCGCTGGTGAATATTCTTCGCTTTTTGCGGCGAAGTGGCTCGATCCTGGTCGGCTGTGATGACCAGCGTCGGCAGCTCGATCTCGCGAACCCGGTCCAGGATCGACTTGCGCGACACCACGCCGCGCACCGCGCGACTGGCGCCGATCCGGTCGTTGTCCGTGATCATGGCCAGCCAGCGTCGGCGCTCAGGCCTGCAGTCGGGATCCTCGATGAACCTGTCCGAGAACAGCAGCGGCAGGATTTTCGGTGCGACCTTGTCCAGCCCCAGGAATCGGGCGGCCACGTTCAGCAGCGCGAAACGCGGGCGCTTGGTCCATCGCTCCCGTTCGGCCGAGGTGTTCATCAGCACCAGCGAGCGCAACAGGTCGTGGCGTTTCAGCGCCACGCGCTGCGCCACCATCCCGCCCATCGAGAAGCCGAGAAGGTGGGCCGGGGCGCCGTCCAGCGATTCGATCAGCGCGATCGCGTCGTCGGCCAGCGTCTCGAGATCGTAGCCCGTCCGCGTCACCTCGCTCTCGCCCTGGCCGCGAAAGTCCATCCGGACGCAGCGGAATCGGGACTGCAATGCATCGACCTGGGCGTCGAACATGCGGTGGGAAAACAGCAGGCCGTGGAGAAGAATCAGGGTTTCCGGGCCCGTGCCCGATTCGACGACGTTGAGGTTGGCGTGGTTCAGGGGCTGCTGCGGCATGGGCGGGGCTCCGGGTCGGCTCGACGCGTCGGTTCAAGCTATCACGTCAGTGAATCCGGCGTCCACAGCCCCTGTCTTGATCGCCCGGCAGCACGCTGCAATCTGCCCCCCAGCACCTGAAGGCCGCCGGTCGCGGCGCGCCATGCCTTTCTGGCATTCGAGGTATAGCTGCGTTCGTCCATCCGTTGGTGGCCACGCTTGCCTATCTGCAAGCCGATGTCCCGATACACGCCCCTTGCCGTCGCGATCGCCCAGGCCGCCCGTGCCGGCAGCGCGCGCTCGCCGAGGCGCGCGGAGGCGTAGTAAGGTTCGGCGGTATCGATCAGCCGGCAGACCAGGGGGAACGCTTTTCTCTGGCCGGCCGCATCGGCCAGGTCGGGCACGTCGAGTCCGGCTTCGCGCAGCCATTCGGCCGGCAGGTAGCAGCGCCCGGCCAGCGCGTCCTCGACCACGTCGCGGGCGATGTTGGTGAGTTGAAAGGCCAGGCCCAGGTCGCAGGCGCGTTGCAGCGTGGCCGTGTCTCGCACCCCCATGATCAGCGCCATCATGATGCCCACCGAACCGGCCACGTGGTAGCTGTACCGGAGGGTGTCGTCCAGCGTATCCGGGTGCCACCCCTCGACGTCGAGCTCGAAGCCTCGTATATGCGCGTCGACCAGCGCCGGGTCGATCGGGTGCCTGGCGGCGACTTCGGCCAGCGCCTGGTAGGGCAGCGTGCCGGCTGGCGCGCTGCTGAGCGCGGCCATCGAATCGGCCCGCAGCCGTTCCAGCGACTCCAGCGAAGCGGTCTGGAGCCGGCCGCGGCCGACGTCCTGGCCGTCGGTCACATCGTCGCAGTGGCGGCACCAGGTGTAGAGCAGCATCACGTCGCGGCGCGTTTCGGGGTCGAACAGCCGTGCCGCGGCGGCGAA
>CAYYZR010000104.1:0-8428 GCA_964476005.1 uncultured Halomonas sp.
GAATGGCCGCGGTGATGGTCTGGTGATCCATGCGCATCCCGGCCAGGATGGAGGCAACTGCCACGGGATGAAGGATGTAATCTTCGCCGGAGCGGCGGGTCTGGCCGCGGTGCGCCTCTTCGCCGACTTCGAAGGCATGGAGCGCGGTCGCGACCTGCTCGGGCTCGAGGTAGGTGTTGAGCAGGCGCCGGAGTTCGCGAACGGGGCCGGGGTAGCTCATATGACGAAACGGCTATGTACCTGGAACCGCCGAGAAGCGGAGCGAGCGGGTGGATGACGGTGGCCGCCGGAGCGCAGAAACCGCAGTGTACCCGTCAGTACATGAGGATTTCGAGCACCGCCGGACGCCGTCAGGCGCAAGCGTAGTAGCTTTTCGGTGGTTTCCAGCCCGAAGATTGGATAGATTGCGCGCGCCCTCGCTGGTCTATTGTTCGCACGCGGGTTTTTCCTCAGTTGGCCGTATGCGTCGCTACGCCGCTCCTTCGGAAAATCCCGCGTGCAAACAATATCCTGCGCGATCATCACGCGAATTTGTGCAATCTTCGGGCTAGTCTTCGTCCGGCGGGGGCGGCGGCAGCTCCGCCTGCATCGCCGCCAGACGCGCATCGAGCTCGGCCTGGTAGGTCCGGATGTTGTCGGCGTCGATGCGGCCTTCGGCGATTTCGCGCAGCGCGATCACGGTAGGCTTGTCGGTTTCCTCGTCCACCAGCGTGTCTGCGCCGTTGGCGATCTGGCGCGCACGCTGGGCGGCCATGACGATCAGGTTGAACCGGTTCGGTTCGACGTCGATACAATCTTCTACGGTAACGCGGGCCATTTCGACTCCTGAAATTCATTATGCATTTAAAAGCAAGCCTTTAATTATAACGCCGATTGTCATCACAAGTGTCGTCGAAGAGCGCGGTCAAAAGCCATGCCCGCACCGACGCGCCCGGCCCGCCACTGGCCCGAAGCCGCAGAGCGAGTGCCGGGCAAGCCGGGCTCAATCCAGCAATTCGGCCAGGCGCGCCTGCTGGCAAATCTCCTGGCGAACGCGGCGCAGCGGCCAGGCCCGGATGATGGCCATCAGCTGCTGGCGCGCGTGCTCGAAATCGTCGTTGACGATGATCCAATCGAAATCAAGGCAGGCCGACATCTCGCGCTGGGCCTCGCCCAGCCGGCGTGCGATGACCTCCGGCTGGTCGGTGCCGCGGCCGGTCAGGCGTTTCTTGAGCGAATCCAGCGAAGGCGGCAGGATGAAGATCTGGCAGGCCTGCGGATGGCTGACGCGAACCTGGGCGGCGCCCTGCACGTCGATTTCCAGCAGCACGTCCTTGCCGGCGCGCCATAACGACTCGACGTGCGCGCGATCGGTGCCGTAGCCGTTGCCGAACACGTCGGCGTGCTCCAGGTAGCGCCCGCTCTCCACGCGCCGGTCGAAGGTCGGCCGGTCGATGAAATGATAATGCTCGCCGTCGACCTCGCCCCGCCGCAGCGGACGCGTAGTGTCGGAGATCGAGAACGCCAGCGAAGAAAACTCCGCCAGCGCGCTGTTGATCAGGCTGGTCTTGCCGGCCCCGCTGGGTGCCGCGATCACATACAGCTCGCCCTGGGCTTCACTCGACATTCTGGATCTGCTCGCGCATCTGTTCGATCAGCACCTTGAGTTCCACCGCAACGCCGGTGGTCTCGGTGGCGACCGACTTCGAACCCAGGGTATTGGCCTCGCGATTGAGTTCCTGCATCAGGAAATCCAGCCGCCGCCCAACCGGCTCGTCGAGTTCGAGCACCCGACGAATCTCGGCCACGTGCGCGGTCAGCCGGTCGAGTTCCTCGTCCACATCCAGGCGTGTCAGCTGCAGCGCGATTTCCTGCTCCATCCGAGCCGGTTCCACTTCCAGGTCCAGCGCGTCCAGACGTTCCCTGAATCGCGCCTCAAGCGCCTCGCGCACGGCCGGCAAGTGTTCGCGAACGCGCGCGACCTGGTCGAGGATGCCGTCCAGCCTCGGCGTCAGCATGCCGGCGATCGCGCGGCCCTCCTGGGCGCGCGCATCGGCCAGGTCGGCGATGCAGCGATCGAGAAGGCCCAGCGCACGAGCACGCTCGGCGTCGAAATCCGGGCGCTGTTCGACGATCAGTCCGGGCCAGGCCAGCAGCCGCGCGAGTTCCTGTTCGGAAGTGTTTCCGGCCAGCGCCTGGAGTTTCTCCAGGTTCTGCAGCAGCGAGCGCGCCAGCGGCTCGTTGAGCTCCAGCGTTGCCGTCTGAGCCTGCGGATCGGGCAGGTAGCGCAGGCTGACCTCTACCTTGCCGCGGCTGAAGCGCTGCTTGAAGCGCTCGCGGATTTCGGGCTCCAGGACGCGGAACTCTTCGGGCAGACGCAGCGACAGGTCGAGATAGCGCTGGTTGACGCTCTTGAGTTCCCATGCGAGTTGCCCGGCCGAGCCGGCTTCGCTGCGACTGGCATAGGCCGTCATGCTGTGAATCATGCTGAACCCATTTAATGGTGAATGTCGAACAAACCGAACCGGGGATATTAACCTGAATACCCGACAGGCGCGCGGCCCGCCCGAAGGCGCGGCGTTGGCGCTATCCTTGCACGGCGCCGCCGGAAAGCGGTCGGACGACATTTCCTGAGCCATCGCGAGCAATTCCATGCCGATTCGACGCCCTCGGCGCCAGAAAAGATGATCGCGACGAGACGCATCGAGGATCTCGACGGCGTCGGGCCGGCGGTGGCGGCGAAGTTCAAGGCGCTGGGTATCGTCGACGAGACCGACCTGCTGCTTCACCGGCCGCTGCGCTACGAGGATCGCACCCGGATCACGCCGATCAACCGGATCAGGCCCTCGACCACGGCGCTGGTCCAGGGCACGGTCACCCATCAGGAAGTTCGCCAGGGGCGCCGACGCAGCCTGCTGGTGCTGCTGGAGGACGCTCACGGCCAACTGGTATTGCGTTTTTTCAACTTCTATCCGAGCCAGCGGCGCCAGTTTACGGTCGGCAATCAGCTGCGCTGCTTCGGCGAGGTGCGCTTCGGACCCGAGGGCTTCGAGATGGCGCACCCGCAATGCAGTATCGTGCGCACCGGCGCCGAGCCGCCGCTCCCGGAATACCTCAGCCCGGTCTACCCGACCACTGCCGGCCTGGGCCAGCAGCGGTTGTCGGCGATGATTCTCGACGCCGTCGCCCGGGCACTGGACGGGGGCATGACGCTGGACGACGTGCTGGCCTCACCCATGGACCTGCCCGACCTGAAGTCCGCCCTGCGCATCGTCCACAAGCCACGTCCCGATACCGACCTGGATGCGCTGACCGAAGGCAATCACCCCGCAGTCCAGCGGCTTTCGATCGAGGAGCTGGCCGCCCACCACCTGGCGCTGGCTCGCCTGAACCGGGCGCGGGCGCGCCAGCATGCCGAATCCCTGCACGATCGCGACGGGCTGGCCCTGCGCATGCTGGCCGAATTTCCATTCGAGCCGACCGGCGCGCAGCATCGGGTGATGGCCGAAATATCTGCGGACCTCGGCTCGACCCGGCCGATGCGGCGGCTGCTGCAGGGCGACGTCGGGTCGGGCAAGACGCTGGTGGCCGCGGCGGCCGCCGCACAGGCCATCGGCGCCGGTGCCCAGGTCGCGATCATCGCGCCCACCGAGATACTGGCCGAGCAGCACCTGCACAATTTCAGCGCCTGGTTCGAGCCGCTGGGCATCAAGCCGGTCTGGCTGGCCGGCAAGGTGACCGGAAGGAAACGCCGCGAGGCGCTGGAGCAGTTGGCCGCCGGCGCGCCACTGGCCATCGGCACCCACGCGCTGTTTCAGGAAGGCGTGGAGTTCCATCAACTGCGACTGGTCATCGTCGACGAGCAGCACCGCTTCGGCGTCCACCAGCGCCTGGCGCTGGCAGCCAAAGGTAGCGACAACGATACCCAGCGCATCCCCCATCAACTGGTGATGACCGCAACGCCGATTCCGCGCACGCTGGCGATGACCGCCTACGCCGGGCTGGAAGTCTCGGTCATCGACGAACTTCCGCCGGGACGCAAGCCGGTGACCACGGCCGTGATCGCCGGCGCGCGGCGTCCGAACGTCATCGAGCGCATCCGGGTGGCGCTTGCCGAAGGCCGCCAGGCCTACTGGGTGTGCCCGCTGATCGAGGAATCCGAAGTGCTCGAGGCCGAGGCCGCCGAAACCACCGCCGCCGAGCTGGAGCGCCAGCTGCCCGACTTTCGCGTCGGGCTGGTGCACGGCCGAATGAAACCGGCCGAAAAGCAGGCGGTGATGGATGCCTTCAAGGCCGGTGAGATCAGGCTGCTGGTCGCCACCACCGTGATCGAGGTGGGCGTGGACGTGCCCGAGGCCAGCCTGATGATCATCGAGAACGCCGAGCGGCTGGGCCTGTCGCAGCTGCACCAGCTCCGGGGCCGGGTCGGCCGCGGCAGCGACAGCTCGGCCTGCCTGCTGATGTACAAGGCGCCGCTGGGGCAGCTGGCGCGAGAGCGACTCAAGGTGATGCGCGAAACCACCGACGGGTTTCGAATTGCCGAGCGCGACCTGGAGCTGCGCGGGCCGGGCGAGGTGCTGGGCACCCGCCAGACCGGCATGCTGCGCTTCAGGATCGCCGACCTGGCGCGTGACACCGAACTCGTCGCGGCGGTTCCCGGCCTGGTCGAAAACCTGACCCACGCCCAGGCCGACGTGCTGATCGAGCGCTGGATCGGCGACGCCAGCCAGTTTGCCGACGTCTAGTGGGCTATTCCGGCTACAGGTCAGCCGGCGTTTCCCGACGCCCGGCCAGGTAGTGGCGGGCCGCGCCCAGAACATGAATCGCCAGCAACGCCGGCAAGGCATACACCGCGAGGAACTTGTGCACCTCTTCGGCCGGCTCGTGCACGAGTTCGACGCTCTCCAGCGGAATATAGAAGGTGAACCAGCCGAACACGTCCATTCCTTCACTCTCGGTGAACAGATAGAGCGGCCCGGTGATCACCAGCAGCACCAGGACGACCAGCAGCGCACGGTGCATCCACCACGCGCCTATCCGCGTAAGGGCATCGGCATCGGCATTGTCGGGAAAGCCCTCGCGAATCCGGACGGCCGTCCGCCAGACCACGAACAACAGCACGAAGAAACCCAGCGCGATGTGGATGGACATGATGTAGTCCTCGGCCGGGTCGGGTGCCCCGCGCGCGCTCAAGCCCAGCGTCAGCATCGCGACCACCAGCAGGGCCGTGATCCAGTGGTTGAGTGTGGACGTTCCCGAGTAGCGCTGAGTGCGTGGCGTCTCGTTCATTTTCGGCTCCTTTGCCATGGAATGGGTGTCGCCGTCGAAGCGCGGCGATTCGGGCAACGATGCGGGGCTTCGCTGTGCCTTCAAGTCTTGCGCCTGCGCTAAGCTTTGGCAATCCGGCAAATGACGCATGGAGACGGAAAGACTGAAATCATGGACAACCGGAAAGCAACGCAGCGGTTGCCGATACTGCTTGCAACCGCGTTCGGCCTGATCTTTGCGCTGGTGGCCTGGGACCTGCTCTCGGACTGGTCGAGCGGTGTCGACGCCGCCCATGTCGCGATCGAATCGCTGGTGCTGGCCATCTCGGGCATCGCCATGCTGGTGCTGCTCAGGGGCGTGTTCCGGCAGCGGCGCTCGCTCGACCGCCTGGCGCATAGCCTGAACCGGGCGCGCGATGAATCGGCGCGCTGGCGCGATCGCTATCAGGAAACCATCGCCGGGCTCGGGCAGGCCATCCAGGAGCAGTTTCATCGCTGGAATCTCAGCGCCGCCGAAGCCGAGATCGGCCTTTTGCTGCTGAAGGGATTGAGCCTGAAGGAGATCGCGCGGGTGCGCGGCACCGGTGAGCGCACCGTGCGCGAACAGGCGCGTGCGGTCTACCAGAAGGCCGGCCTGGCCAATCGCGCCGCGCTGTCGGCCTTTTTTCTCGAAGATCTGCTGTTGCCCGATGAGTCTGCGAAGGATTGACCAGCACCGCCTCAAGCGCTGTTCTTACCCTGTCGACTCCACGAACGAGACAACAAGTTCGGCAAGCTCCTCACCACGATCTTCCTGGAGGAAATGTCCACCCCCTTCAATCGTGACGTGCGGCTGTCCCCGGGCACCCGGAATTCGCGCCTGCAGCTTCTTTTCGGCCCCGCGCGTGACCGGATCGGAATCGCTGAATGCGGTCAGGAAGGGCTTGTCGAAGCGCTCGAGTTGGCGCCAGGCCAGCCGGTTGGGTTCTGCGGCGGGATCATCGGGCGATATCGGCACCAGCATCGGGAATCGACGCGCCCCGGCGGTGAAGGTCTGATCGGGAAAAGGTGCGTCGTAGGCGGCCACCACTTCGGCAGGCAACTCGGCCACGGTGCCTTTCTGAATGACGGCGCCGGCCGGGAACTTGGGCACTTGCTGGGAAAACCGCTGCCATTCGAGAAAGGCCTCGCCGGGCGACGCGTCGCCAGTCGGCAGAAACGTATTGGCCGCGATTACGCGGGCGAAACGCTGTGGCGCCTCAGCCACCATGCGCAGACCAAGCAGACCGCCCCAGTCCTGGCAGAACAGCGTGATCTCGCTGAGATTGAGCGCCACGACCACCGCGCCCAGCCAGTCCATGTGTCGCTGGTAGGTGTAATCGTCCTGTTGCACCGGCTTGTCGGAGCGGCCGAAACCGACAAGGTCCGGCGCAATCACTCGATGACCGGCCGCGGCCAGCGGCGGAATCATTTTTCGGTACAGGTAACTCCAGCTCGGCTCGCCGTGCAGCAAAAGAATCGGCGCCGCATCATGAGGGCCGGCGTCGATGTAATGGATCCGCAAGTGGCCACCGTCGCCATCGCGGACCTGCAGGTAATTCGGCTCGAAGTCGTAGCCCGGCAGATGCTCGAAACGGGTGTCGGGCGTTCTCAGGTATCGCATGGCGGAACCTCGCTGCGGCGGCGTTGCTTAAATGATACCGCGGCAACTGGATTTTTCCGGGCGCGTTTCAGGTTGCACACCGCGCGAGATGGCAACGCCGTTGCGGCGATACAGCGTTCGGAGACTCGCCGTCAACCGCGCACGTAGCTACCCGGAGCGGGCTCGATCTGCGGCAGCACCCCGCCGCCCGGCTCGCGCGCCGCCACCCGGCGGCCGGCGTATGGCTTGACCCAGTCGTTCCAGTGACCCCACCACGACCCTGCGTGATAATCCGCGCCTTCGATCCATTGCTCGGGATCTTCCGGCAGTTGGTCGTTGGTCCAGAAGCCGTACTTGTTGGCCGCCGGCGGGTTGATGACCCCGGCAATGTGGCCGGAACCGGCGAGCATGAAAGTGACGTCGCCGGAATAGATCTGGGTCGCCTTGTACACTGACTGATAAGGCGCGATATGGTCCTCGCGGCCCGACTGCAGATAGACCGGAAGATCTATCGTCGAAAGATCGATCGGCACCCCGTCCATCTCCACCCCACCGGGCTCGACCAGCTTGTTGTTCAGGTACAACTCGCGCAGATACCAGGTATGCATGGTTTCGGGCAGCCGTGTGTAATCGGAATTCCAGTACAGAAGATCGAACTGCGGCGGCTTTCGTCCGAGCAGGTAATTGTTGATGACGAATGTCCAGATCAGGTCGTTGGCACGCAGCATGTTGAAGGTCATGGCCATCGCCTCGCCGTCGAGGTAACCCTGCTTGGTCATACGCTTTTCCAGGCTCTTGAGCTGCTTGTCGTCGATGAACACGCGCAGCTCGCCGGCCTGTTCGAAATCCACCTGGGCGGTGAAGAAGGTCGCAGACGCAATCCGGTCCGCCTCTCTTGCCTTCATCCAGGCCAGGGTTGCGGCCAGCAGCGTGCCGCCGATGCAGTAGCCGATGGCATTGACCTGGCGCTGGCCGGTCGCCTGCTCGATCGCATCCAGCGCCTCCAGAATGCCTTCGTGCATGTAATCTTCGAAGCGCTTGTACCTGTACTTTTCATCCGGATTCACCCAGGAAATCACGAACACCGTGTGGCCGCGATCGACCGCCCAGCGGATGAACGAGTTCTTCGGCTGCAGGTCCAGAATGTAGAACTTGTTGATCCACGGCGGCACGATCAGCAGCGGCCGGGTGAACACCGTCTTGGTGCGCGGCGAATACTGGATCAACTGCATCATCTCGTTTTCGTAGACGACCGCGCCCTCGGTGGTTGCGATGTTCCCGCCAACTTCGAACGCAGTCTTGTCGGTCATCGAGATCAGCAGCTGACCGTCGCCCTTGTCCAGATCCTCCAGCAGCATCCGATAGCCCCGGAGCAGATTGAGGCCCTTTTCGCGACGCGTCGTGGCCAGCACCTCCGGATTGGTCAGCACGTAATTCGACGGCGACAGCGCATCGGCGAACTGGCGAGTGTAGAAGCGGATCCGGGCACGGTCGTCGGGCGAAAGTTCTTCCATCCGCGCGGTAATGGCCAGCATCCAGTCCGAGGTGGTCAGGTAGACCT
>CAYYZR010000105.1:0-8225 GCA_964476005.1 uncultured Halomonas sp.
GAACTGATCAACGCCTCGGCCGTCCGGTTCTTCCGCAAGCACGGCCCGCTGGGCGGCTGGCCTGCCATCGTCATCGGCATTCTTGGACGCATCGCAAGAAGGCTGCTGCACGGCGACCTCGAAGCCGCCCGCGCCGTCTGGCGCGGGGCAATTTCAGGTTTTAGGAAGTAGTCCAGCATCGTTTGGCGGCTTCAAAACGACAAAACGACCCGGCGACCAAGCGACGCCCCTATCCGAATCGTTCCAGAACCTCCCGCGTGCGGCGCGCGGTCTCGCGCCAATCGAATTTCTCCGCCTGGCGCAATCCCCGCTCGGCCAGGATTTTTCTCGATGCCGAATCTTCGACCGCCTGCACCAGCGCATCGGCCACCGCACCGGTAGCCTGCGGATCCACGGCAATCGACGCATCGGCGGTCACCTCGCGAAACACCGGGATGTCACTGACGATCACCGGCGTGCCGCAGGCCAACGCCTCGAGGGGCGGCAGGCCGAAGCCCTCGTATAGCGACAAGTAAACGAACCATTCGGCCTCGGCGTACAGCGACGGCAGCATGTCGTCGTCCACCCGTCCGACCAGCCGCACCCGGGGCGGCAGATCATCCAGTCTTGCGTCGGCGAACACCGAGGCGCGACCCGGCGCGCCGGCGATCACCAGTTCGAGGTCGCCGGGCAATCGCGGCAGCGCCTGCCGCCACGCGTGCAGCAGGCCGGGCAGATTCTTGCGCGGCTCCAGCGTGCCCACCGAAAGCAGGTATCGGTTATCGGCCAGGCCGAGGCTTTCGCGCATGGCCCGGCGGGCGGCCGTCGCCGGCGGACGGAACCGGGTGCCGACACCATTGTGAATCACCGTCACGTCGTCTTCGGCAAGGCCGGTGGTTTCGACGAGCCGCCGGCGGGTGAACTCGGAAATCGCGATGACGTGCCGGGCCCGGCGCACCAGCCGCGGCAACATGAAGCCGTACCAGCGGGCGAATCCGCGATTGAGCCACTCGGGGTGATCCAGCGGCACCAGATCGTGGACCGTCACCACCTGATTGCGCACCGCCAGCGGCCCGGAATGCACCGGCGACCATAGAAGATTACGGCCGACCCGCGCCGGCAGCACCAACTGCTCCCAGCCGTGTCCCTTGAGCCCCTGGCTCGCCCAGCGCGGCGGATCGAGGCGCATCGGCGTCGCCCCCGGCCAGGCCGCAAGCACCTCGCTGAGGTACCGGCCGACCCCGGTCAGCGGCTGGTGCAGTATTCTCGCGTTCAGATACATCGATTCGGCGTCGGCCATACTCAGTCGGCAACTTTCGGTCGGCAATATTCGGTCGGCAATTCTCAGTCAGCGACAGTTACCGACGATCATCAGGAACAGCAGCGATTATGCACGTAACCCGGCGCGATCGCTCCAGCCACGCCGCGGCCCCGGCCGGGACGAACAGGAGCACGCATTGAACGACAATGTCTCGGCACCGATCCTGCTCATGGGCCCCGGCGGCCCGGCCGGTCATGAAATCATCGCCGGGCTGCTCGACGCGGGCGCGACGGTCATCGCCGTCTCGCCGAGCGTACCCGAGTACAGCCGGCCCAACCTCACCTGGATGCAGCACGACCTTGCTCGCGAGCACGCCCGCGTGCAGGCGCACGTGATGGTCTGTGCAGATGCCGGCGCGCTGCCGCTGGCGGCGCGCCAGGCCCGGGCCATGCCGACACTCAGACGCATTGTTGCGCTGAGTTCGGCCAGCGCGGTGTTGAAGCGGCGTGCGGCCGATCCCGAGATGCGGGAAACCGTGGAACGGCTGCTCGAAGCCGAGCAATCTCTTGGCGCGGTGGCTCGAAAGCGCGGCATCGAACTTACCCTGCTCCGGCCGACGCTGCTCTACGGCGGCCGGGGACCCTCGGCGCTGGACGGAATCCGAAGCTGGCTGGCACGAAGATCATGGGTACCGGTGGCAGGCACCGGGCTGCGCCAGCCGGTACACGCGGCCGACCTCGCCGTGCTGGTCCGGCAGCTGGTCGCCGGCGCCGAGGCCGGATCGACGGTCGAGACCTTCGCCCTGGGCGGCGGCGAGACACTGCGCTACCCGGATTTCATGCGCCGGATTGCCTCGGGCGCCGGGGTCGACGCCAGGCTGCTGCGACTGCCGGCATGGCTGATTGTCCCCGTCCTCCGAGTCGCCCATCGTCTGGGTCGCTTCCGATCGGTCACGCCGGCCATGGTCGCGCGCCAGCGCATGGACCTGGTCGTCGACGACACCGCCGCGCGCCAACGGCTGGGCTGGAATCCGCGGCCGTTCAGGCCTTGAAAATGCCGGTCGTCGAACCGGCCCGGGCATGGAATCCGGTCTACGATATGCAAATACCCGACATGCACTCGCCATGGACCCGTCGCCCATGCCCACTGATTCGCCAGTGCTGAACAAGCAGGTCGCAGAAATTCTCGGCGACGATCGCTTCCGCGACGCGGTCAAGCGTGCGGTCGGCCTTTCCAGCGATTTCGCCGACAGACTCGAATTCAGGATCCACGCCAACGACCAGATGCTGACCCATTCGCTGGTCCATCACCAGGACGCAGCAATCGCGCTGAGCCAGTACTACAACATCTCCATCCAGCAGTTCAACTGTTTCCGCCAGATCGCCGAAAGCGGGTTCGAGCATCCGGAAAATCTGCAGATACTGGATTTCGCCTGTGGCTACGGGCGTCTGCTCCGATTCCTCGCCGCATGGCTGCCGAACCACAACATCCGCGGGGCCGAAATCCAGGCCGATGCGCTGGAGACGAACAAGCGCCTGTTCGGCATCGAAGGTCATTTGTCCAACAGCGACCCCGAAGCCTTCTCCGTGAACCGGCGCTTCGACATGATCTGGGTCGCATCTCTTTTCTCGCATCTGCCCGACCGGCTGTTCCGCGCCTGGCTGGGCAAGCTTCACTCTTTGCTGGAACCCGGCGGCGTGCTGTGCTTCAGCGTGCGCGACGAATCGCAGTTCGGCGGCAAGATGCCGGCCGAGGGCTTCGTTTACCGGCCCGAAAGCGAGCGGATCCCGATCGACTCGAGCATTTACGGCACGGCCTGGGCCAGCGAGCGCTATGTCCGACAGGCGATCGCTTCGAGCATCTCCGCGGCCGTGGAGTGCATGCGGATCCCGCGCGCGCTGGCCATGGAGCAGGACCTGTATGTTCTTTACAACACCGAAAGACCGACCCCAATCCGCCCCGACCGGTTTCGCCGAGGGCCCTGGGGCTGGGTGGACCGGATGCGGCGCAGTTCCGACGGCCGGATTCGCATCGAGGGCTGGGCCTGCTCGCTGGATGGCAGCGAACTCGACGCGGTCGAGGTTCGCATCGACGACGATACGGCACGCATCGAAACGGGCATAGCACGCCCGGATGTCGCCGATGCCTTCGACAACCCGGCGCTCGCCCACTGCGGTTTCGAGTTCAACGCGACGCCCGCCGAACCGGGCGCGCCGGGCTTCGTCGAGGTCAGCGCAATCTGCCAGAATGAACGTGCCTTGCTTTACGCGGGGCCCATGAACCCCAGGGGAACCACCAGCAATGAATGAATCATCACAGGAATCACAACCCGAATCGTCGCCGGAATCATCACCAGGCGCGTCGAACGAATCGGAACTGCCCTTGAATCCGCCGCTTTCTGCCATCGAGGCTCGCGTTCTCGGCTGCCTGATAGAAAAGGAGGCCACCACGCCGGAGACCTATCCGCTGACCCAGAACGCGACGGTGACGGCATGCAACCAGAAAACCAGCCGCAACCCCGTCATGAAGCTTGACCCCGGCCGCGTCGGCCAGACCCTGCGCGCGCTCGAGCAGCGAAGGCTCGTTCGTTCGGAATACGGCGCGCGCGCCTCTCGCTACTATCACCGGGTCGATTCGGAGCTCAAGCTCACTGCCGCCCAGCGCGTGCTGGTCGGGCTCTTGCTGCTGAGAGGTCCGCAGACGCTGGCCGAGCTGTTCAGTCGCTCCGAGCGCATGCACCGATTCGAGGATCTCGACGATGTGAAGTACAACCTCGACCGCATGGCCGCACACGACAAACCGCTGGTCGTCCGTCTGCCGCGCGGACCCGGCCAGCGTGAAGACCGGTACATGCACCTGCTTGCCGGGCCGGTCGACAGCGTCGCATTGCAGGCCGACCATGCCCCCGCCGCAACGCCGGCAAATGCAGCTGAAACGGAATCGCTGCAGCAGCGGGTCGCGGAACTCGAACAAAGGGTTGCGGAGCTTGAGCGAAAGATCGGGGCGATTCAGGAAACCGCTGAATAAGTCTGCGCAGGTGATGGCGTCTCGCTACTATTCCGCCAGAAGCTGCCTCACCCAGGGCTCCATGAAGGCGGCCAGTTTCGGCTGGGCGGCTTCGGTGGGGTGGATGCCGTCATCCATCAGCATGCCGGGCCTGTCGAACAGGTCATCGAGAAAGAACGGGATGAGCGTTATTTCGTATCGCTCGGCCAGACTCGGATACACGCCCTCGAAACGCTCGATGTAGACCGGCCCGAGGTTGGGCGGCAGACGAATCTGCATCAGCGCGACCGTCGCGCCGGCGGCCCGGCCGCGCTCGATCAGTTCGGCGAGATTTCTTTCCAGCGCGCCGGGCGGCAGGCCGCGCAGGCCGTCGTTGCCGCCGAGAATGACGATCAGCACTTGCGGCTGATGTGCTTCCATCAGACCATCGATGCGCGAGACGGCGCCGGCCGACGTGTCGCCGGAAATGCTGCCGTCGATCACCTCGTGCGCCTCGCCCAGACGCTGGTCGAGCCGATGCACCCAGCCGGCTTCACGCGGCATGTTATACGCATCGGACAAACTATCGCCCAGAATCACGATACGCTCGGCCAGCGCGGCATCGCCGCACAGCGCCAGAAGCAAGACCGTCAAACGGACCGGGAGTCCCGAAAATTTCATGAACGATTCTTCTCCGAATTCGGACCAGGCCGGCGAAAAGCCGCTGGTCGCAAGCAACGTCGACTACGCGGTGGATGCACCGGGCGGCCGCCTCGAGATCGTCAAAGATATCAGCCTGGACCTGAACGCAGGGCAAACGCTGGCGATTGTCGGGGCCTCCGGCTCGGGCAAGACCACACTGCTGGGACTGCTGGCCGGGCTGGAAACGCCCACCGCCGGTGAAATCCTGCTCGCCGGGCAGAAGCTCGGCGATCTCGACGAGGACGGGCGCGCGCGGCTTCGACGCGCCCGGGTCGGCTTCGTGTTCCAGTCGTTCCATCTTCTGCCGAGCCTGACCGCGCTGGAAAACGTGATGCTGGCGCTCGAGATCGGGCGCATCGACCAGCCGCGCGAGCGCGCACTGAAGGCGCTGGGACAGGTTGGCCTGGATCATCGCCTGGACCACTACCCGCGCCAGCTGTCCGGCGGCGAGCAGCAGCGCGTCGCGATCGCTCGCGCATTTGCCGGTAACCCGGCCATCCTGTTCGCCGACGAACCCACCGGCAACCTTGATCGCAAGACCGGCGACGCGGTGGCCGATCTGCTGTTCGATCTGAACGAGAAGAACGGGACAGCGCTGGTACTGGTCACCCATGATCCGCGCCTGGCCGAGCGATGCGCCGATGTCGCGACCATGGACGACGGGCATATCCGTTTCGAGTCGGCCAAGGATGCCGGGCAGGACGATTCGTCGCCGCAGGCCGCGAGCGCCTCGCGCCCATGAACAGCGCCGCACTCTCGGGTCGCCTGCTGCTGCGCCAGGGACGGTCGGGCGCGCTATGGATGCTGATCGCAGGTCTTGCCGTGGCCACCGCCGCGCTGTCGGCGGTGAGCCTGTTCACCGATCGGGTCGGCCGCACGCTGGAGCGCCAGGCCGGCGAGGTGCTGGCCGCCGACGTCGTGGTCAGCGATCGCAATCCGCTGCCCGCGGAAATCGCGGCGCGCGCCGCCGAACTGGGCCTTTCGACCTCGCCCATGATCACGCTGTCCACGGTGCTTTTCTCTGACGAGACCAGCGCGCTGTTCGACGTCAAGGCGGTCAGCGAAGGCTATCCGCTGCGCGGCGCGCTGAAGATTGCCGACGCCCTCGACCAGCCCGACCGGACGACCGGGACGATACCCGAGCCCGGCAAGGCCTGGATCGCCCCCAGCGGTCTGCGGTCGCTGGATATAGCGCCCGGCGACAGTGTCGTGCTGGGTGAGCGCGAGTTGACGGTCGAGAAACTCCTGACCTACGAACCCGACCAGGGTGGCGGTCCGTTCATGCTCTCGCCGCGCCTGCTGGTGAACCTGGCCGACCTGGAGGGCTCCAGCCTGCTCGGCGCCGGCTCGCGGGCGCGCTATCGCCTGCTGGCCGCCGGCGAGGAGCGTGCCGTGGACCGTTTCGTCCAGCGCACCGAATCGCAGCTATCCGGCCGCCAGCGGCTGCAGACAGCCGGCGAGGCCGAAGCGCAGACCGACGAGGCGCTGGAGCAGGCGCGCCGCTTCCTGGCGGTCGCCGCGCTCACCGCCGTGATTCTTGCGGCGGTGGCCGTGCTGCTGGCGGCGATGCGATTCTCGCGCGCCCAGCGCGACCTGATCGCCATCCTCAAGGCCTTCGGGGCCGAAAGCAATGAGGTGATGCGGGCCATCGCCCTGCTGCTGCTCTGGCTGGTGCTGTTTGCCGTGGTGCTCGGCGGCATCGCCGGGGTTGCCGGCCAACACCTGATCGCCCAGATTCTCAGCGTCCAGATGAGCACCGACCTGCCCGGCATGCGTTTGCAGCCGCTGGCGGGCAGCGCGCTGTTCACGCTATTGCTGGCGGTCGGCTTCGCCCTGCCCCCGCTGCTGTCGCTCAAGCGCGTCCCGCCCATGCGAATCCTCAACCGTTCGCTGGACGTCCCGAGGGCGCGCGAGCGCGTCGCCTGGCTGATTCCGATTGTTGCAGCGCTGGCGATCCCGGTCTACGAACTCGGTGACTTCAGACTCGCCCTGCTGATGCTCGGCGGCAGCGCACTGCTGGCCGGCCTGCTGGCGCTGGCTGCCTGGGGCGCAATGCTGGCCACGCGCAAGCTGTCCGCGTCGGCAAGCGGCGCGTGGCGCTTCGGCCTGGCCGGCCTGAGCCGCCGCAGCGGCGCCAGCATCCTGCAGATCACCGCGCTCGGACTGGGCTTGATGGCGCTGCTGCTGCTGATGGTGGTTCGCGGCGAACTGATCGGCCAGTGGCGGGCAAGCCTGCCGGCCGACACCCCCGATCATTTCATGGTCAACATCCAGCCCGACCAGGTCGCACGGGTGCGGGAAACGCTGGAAGACATCGGCGCCGGGCAGCTGCAGATCCGGCCCATGGCGAATGCCCAATTGACAGAGATTGTTGAAAAAGGCTCGCTGAAGGGCGGCGACCGTCCACCCGAGGACCGGTTCACAGGGCAGGTCAATCTGTCATGGATAGACCGAATCCCGCCGGCCAATGAAATCGTCGAAGGAGAATTCTGGGAAGCCGGGGACAGCGGCGAAATCTCGGTCGCCAGGCGTTGGGCCGACCGCGTCGGCGTGGGCGTGGGCGACCGGATGACCTTCGACAGCGGCGGGCGCGCGTTCAGCGCCGAGATCACCAATATCCGCGACGTCGAGTGGAACTCGTTCAACGTCAATTTCTTCCTGCTGCTCACACCGGAAGCCGGCGAGATGCTGCCGCACCAGTTCGTCGCGAGTTTCTACCTGCCCCCGGAAGGCGCGCAGGCGCTAGACGAACTTGCACGCTCGCTGCCCAATACCAGCGTCCTCGACGTCGGCGCGCTGATCCAGCGGGTCTTCGAGATCATCAACCAGGTCAGCCAGGCCGCCCAGGTGGTGTTCGCGTTCACGCTGATCGCCGGACTGGTAGTGCTGCTGGCGGCGCTGGAGGCCACCCGCGACCAGCGCCGGTCCGAGGCCGCGCTGATTCGCACGCTGGGCGCCGACAACGCGACCGTGCGCAACGGGCTGCTGATCGAATACGCAATCATGGCCGCGATTGCCGCCGCGCTGGCCACGCTCGGTGCCGCAGTCACCGGCTGGATCATGGCCGACGAACTGTTCGGATTCGACTACCAGCCGGGCGTATCGCTGTTCATCCTCGGCTTCGGCGCCTCGGCCCTGCTCGTGGTCGGCGCCGGCTGGCTGGGCAACCGCAGCGTGCTTTCGACGCCGCCGGTTCGGATTCTTCGGGCAGGTTGAAGTTCGTCGTTGCGTCGTTTCCTTCGGTTTTCGGATTTTCCTCGTGCTGTTGGTGTTCCGCTTTCACGATTTACGGTTTACG
>CAYYZR010000106.1:0-8137 GCA_964476005.1 uncultured Halomonas sp.
GCTTCGGCTCAGCGCGGCGCCTGCAAACAGCAACTGCAGGCCCGCTATCGGCAACAGCGAGAACTGGCGGCCCATTCTTCAGGCGGTATTCCTTTGGCGAAGGTCCGAATGCTCCTGCGTTCGAACTACCAGCCCTCGGGCAGATCGCCGGTGCGCTGGAGCCAGGCGTCGTAGCCCGAAACTCCACCGGTGAACCGGAATGCCTCGGCCCGGCCGTCGGCGTCGAAGCGGAACTCGATCGCAACCGGCTCGGTCTGGCCCGGACCCATCCGTACCTGCTCGAAGCGGGTTTCGGACATCGTCTTCATCTGCCACGGCGCGACATCGCCGAACATCGCGCCCAGCATCAGGTGCCCCGGCGGCACCTCGGGCGCCCGTTCGGCGTAGACAGGGCGCTTCGCTTCGGCAATGAACCAACCACGCGACGGGCGCTCGGGTGAGGCGTAAACGCCGTAGTAGCGCCCCGGCTCGTCGAGCGCTGGACCAAGCAGTGAAGTGCCGGGCTGCGATTGTCCTGAAGCGGCAGAGACATCGACTTTATCGGCCTCGGCCTCTTCAACCGTTGCGGCCGGCTCAACCGGCGCGGTCGTCGGCTCGGCCGAAACGCCGTCTGCTGCGCGCTCACCGCATCCTGCAACAAGAATCGCGAGCACTCCGAAAGCGTAACTGAATTTTCTGTTGGCCAATTTCACGCGATGTCTCCACTCTGAAAGCGACAGATCGTTCATTAGACATATAGTGATCAATACGGAAATGCCGGCCCGCCTGCGCCAGAAACACGCACGGCGCAATCAGGATTGAGACGGCGGCAGCGAGCGTCCGGCGCCCCCCGGGTTCATCCGAAGCATTTTCGCGGCGGCGCGTGTTCGTCTGCCGCAGCAATCATGTTCTTGCCTGGAAACGCAAGCGTGGCATGAGCGATATCGAGAGGGCATCAGCCCGGAGACTGGACTATCATTGCCGGTCCCGACGATCATTCGATGGCACGTGCGCGACACGGCGATTCTGCATGGACAACCCGGTTCAGTACGTCTTCGAAAACGTCGCCTTCGCACCCCGCGAGGGCAGATTGCGTTTGAATGACCAGGACATCGTCCTCGAACAGAAAGTCGCCGACCTGCTCCATGCCTTCTGCCGGCGGCCCGGCCAGGTACTGACCAAGACCTGGCTGATGGAGGAAATCTGGCCCGGCCGCATTGTCAACGAGGACAGCCTTTCGGTGGCCGTCAGCAAGCTCAGGCGCGTGCTCGGCGACCGGGCGGCGGCGCCGAAGTACATCCGAACGATGACCGGCACCGGTTACGTCTGGCTGCCGGAAACGCGGCGTGTCTCCGAACCACGCCCGCACCCCCATGCAGCCGCCGGGTCGCGAGCCGGCTGGTGGTTGTCGTCCGGTATCGTCGGCATCGGCCTGCTGGTGGCGGCACTCGGCGGTTGGTGGGTCACCCGTGACCGCATTCCCGATTCCATTACCGATTCTCCGCCGATCAACGGCGAATCGTCGCTTCCTGCGGCGCCAGGCGCCGAAATCGGCGAACTGCTCGAAAGCGCCGAGCAACGGCTCGACAGCGATCAGCCCGAACTGCTGCGGCAATCGGTCGCCGAGTTCCGGGAAGTGCTGGAGGAAGACCCCGGCAACGTCGCTGCCCTGCTGGGAATCGCCGCAGCCAAGCTGGAGTTGAGTGCCACCGAAGGCTATCTCGACATCGAGCTCTACGCCGACGAGGTCCGCGCCCTGCTCGAGCGGGTGCTTACGAGCGAGCCGGACAACGCCCGCGCGTGGCGCCGGAAGGCCCAGCTGAACCTGCTGGCCGACTGGGCCATCGAGCCGGCCCGCGAAGCCTATTTGCGGGCCTTCGAGTCCGACCCCGACGATCCGATGAATTATCTGCACTACACCGAGTTCCTGCTCACGCTCGGGCAATTCGAGCGCGCCGAGGCCGTCATGCAGCAAATGCGCGAGAGGAACCCGGCCTGGTACCAGTTCGTGAACATGTCGTATGTCCATTACATGCGCGGTGAGCTGGAGCGCGCCCTGGCCGAAACGCTGCGACTGATGAACAGCGAACCCGAATCCGACTACGTGCAGCGCATGCTGCACCGAATCGGCCTGCTCCTGGGCGAAGATGAACTCGCTTTCGAGCAGCTGGTCGCGCTGATGGCCAAGACCGGCATGCCGCAGGTCCGCATCGACGAATACTCGGCGCTGTATCGAAGCCGCGGCATGACCGCCCTGTTCGGTCGCTTGCTGGACGATCGACTCGAGGCCAATATCGGTCATTACATCCCGCCGATGAGCTGGGCGCGATATGCCGTTACCGCCGGCCGATACAACGAAGCCTTCGGCTGGCTGAACGAAGCGATCGAGAAGCGCCAGGCACAGGTGCTGTTAATCGACGTCGACCCGCACTATCGGCCGCTGCGCGACGATCCGCGTTTTGCCGCGCTGCTCGGCCGCCTGCCGCCGGGGGCAGGCGAATCGAAGCCGAACGACTGACCGCAATCAGCTGCTGACGGTCGTCAGCGGAAAATCGGCCGGCGACAGAACGGTCACCAGGTCGCCGCTGCTGATCGATTCCGCGCCGCGCACGATGACCTGCTGGCCGGCCTCGAGCGCCCCCTCGACCGCGATGAAATCACCGTGGTCGGCGCCGACCTCGACCGGAATCGCCTTGGCTCGACCCTCGTCGTCGAGCACGAAAACCCGAATTTCCTTCTCGCCCAGCACCAGCGCGTCGCGCGGCACGATGTGGTGCATGGAGGGCAACGCGGTAGGCACGGCCACGCTGATCAGCTGGCCGATGCGAAGCTCCGAAGCCATTCCAGCCGGCACCGCCAGGAAGCCGATGAAGCTCTGCGACTGCTCGTCGCTGACCGGCACAGTCGCCCGCACGTCCATGCGCGCATTGCCCGAGCCCCAGTGCACCCGCAGGCTTCCAACCGCGGAGGGTAATTCGCTGTGCGCCAGCGGCCCATGGAAGCGAATCTCGAGCTGGTCGGTGCTGACCAGCTGCACCAGTGACTGTGTGGGCGACACGCTTTCGCCCTGCTGGTGGAATCGTCGGGTCACGACGCCGGTGAAAGGCGCGACGATCCGGGTTTTGGCCAGGTCCTCCCGGGCGCGGTCGATTTCGACCTGCAGCAGGTCGGCGTCGGAACGCGCCATACCCAGGTCGGCCGCCAGCGAATCGAGATCGCGCGAGGAAATCGACTGCTGCCGGTGTAATTGGCGGTAGCGCTCCAGGTCGCGCTCGAAGCGCTGGATCTCGATCTGCTTCTTGTTCATCCGCGCCTCCAGTTCGCGCACCGCCAGCTCGAAAGGCCGGCCGTCGAGGCGGGCGATCGGCTCACCCTGCCCGACCCGCGTGCCGGGCTCGGCGACCCAGGTGAGCGATCCGGCGATGCCTGCCGAAACGGCCGAGTCGGCCCGGCTCTGGACGGTACCGGTGACCATCAGGGTCGGGCTGACCTCGTCGGCGGCCACGGATACCACCGAAACCACCGGCCGCTCGGCCGCGAGAACCGGGGCGGCCGGCAACGAACCGGCCAGGACGAGGAAGAAAAACGGTTTCATGCTGCGATTGAAGATGTTCATTGCGATGACTCCTTTTGAGTACGATGCGAAGACGGTTCGACGGTTGCAGGTTGATTGATCAGGCTGTCTGGATTGCGGATTCGAAACCGGCATCGGCCCGGCGCGCACGCAGGCGCTCGACCAGCCGCAGCGCCGAGGCCATGAACACGACCGTGAACAGCGTGCTGGTGAGCATGCCGCCGACGATCACCACCGCCAGGCCGCGGTAAATCTCGCTGCCCACGCCGGGCACCAGTACCAGCGGGAGCATGCCGACCACGGAGGTGAGCGTGCTCATCCAGATCGGTCGCACGCGGGTCTCGACGGCTATTCGAATCGACTCCTCGGCCGAAAGACCGTCCGTGGCGCCGCGGCGGGCGCGATCGATCAGCAGGATGGCGTTGTTGACCACCAGTCCCATGAGAATCACGAAGCCGAGCATGGTCAGCAGGTCCAACGACTGGAACGCGAACAGGTTGAGCGCGCGCAGTCCGAGCACGCCGCCGGCCAGCGCCATCGGCATCGAGGCCAGCACCACAAGGCTGTCGATGGTCGAGCGGAACAGCGCCGCCATAAGAAGGAACAGCACCAGCACGGCGAACGCGAAGTTCCAGCTCATGGTCGTGATCGTCTCGGCCAGGTCGTCGGCACCCCCGGTCAGCATCAGGTGGATGCCGGGGCTCACCTGGTCCTGGGCGTCGGCCATGATCGGCGCCAGCTTTTCCAGCGCCGCTTCCAGCGACATGTCCGCCGGCGGCGTAATGGCCATGGTGAAGGTGCGCTCGCCATCGTAGCGGCGCAGCTGTGTGGGTCCTGCCCGCCGCTCCGAACGGGTGAGCTGGCCCAGGGTCTGGACGCCGGCCAGCGGCGTTGCCATGGGTACGGCCTGGAGCTGCTCGGGATTCGTCCACGTGGGGGCCTTGAGGATGATGTTCTGGCGCCGGCTGCCGTCGAATTGCTCGCCGACATACAGGCCGGACGTGGCCGCGCGCACCATGTTCGCGACCTGGCTGCGATCCAGGCCGGCCTCGGCGACGGCATGGTCGTCGGGACGCAGGACCAGCTGCGGCTGCGCCGCATTCAGACTCGGCAGCGGCCGCACGCCCGCGCCTGGAATTTCGTCCGCGACGCGCTTCATGGTCTGCGCCGCGACTTTGCGCGAGGCGTCGTCGAGCTCGCCATTGAAGTTCAGGTACACCGAGCGACTGCCGCCGATGTTGAGGCTCAGGAGCGAGGACTGGAAAGAAAACGCACGCGTGTCGGGGAGCCCGGCGAGAATTTCGGTACGCAGCAACTCGAGCACCGCCTGAGCCTCGCGCGGATTCTCGGGGTAGACGAACAGGATCTTTCCGCCCTCGCTCATGGCCAGGTTGTAGCCGCGGATGGCCGGCGACCGGTCACCGGAGCGGTAAGGCTCGAGCCGACGCATGACGGTCCCGGCGATCTCGTCTTCCAGCGTCTCGTAGCTGGCGCCAGGCGGCACCGAGAAGACGGTCATGATGCCCTCCCATTTGGCTTCCGGCAGAAAGTCGGTTTCGGGGGCCAGCACCCATATCAAGACTGCCGCACCGGGACCCAGGACCAGCAGCCACAGCACTGCGCGCCGATCGTTGCCGGTCAGCGCCACGTAGCGGCGGGAGAGCCGGTGCCAGAATCGCGGCGGCTGAGCGCCGTCGCTCTCCTGGCTCAAAAAGACGCCGGCCACCACCGGCACCAGGAAGAAGGCGCCCAGCATCGAAGCGCATACGGCCACCGCCATGCTCACGGCCAGGTCGAAGAACAGCTGGCCCTGCACCCCTTGCATGAACACGATCGGCGTGAAGATCGCCACGGTCGTCAAGGTCGATGCAAACAGTGCCGGCGCCACTTCGGTCGTGCCCTGGACCACCGCCTTCTTCAACGGTTTGCCGTGCTGCATCAGGCGTACGATGTTTTCCTGCACCACGATGGCCGCATCCAGCACCAGGCCGACCGAAAACGCCAGTCCGGCCAGCGAGATGATGTTGAGGCTGCGTCCGAGCATATCCAGCACCAGCAGCGCGGCCAGCAGCGATACCGGAATGGTGATCGCGATCAGCACCGTCGCGCGCCAGCCGCGCAGCATCAGGTAAAGCAGACCCATCGCCAGCGCGATGCCCATGCCGAGATTGCCCTGGACCAGCGCCACTGCCCGCTTGATGTGCTCGGAGGAATCGAAGCTGAGGATCAACTCGAGATCGGCATCGAGCAGCTTCCGTTCATTGACCTCGGCGACGCGCTCCTTTACCGCCGTCATGATGTCGACGGTATTGGCGTTGGTGGCGGCGAACAGCTGGATGTAGAACGCCGGATAGCCGTCGCGGTAGGCAAAACCTCGCAGCGGCTCGTGGCCCTGACGCACCTCGGCGATCTCGCCCAGCCGGACCGGCCGGCCGTCGTTGTAGGCGACGATCATCTGCGCCCACTCGTCGGCCAGGTACTGACCGGCAAAGCGAACCGTGTACTCGCGACGGCCGACCGAAGCGAAGCCGCCCGAAACGTTTCCGGCACTGTTGATCCGCCCCAGCACGGTGTCGAGTTGCAGGCCCAGCGCGGCCATGCGGTACGGATCGAACACGATCTCGAGCTGCGACTCGCGGAAACTGTTGAGCCGCACATTGGTCACGCCGGGAATGGCACGCAGCCTCGGTTCGACCGCCTGGCGAATCAGTTCCTGGTCGGCCGTGAAGTCACCGTCGGCACCTTCGATCGTCTTGCGGATCAGCAGCGTGGCCAGCGGCTGCTCCAGCCCGCCCAGGCTGATCACCGGTTCCTTGGCCTCGCGCGGTCGCGGCGGGGCCTGGTTCATGGCGTTGATCACGTCCATGAGCTTCATCTGCATGTCGGCCCCGACCTGGAACGACAGCGTGGTGATGCTCAGGCCCGCCCGCACGGAGGACTGGATGGATTCCAGGCCGGGAATGGCCTGCAGCACCTTTTCCTGCGGTTCGACCAGCTCGGCCTCCATTTCGGCCGGCGCGGCGGCCCGCCAGAAATTGAGAATCGTGATCTTCGGCCGCTCCAGGTCGGGCGTGAGCTGCACCGGAAGGTTGACCAGCGCGGCGATTCCCATGATGCCGACGATGAGGAAGGCGACCACGGTGGCCGCCGGGTTGGCGTGACTGAGCTTGAACAGGTTCATGGCGCGATTTCCCGATGAGCGTGCTGAATGTGGCTCGCATCATCCTCGTCGCCGACTTCGACGTCCTGAAGCGGGGCCGAAACATCCGGAAACATTCCGAATCCGCGCTTCAGAATCCGTTCAACGCAATGTTTTCATTGTGAAAATTAGTTTTTGGCGGGATATGCTGGAAATAGGCTGTCAGGCGACATTGCCTGATGCGACCGCACCATTGCTTCCGACCGCAGCGCCCGGCAGGGCGGGCCAATCGGCAGTGCCGATAAACGGTCAGGCGCGCACAAGGCTGGCGCAGGCAGAAGAAAAAACGGAATTATTCAAACCGCTGTTCGTGCGGAACCCACAGATTCGTATCGGGCGCCCCCGAAGCGGCCGGTTCAGCAACGCGTTGACGACACCGGGAGGGTCGGGTCGGAAGACAACCACAGCGCCCCGCGATTGAATCCGGCGATGTCGGCCCGCGGTTTGGCCGCGGGCCGACATCGCCGTGAAGGCGGACGTGCTTTGCTCAGACCGTCTGGTCGTCGATCAGCGCGTCTGCAGCCGTCTTCGCGACACTCGCAATGCCCTTCTTGCAGCCACGCTCGTCGGCGTAGCTCTGGCTGGTGCCGACCGTCTGGCCGTTGGTGGAAGTGACGACAAAACGCCATTTGCCGCCGGGCGTTTCGGTGCTGACGATGCGCTTGGGATCGGCGGCGAACTTCTTGACCGACTCGATGCCGTTCAGCGCGCTCGGCTTCTTCTTGTACCCTTCACTGGCCAGGATGTTCTGGCCGTTGCCGGCCTTGAGTCGGAACCGGAACTCGCCGGCCTTGTCCTTGTAAATTTCGAACTTTCCAGCCATGGGATATCTCCTTGAGGTCTCCAGGTGCAGCACCGCACGATGCGGACCACTTGCGCCATTATCCCGATCTTCGCGCGGTTTTCAAATCGCGCAGGGACATCGGTACCGGCGCCGGCGACAGGACTAACCGCGGAGCGGTTCGATTGGGGGCATGACCATTCAGGCGGGACGCTATCGCGGTCGGCCCTTGCCGGCCGGGGCTGGACCGCGTCTTGACGAACAAACCTGTGCGGAATGTGGGAAGGTGCTCAGTAGTTTTCCAACTCCCCTGACGCCTCTTCCCGGATTCGCGCCAGCCGCTCCGCTTCTTCTTCCCGGGCCGCGTCGATGATGGCCATCAGCTCGCCGAGGTTCACGCCATCGCCCGAGGGCTGGTAAGTGCCGGTCAGCGTACTGTCGGCATCGAGATTGCCGCCGGCGAAACGCGACCACATTTCCTTGCCGTATTCGGTGGCCAGAAGTTCCGGCGCGAACTTTCCGAAGAAACGCTTCATCCGGTCGACGTCGCGCACCAGCATCATCGCCGCGCTGTTGTTGGCCGCGGCGTTGACCGCCTGCGGCA
>CAYYZR010000107.1:0-8071 GCA_964476005.1 uncultured Halomonas sp.
CCAAGGGCGGCCTGAGCGGCGGCACCTTCGCCAGCATGCTCAACATCGTCGAGGAATCGCGACGCGATCCTGAAACGTCCAAGGTCCTGAAGAATCCATTTGCGCTCTGCCCGTCGGAGGCGCGCAAGGGGCCGCGCCAGCCTTATGTCAGCGGCCCGAAGTTCGATGCCGCGATCGGCAGCTGGATGGCGCCGTTCATCATGGCCGCGATCAATACCCGGGTAGTTCACCGCGCCAACGCGCTGCAGGATTTCGCCTACGGCAACGGGTTCAGATACGACGAGGCCGTGCTGACCGGCAAGGGCCTCGGCGGTCGGGCCAAAGCGACCATGGTATCGCTGGGCATGGGCGCGTTCGCGCTGGGCGCGGCGATGGGGCCGACCCGCTCGCTGCTCAAGAAAATGGTGCTGCCCAAGCCCGGCGAGGGCCCGTCACCCGAGCAGCGCGAGGCCGGCTTCTTCAACATCATCGTCGAAGGTCGGACGTCGGAAGGCAGCACGCTTCGCGCCCGGGTCAAGGGCGACCGTGATCCCGGCTACGGTTCAACCTCGAAGATGATCGGCGAAGCCGCCGTGTGCCTGGCGCACGACATCGGCGACGATGTCGAAGGCGGTTTCTGGACCCCGGCCACGGCCCTGAACGGCAAGCTGCTCGAGCGCCTGGAGAAGCATGCAGGCGTGAGTTTCGAGATCGACGATTGAGTTGAAGATCCAGACGGCGCTTTAGATGACGCTTCGAATGACAATCGAGTCGCCGCGCGGTCCGGGCCGTAGTTTCAGTTTTCGGCCAGGGCGAAACGTGCAGCCGCTTCGGCATGGATGACTGCGGTGTCGAACAGGCGGACGCTGACGTCTTCGGGCCGCACCAGAAGGCCGATTTCAGTGCATCCCAGGATGGCCGCTTCCGCGCCGTTGGCGGCCAGATCGTCGATGATGCGGACATATTCGGCCCGCGATTCGCGACGGAAATCGCCGCGGCACAGTTCGTCGAAGATCACCCGGTGGACGATCTCCCGGTCGGGCTCGGACGGTACCAGCACCCGGATGCCGTGCTTTTTTGCTAGCCGTCCGCGATAAAAATCCCGCTCCATGGTGAAGCGCGTACCCAGCAACCCGACGCTGGTCATACCGGCGGTGGCTACGGCCTCGGCTGTGGCGTCGGCGATGTGCAGGAACGGAATGCCGGCCGCTTCACGTATCCGGTCGGCGACAACATGCATGGTATTGGTGCACAGCACCAGGATATCGGCGCCGGCCAGCTCGAGACTCCGCGCAATGGCGGCCAGCAAGTCGCCGGCACGATCCCAGTCGCCTGCAGCCTGCAAGCGCTCGATCTCGAAGAAGTCCACGCTGTGCATGATGATGCGGGCCGAATGCAGGCCGCCGAGACGCTCCGCCACTCGCTGATTGATCCGGCGGTAATAGGGCACCGTCGATTCCCAGCTCATGCCGCCGATCAGGCCGATAGTCTTCATACCGAGTCGTCTTTGCTGGCGTTCATTCCAATGCTTTAGATTGTAAAGCGCAGGCATTGAGCGGTGGTCGGGCCGGTCGTCTTGGACGGAGCGAACCCGACAGCGCCGCTGTAAAACCGGGCAGAATGCCTTTCGGGCTCGAATAAGGATGGGCTGGCTTGCCCGGCCGGGCCCGGTTTTCGGGGCGCGCCAGGCGAGTGCCCGGATGTGCGCCGCACACAACTTCGAAGTTAAATCCGCCGGCGTCGCGACACCGGCGGGCTGGAGAACAATGATGGAAGCGGAAGTTCAAGGCGAGCAGGACGGTACACGGGAAGTCCTCGATCGGGAGCTGGTCAACTCCGTGCTCGATGCGGTAGAGGCGAACGACGCCGAGCAGGTCAGCGAACTGCTGGAGCCGTTGCATGCCGCCGACGTCGCCGACCTGATCGAGCAGATCGGCGCGTCCGACCGCCAGGCGCTGGTCGAGGTCTGGGGTGAAAACATCGACGGCGAGGTGCTGTCGGAGCTCGAGGACTCGATCCGCGAGCCGCTGCTCGAGTCCTTGTCGCCGGAGATCCTGGCCGAGGCGATCAAGGATCTGGACTCCGACGATGTCGTCGACCTGGTCGAGGACCTGGAGGAAGAACAACAGGTTCGAATTCTCGGCGTGCTCGAAGCGGTCGATCGAATTGGCGTAGAAAGCTCGCTTTCATACCCGGAGTATTCGGCCGGACGCCTGATGCAGCGCGAACTGGTCGCACTGCCCGAAGACTGGACCGTCGGTCAGGCGATCGATTTCGTGCGAAGCGCCGATGAACTGCCCGACCAGTTCTACCACGTGATCCTGGTCTCACCGACCATGAAGCCGGCCGGGTACGTCGCGCTCGGAAGACTGCTGTCGTCCAGGCGCGATCACAAGCTCATGGATATCGTCGAGCCGAGCTTCCGCACGGTGACGGTCACCGACGAGGAGTCGGAAGTCGCCTACCTGTTCAACCACTATCATCTGATCTCGGCGCCGGTCGTCGATCAGGACGGCCGGCTGGTCGGCGTGATCACCATCGACGATGCCATGGCGGTGCTCGACGAAGAGCACGAGGAAGACATGCTGCGCATGGCCGGTGTGGACGAGGACTCCAGCCTGGCCGATACCGTATTGCAGACCACCAAAGGCCGCGCTGTGTGGCTGCTGGTGAACCTGGTGACCGCCATCGTTGCGTCGCTGGTGATCGACATGTATGCCGAAACCATCAACCAGATGGTGGCGCTGGCGGTGCTGATGCCCATCGTCGCCTCGATGGGCGGCAACGCCGGCACCCAGACCATGACCGTCGCCGTGCGCGCCATCGCCACGCGCGAACTCACCGCCAGCAACGCCCTCCGCGTGAGCTGGAGGGAAATCACGGTGGGTGCGATAAATGGCCTGGCCTTCGGCCTGCTGATGGCGCTGGTGGCCGGCTTCTGGTTCGGCGTCCCGATGCTGGCCGCGGTCATCGCCGTGGCTATGTTATTGACCTTGATCGCGGCCGCGCTGGGCGGCATCCTGATCCCGATCGCACTGGACAAGCTCAATATCGACCCGGCGCTGGCCTCGGGGCCGTTCGTCACCACCGTGACCGACGTGATCGGCTTCTTCGCGTTCCTCGGCCTGGCCTCGGCGGTGCTGCTGTAGCTCCGGCCCAGACTCCGCCCACACTGCCACGACAGGCAGATGCAGCGGGATTCCGCCGCGGACCACGCCTACTGCAGACGCTCCAGCGCCGCCACCAGCATCGGATCCGGCGGCACCAGAGCGGACGCGCGTTGGATAGCCTCGGCGCGCATCTGTTCGAGAAGCTCCGGGTGCCGCAATGAAGTTGCGCGCGCCAGAAGAAATCGATCAAATGCGTTGACGTAGTCGGCTACTTCCAGATCCTCCAGGCAAGTGTCACTACCGGCTTTGTCGCGATCGAAAATTTCGCGGAGACGCTGCAACCGGCATGCGACTTCTCGGTGATTCAGACTGTCGCCTTCGGCAAGCGCCGGCAGTTCGCGGAGCAAGGACAGCATCTCGGCCCGCCGATCCTGAAGGATCAGCACTTCCATCAACTGCAGCGCCGCTTCCTGGTACAGCGCGCTTTCGCGGCCGTTCCAGTTCTCTGCCGCCGCCATGGCCCCGCGCAACGTCGTTTCGGCATCGGCGGCGTGCCCGAGCCGACGATAAGTCAGGCCCAGGCTGCGAAGGCTCATCGCCACGGCACGGTTCTCGGCACCGAAATACGCCATGTAGGTGCGAATGGCGTCGCGGTAAGACCGGGCTGCCGCTTCCAGATCGCCCGCCATGAATGCAAGGCCGGCGAGGTTGTGCAGTGCAAGACCCGTCCGGTCACTGATTTCCCCGTGTCGTTCGAGGGTCAGGCGATGAATTTCGCTATAGATGCGCTGGGCAGCCGCGTAATCGCCGCGATCGAATGCTACAGCGCCCTGGAGCGTGCGGGCGGCAAGCTTCAGGTCCAGACCTTCAGGCGTATCGTCGGCAAGATCCATCACCCGCATCGCGGCCCGTTCGGCCGGCTCGTGCTCGCCGAGGTTGAGACGGGCCATCGAACGCGCGACTTCCGCAGCAGCGCGAGAATTGGGTTCCAACCGCATCGACCAGTTCCCGGACAATCGTTGCAGCGCGACGGCGTATCGACCCGCCAGATTGTCCAGGCGCACCGAGAGCAGGCGGCGTTCGCCGTCAAGCGCCGGCGGGATTCCCGGTCGATCGGTCTGCAGCACCGCAAGGGCCTCGTCATACATCCCGAGGTTCAGGTAACTGCGGGCAATGGACAACTCCAGCGTAGCCGCAATCTCGGGATGCTCGAACAGTTCCGTCGCGATCCGCTCACGGCCGCCTACCAGCAGATCCCGGGCCAGCATATCGGGGCCTTTATCCATGCCGGGGCTGGAGGTTTCGAATATGCTTTCAAGAAAGGCCGCGACTTCACGCGCCTTGGCTGCCTCAAGCATCGCGGCATCGCGCTCCGCCTGGGCTCGGTGACCGAACCAGGTTGCCGTCGCCGCACCCCCCAGGAGAGCGAAGATGGCGAACAGGATGGCCGTGCCTGCCAATCGGTTTTTCGATAACCAGCGGCCGCAAAGCTCAAGTGCCGAAGGCGGCCGCAACGCAATCGGACGGTCGGCGCAGACGGCATCGAGATCGGCGGCGAAGGCCGCCGGACCCGCGTAGCGCTCGGCGGGATCCAGCGCAAGGCCTTTCTCGATAATGCAAGCCAGATCGGTTTGCCGGCGCCGGTTCAAATGCGGAACCGCCGGCAATGGGTCTTGCCTGCCGCCTAGCTTGCGCGCGATCAGCTGCTCTGAATCGTTACCGAAGGGGTTGACGCCCTGGGCCAGCAATTCGAACAGGATCAGAGCCAGCGCATAGACGTCGGTGCGAGTGGTTGCGGGTTGTCCGAGCAGTTGCTCCGGAGCGGCATAACGGGGTGTGAAGCTGTCGCGCGCGGTGGCCTGGTTGATTGACGGCTCCTGATCGAGGAGTGCGGCAACACCGAAATCCAGTACCTTGAGCGCACCATCCAGTGTGACCATCAGATGATCTGGCTTGAGGTCGCGGTGCAGCACCAGATTCTGGTGCGCGTATGCGACCGCCTCGGCCGCGCGGCAGATCCAGCCGATGATATGCATCGGCGTCGCCCTCTCCTCTTCGACGAACCGGTTCAGCGGCCGGCCGTCCACATACTCCATGACGAGATAGGCGCCGCAACGATCGTGCTCGCCGGCATCGATCATGCGGGCGATCGCGGGATGGTTCAAACGCGCCTGAATCCGGCGCTCCCGGTCGAACAGCCGTTGACCGCGGACGCCGCCGGCGGTCAGGAATTTGATCGCGACCCTGGCATCGAATCGGCCATCGATGCGCTCGGCCAGGTAAACGTCGCCCATTCCGCCTGCACCCAGCAGGCTCACCAGGCGGTACGTACCTACCGATGTGCCAACCAGGCTGCTCTCGTCCAGTTCGAGCGCCAGTCTGCCGACCTCCCCGGCAAACGCATCAAGATCGAGGCCGCCATCGGATGCGAGCAGCAGCTCGAGTTGTTCGTGGATCGGACCGGGCAGGGCCAGCCTGTCCAGGTCGGCCTTCTGGTCGGGAGGTGCCAGGTTGCAGAGACGATTGAAATGCGCCTGTATCGACTGCCAGTCTTCAGGGGTGATCATTGGGCCAGCTTTCCCGACAGGAAAGCCGTTGCGATCCGCAGTTCGCGGGCAACCGTGGCGGTCGAGATTTCAAGGATCTCGGCTATTTCCTTCCCCGTCATGCCGCCGAATATCTTGAGCTGCACGATGCGCTCCAGTCGTTCCGACATCTGCCCGAGCTCTGTCATTGCCGAGTCCAGCGCGAGCATCTCCAAAGGGCTGCCGAGAGCCGGTACGTGATCGAGCTCGGACATCGTGACCTGGACCCAGTCGCCGCCGCGACGCTGCGCACCGCGCTCGCGTGCATAATCGACGAGGACGTGACGCATCACGGTGGTCATGCTCGCCAGGAAGTGACCCCTGTTTTCCCAGAATCTCTCGGCTTTCTCGGCGTGAAGAAAGGCCTCGTTGACCAGCGCCACGGTGTCGATGGTGTAACCGCGCGCCATTCGCCGCAGCTCCCGCCGCGCGATGCGGTACAACTCCCCATGGTACCGCTCGACGCCTTTTGCGCCATCGACGATCGGCTCTTCCGCCAACTGTTCGTTAGGGCCTTCCCGCAAGTCGGTTTCTTTCGGTCCCATGGACGTGCTCCGCCGGCCCTCATCCGACCGTTCTTCGGAGCATAGCAGCAACCTTGCATCACCTCAATTTAGTGAATCCGCCCGGGCGATCAGCGACCGGCGCGCCGCCTTCGGTCCAGTCCCAGCATGCCGAGCAATCCGAACAACATGGCCATGACCGCCGCGCCCAGCGGGCTTGCCACCGGAACCGGGTGCGCGGGGCTCAGATCAGGCGGGCCAGTCACGAAACCCTGCGACTCGAAGGCACCGATATCGGCATCCGATCCGAAGATGCGCGGAAAGCCGGCGCCGCGCTGATCGAATGCATTGACTTGATCGGAACCAGCGTTCAGGGCCGGGCTCCCCGGAAGCACTGCATGAGTCAGGGTGCAGGCTGCCGGCGGCGACACGCCAAGCCCGCCGACACCGGCAAGCTCGAAGCACCCATTGTCGGCCAGCGGCGCCAGGCCGGGCGAGTCGTCGAAAATGTTGGCAAAACTCGTGCCGTTGACCTCGCCGGGTGCGTCGCCGAACAGGCTTGCCTGCATGTCTACCGTGATCGATCCGCCGTTGTCGACGATCGCATCGAAGTTGCCGGCAGGCGCCGTGTTTCCGGCCAGGATGGTATTCACCATGGTCAGCACCAGGTCATCGCCCGGCCCGTCGTTGAACGCCACGGCGCCCCCGGAGACGCCCGTATTGTCGGTGATCGTCGCCGAGCGTACGCGCAGGTTTCCCTCGCGCTGGAATAGCGCGGCACCGGCGCCGAAGGCGCCCAGACTCGCGTTGCCGGAGATCGTGCTCAGCGCAATCGCCGTATCGCCGCGAAGCCAGAGTCCGGCGCCCTTGCCGTTCTGGCCCTCGGTGACGTTGCCCGTGATGCTGCTGCCGACGATGGACGTCAGCGCGTTCGCGTATAGCCCGCCGCCGTAGGCAGAGCTGTTGGAGGTAGAGTTGTCTTCGATCTTGCTGTTGAAGATCGTCAGGCTCCCGGCGGTGATTTCCATGCCGCCGCCCGGACCGCTGGACCGGTTGCCGGTGATGGTGCTGTTTTCGAGTACTACCGCCCCGCTGGAGCCGACCCGGACCGCTCCGCCGCGGCCGTCGACCGAATGGCTGTCGAGAATTCGCGTCCGTTCCAGCCGGAGCGGGCCCCGAGCGCATATGGCACCCCCGCCCGATGTTCCCGCATGGCACAGGCCGGAACCGCCGGTATCTTCGGCTCGGGCCTCGATCAGCACGAGGTCGAGAATTTCAAGCGATTCCTCCTGAACGGTCACGCCGAATATCCGGGAATTATCGTTGCCGCTGATGACGGTGCCCCGGTCCCGGCCGTCGATGATCAGTGATTCCGTAATATCGATCTGGCCCGACGTCAGGGTAATCCTCCCGATCTGGCCGAACGTGATCGTATCGGTTCCGGCCAGGGCGTTGGCCTGCGCAATCGCATCGCGCAAGGTTCCGGGACCGGCATCGGCGTCGCTGTCGACGAGGAATTCCGCCGCGCCGGCCGAGCCCGCAGCAAGGCTCAGGGCAATTGCCATGGCACGCGCCAGCGGCCGGGACTTCAATTCACTGACGCGGGTCGTGCGTTGGGTTGTGTGCTTCATTACTGCCGTGCTCCGTAATAAGGGTATCTCCATTGATTACGGAATTGCGCGGCGTCTTTTATCAAAAAGATTTTTCGGGGACGCCTCTGACCAGGTCTGCGTGGACAACCTACTGAGAGATCACACCTAAGCAGCAGGGCTTCGGTGACCCAGCAGTCGGGCGGGAAGCAGGACTATCGCCCGCAGCAGCGCAAAGACGCCTTCGAATGCGATGCCGATCAAGCGGAACGGCAGCAACAGCAGCCAGATCACCGGCCACAGCA
>CAYYZR010000108.1:0-8032 GCA_964476005.1 uncultured Halomonas sp.
TCGATCTGGTTCATGGCGGCATCACGCGGGTACTGAGGATTGATTCTCACCAGCGGCACCACGTCGCCCTCCGCACCTCGGTCGATGCCGACGTTACCGAGCACCGGCGGACCGGCGCCGACACCGAGGTTGAGATTGGGCATTTCCATGCGCGGCATCTCCATCGGCGTCTGCCGGACGTCGGAGACCTGGATATCCGGGGGCGGCGGTGGCGTATCCGGTGGCGGCGGCGGCTCGGGCTTGCGGCGTTCCTTGGTCTGGATATCCTGCTCTATATCCACCGGACCGAAGCGGATGCCCGGCGGCGGGTCGAGGCGTTCGCGTTCGCCGTCGGCGCCCGAAATCAGGCGGTGCATGAGGTAGAACGCCGCGACGGTCACGACCACCGCCAGCACGACCGAAACCACATATCGAATTCCACTACCCATGTGTCAACCTCCTCCACCGATCTGTTCGGCGGAAATCGCCATGCGCGCCACCCCACCGGCCTGCACCTGGTCCATGACGTCGACCAGCGTACCGGTGCGCGCGCCCTTGTCGGATATCAGGATCACGCTGCCTTCGGGATTCTCGGCCCGCGCGCGCTGCACCTGGGTGCGAACGTCGCTGAGTTCGATCTGGCTGCCGTTCATCCAGACCTGATTGTCAGAGTCCACGCCGATCAGAATGTTCCCCTGCGGCCTGGACTCCGCGGTCAGCGCCTGGGGCTTTTCGACGGTGACGCCGGTTTCACGCACAAAGGTGGTGGTCACGATGAAGAAGATGAGCATGATGAACACGATATCGAGCATCGGCGTGATGTTGATTTCGGGTTCGTCACGGTTCGCGTGTCTGCGTGCCATTGGTTGGATATCCTCGAGGTATCAGTCGTTCTGCAACAGGTCTTCGAGCTTTTCGCTCTCAACCGATGCCTTGCGGTCAAGGTGCGAAGCGAAATACACGCCCGAGAGCGCGGCCACCATGCCGGCCATGGTCGGGATGGTTGCCTTGGATACCCCGGCCGCCATGGCTCGGGCGTTGCCTGTACCGAAGAAAGCCATCACGTCGAATACCGCGACCATGCCGGTGACGGTACCGAGCAACCCGAGCAGCGGGCAGATGGCGATCAGCGTCTGGATCATGGTGACGTTGCGCTGCAGCTTCTGGCGCACTTCACTGACCATTTCTTCCTTGATCCGGTGTGCGTGCCAGGAACGATGATCGCTCCTGGCTTCCCATTCATCGAGCACCCGGCGCTTTTCCGATGGAAAGACCCTGATCAGAAACCAGTATCGCTCGATGATCAGCGTCCACATTGCCAGCAGCACCAGCATGATGGCCCAGAGCACATCACCACCGAGTTCAATGAACCCGCGGATGGACTCGAGCAGGTTATATAGCGCGACCATGACTCTGCTCTGCGATGCGGGCAATGATGCCTGCCGCCTGCTCTTCCAGGATCTGGATCAGCGCTCGGCTGCGCGTCTGCAGCATGCTGTGGATCACCGTCAGCGGAATGGCGACGACAAGACCCAGCACCGTAGTGAGGAGGGCCATCGAAATACCGCCTGCCATCATGCGCGGGTCACCGGTACCGAACAGCGTGATCTGCTGGAAGGTCTGGATCATGCCGACCACGGTGCCGAGCAGGCCGAGCAGCGGGGCAACCACATAAAGAACCTTGATGAACGGCAAGCCGGCTTCCAGCGGTGCGGTTTCTCTCAGAATGGCCTCGTCGAGCTTGAGTTCCAGCGTTTCCACATCCGCGTTCGGGCTGTCTTCATATACGCTCAGCACGCGTCCCAGCGCATTGCTCTTGTCGGCCTCCGACTTCTTGATCTGACGCTTGATCGCGTTGCCGCGGATCATCAGCATCACGCCTTTCCACAGCGCGAACAACAAACCGATGATGCCGATCACGATGATGACCGCGCCGACCGGACCGGCCTGCCGGACCCGTTCACGCAGGGTCGGCGTGCGGACCACCTGGGCCAGGATGTCGCCGCGCGTGAAGTCCACAGCCATTTCCTGAATGGTGCCGGGCGAAGCCTCCTGGAGGTCGGTAGCCATGGCCTGGAAACGTCCGGCGGGCTGGCGCGGCAACTCCAACAGGACGTTGGCGGTGGAATCCCACTGCAGGAACTTGCCGTCGGATACGGCGTTGAATACGCCGACACGAACGATGCTCCGATTTTCTTCGACCTGGCCATCGGCGTTGATGATATCGGCGTTGAATTCGACAACGTTGCCGCTTTCGGCAATTTCCCGAACCATGCCGGTCCACATCGCACGCAGCTCCTCGACGCTGGGCAATTCGGTATCGCTGCGCTCGGCAAGGTTTACATAGAGCTCGGTGCGGCCCGGAAACTGCGCCGACACCATGGAGTCATTGAGGATCGACCGCATGTCGCCGGCGACCTGGCGAACCACGCCGAACAACTCGCCCAGATTTCCCATGCGCTCGTTCAGCGTCGTGGAAAGCTCCGCCAAGTCGCGCTCGTTGTCGTCGAACTCGGCATTGAGTCGGTCGGAGCGCTGCTCCTGCGCGCGCAACTCAGCACGTGCTTCGGCCAGCAACTGCTGCTGCTGGGCGCGTTGCTGGCGAAATTCCTGCAGGCGTTGCTGGTCTATGCGTGCCTCTTCGCTGGCTGCCTGCTCGACCTGCTGCAGCAGTTCCTGAAGCGTCTGCGCCTCCTGGCCAATGCCGGCGACCGGAAATGCCAACCAGGCGGATATTGCAATGAGAGTCAACCTTTTCATTATTCAACCTCGGTTGGGGCGGGCACGGGGAGACGGACAAGGTCCGGAGCGACCTGGTTCTGCGCAATCGCGAGACCGTCGGAAACCGGCAGTCGGTATTGATCGCCCAACTGTTCAAACGTACGTGAATTGGGATTCCACCAGCCCGTTTCTGTGCCATCAAGCGATTGATAGAACAGCAGCGTACGGCCGATGCGCAGGAAGTCCACGCGCTGGCCGTCGGGCAGTTGGCCGCGATAGCCTTCAGTGGTCCGGCCAAGTTCGATTTCGCTGGTGTAAGCCTCGAGAATCCGGCGGAATTTTTCCGATGTGGTCACGTCGGCTCGATCCAGCGCGTCGATCAGCGTCTCGGCACGAGCCTGCCGCTCTTCGACCCGGAAAGGCACATCGGCCTGAACCAGGCGCGGCAGAGTCTCCGCCATGTCGATCATCAGCGGCACCACGTTGCGGTTGGTCTGTTCGAGATTGGCCAGCTGATTGTTGATGTTCTCGATTTCGCGCTCCTGGCTGTTGACCGTTTCCTGCAGCATTTCGTTGTAGATGCGCAGGCTTTCGATCTCGCCCAGAACGACCCGGTAATCGTCGACCAGCGATTCGGTTTCGTCCGCAACCTGGTTGATCTGGGCCTGGACTTGAGCGGCGCTTCTCGCGATCTGCTCTTCGGTCTGAATGCTGCGGTCCAGCACCTGGGCCGTCGCGGACTGCCCGAGCAACAGGCCAAATCCGGCACCCAGGACCAATCGCAGCCCAGGTCTGATTGCAAATGAGTTAGACATATTTGAAATTTCCGCTTTGCTTGGTTCGGATTGATTCGAGGTGGGCCAGCCGCCCCGGCGTTCATTATCGTTAATTTTGCATCATTTCAGAATAACTTGGCCCGATCGATTTTGAAAGCACCAAAGTCGAAACCAGCCACATGATCCATTCAATCCCCTAACTATGGCATAAGGGGGCCACAATGAGAAACCCTGCCATGATCGCTATCGACCGACCGGATTGCCTCAGGTCGCGTCGGAAGGCGCTTCGGACGGTTGGCGGATGACACGGCTGCCACCGCTCCCCTGTAGCATTCAGGGCGGAGCCAATGGTACAGAAACCGAATGAGCGTTTCCGAACTAAATGAATCCGGCCCGGGCAACGAAGCCGCAGCCTGTTCGTTTCCGCGACGCTGTGGAGCGATGATCTACGACGGTCTGGCGCTCATTGCCGTCTGGATGATTGGCACCGCTGTGATCGTGGTCATCGGAAACCGCGGCATCGACAGCGGCAACCTGCTTTATCAACTCTACCTGCTGGCACTGGCCTTCGCCTATTTCCATACCGGTTGGCGCATTGGCCAGACTCTCGGCATGCGCACCTGGCGCATCTGGATCGATCCCGGCGACCGGCCGCTCACTATCGGACGTAGCCTGCTCAGATTTTCAGGCGGACTCGCCGCTTTTGCCACGCTGGGCCTGGGTTTTGCATGGTCGCTGGGACGCCGCGATCGCCGTGCCTGGCCCGACCTGGCGAGCGGATCGCGGCTGATATGCCGCCCCAGCGCTTCAACGGCGCAGAAGGATCAGCGCTAACAGACCGAAGGCGGCAGCCGGCAGAAGATGGGTGAGGCCGAACGGAATCGGCAGCACCGGCGCGAGCCCCAGCACCAGCCGGTGCACCACCACGAATCCGATCCCCAGCGAAACACCGGAAAAGACGCCCAGCGCCGGCGACAGCTGGCGTCCGGCGCGCAACAGGAGGGCTACGCCGGAAAACAGCATCATCAACATGTTCAGCGGATACAGCAGGCGACGCCAGAACGCCTGCCTGTAGGCCGTTGCATCCTGGCCGTTGGTCTCCAGATAGGTCTGGATTCGCAAGATATCCCGTATTGGCAGCAGCCGCGGCCGCGTGACCAGGGCCCGGAATACCCCCGGGTCCAGCCCGGAGTCCATTGCAACGGATTGGTCGAGGTTCTCGGTCCGATTCGCCGTGCGGGCATCCAGCATGGTTACATCCTCGAGCACCCATCGACCGGGTTCGTGCCGGGCGCCCCCGGCATGGACGATGCGGGCGATGCTGTTGAGGTCATCGAGCACGTAGATCCTGAGGTCCCCGAACCGCACTTCGTCGGCTTCGTTCCAGAGCAGGATGCCGGATTGAATCATAAGCCGTCCATCCCGTATCCACAGACCCTGACCGGAAACTCCGCCGACCTGACCGTCGCGTGCGCGCTCTCTGTCTATTCGCGCATCCAGTTCCAGCCTTGGCACCAGCCATTCTCCGGCCAGCATAACGGCCAGCCCCAGCAACAGCGCAGGCCCCAGCGCATGCCCCAGGATGCGCAGTTGGTGAAACCCGCCTGTACGCATGGCCACAAGCTCACGGTTTGCCGACAGCCGTCCCAGCGCCAGCATGCCACCGATCAGTACGGCAAACGGAAACAGGTCGTACAGCCGTGCCGGAAGGATCCTCAGAATGAAAAGCAGAATTTCCAGCAGGCCATAGCCGGCGGTCATGTCGCCGGCCTCGCGCACCAGGTCGACGCTGAGATACAGCCCCGAGAGAACCAATGCAACCATTGCCACAGAGCGCACCACAGAGCGCGCCAGGTATCGGCCAAGGATACCGATCACCACCGCCGCCACCATGAGGCCAGCGGAAACATGGCCAGCGCCAATGCCAATGCATGCAACGGCCAGATGCCCGGCCAACCCGCCGAACCCGGTGCCGCCCGCGCAAGCACGAGATTGGCGACATTGCTGTAGATCAGATAGATGGCGACAGCAACCAGAACCGTCCCGAAACGTCGTCCGCGTGAGCCGCTCAGCGTAATCGGCAGAACGAACAGGGCCAGTACCGCGCTGATGATGGACGGCATCAGTCGCCTCTGCAGCTCCAGCCCCGCTCCCGGCGTAGAGTCGCCCAGGAGTTCGGGCAAGAAACGCCTTCGAGTCGGGTCATCCGGCGCTTGTTCGCGCATCAACGGCAGCTGGATATCGTTGCGCTGAAAGCCAATGCGCCGCATGGGCAGGCCCGCTGCTCCAACCGCATGGCCCAGGTGCACGCCATCACGCAGCGACAAGACCCGCTCACCGGTTTCGGGGCGCTGGAAAAGCTGTCCGCTCCTGGCGGCGATCACCTCGATCTGGTCAGCATTGGCAAAATGAACGAACAGACCCTCCAGACGCCCCGCCTCCAGGTCGGCCGAGCTGACGTAAACCGTCAGCTTACCCCCGCCCAGCGCCTGGAACTGGCCAGGTCGAATACTGGCCAGCAACAGATCGTCGGCCATGCGTTCGGCAATTCGCGCCGAACGCTGCTCCGCCCACGGCGCCGCCCATCCGCTGATCAGCAGCAGGCCGACCGACCAGATCGAGACCAGCACCAGCAGGACCCGAAACAGCCGACCCGGCGCGAGTCCGGCCGAACGCATGACGCTGAATTCTTCGCCCTGGGCCAATTCCCCGAGACTCATCAGCAGACCAACGACCAGCGCCAGCGGTGCGGTCAGCAGCACGGCCTCCGGCAACCTCAGCAACAACAGCTCGCCGAGGGTGGAGAGGAGCAGCTTTCCATCGGCAAGGTCGCCGAGCATTTCAGCCAGAAACAGCGCCACCGATATCGCCATCAGCACCGCCAGCGTCATCATGCTCACGCCGAGCACCTCGCTTCGGATGTAGCCGGCGAGCTTGTTGCGCCGCCGCATGCCCTGGGCCAGTCCATTCATGAGTGGCAAGGTTACAATGTTGCGAGACCCAGCAACCATCTCTGGACACAAGTTCTTCCAGGAATTCTCGAGACGTTGCCGGTGCATTGCGCTTGCCGGCCTTGTGCGCGGGCTGGATTCCCCGCTCGGTTGGATCGCATCCGGCATGCAGCGCACGCCAGCAACCCATGAAAACAGACCAAGGAATCACCCATGGACATCCAGACAATCAAGTTCCAGGCAACCGATCAGGCCGCGAGCGAAATCGAAACCGGCTGCCTGGTCGTAGGCATTTTTTCCGACCGGCCGGCACGCGAGCAGCTGGCGGAGATCGACGCGGCCACCGACGGACTGCTGACCGAAATGTTCGAAGAGGGCGAATTGTCGCTGGGCGCCGGCAAGACGCTGCTGATTCATCACCCGCGCGGCATCAAGGCCAGGCGGTTGCTGGTGACCGGCCTCGGCAAGGCGGCCCGATTCGAGGATGCGACCTTCGTGCGTTCGGCCAGGGGCGCCGGCGTGGCGCTGCGCCAGTCGCGTGCAACCGAGGCGGTCTGCCTGCTGGGCCAGACCGAGCTGAATGGCCGCGATCTGGCCTGGAAGACGACGCAGGCCGCGCTTGCCCTTGATCATGCCGATTACGTCTACTCCGCAACCAAGAAGGCCGAGGCCGACGCCGCGCCCGTCACCGAGCGAGTCGCATTCCCGGCAGCCGAAGGTGTGGACGATGCCCTGGAGACCGCTTCGCGAATCGCCGCCGGGATCCGCCGCTGCCGGCTGTTGGGTGACCTGCCGCCCAATATCTGCACGCCGGCTTATATGGCCGAGGTCGCGGAACGACTGGCCCGCGAAGTCGAAGGTCTTGAAGTCGAGGTGCTGGAAGACGCACAGATGGAGAACCTCGGCATGCGCTCGTTGCTGGCGGTCGCCCAGGGCAGCGCCAATCGTCCGCGCTTGATCCGGCTGCGCTGGCGCGGCGGCGATGCCGGCCAGGCGCCGGCGGCGCTGGTCGGCAAGGGCGTGACCTTCGATACGGGTGGCATCTCGATCAAGCCGCGCGACCTGATGGAACAGATGAAATTCGACATGTGCGGCGCAGCGACAGCAATCGGGGTCATCGAATCGGTCGCCCGACTGAAGCTGCCGATCAACGTCGATGCAGTCATCGCCGCGGTCGAGAACATGCCCGACGGCAACGCCTATCGTCCAGGCGATGTCATCGAGACGATGTCCGGCAAGACCGTCGAAGTCCACAACACCGACGCCGAGGGCCGCATGATCCTGGCCGATGCGCTGACCTGGACGGCGCGCGAATCGAAGCCCGAGGTCATGGTCGATATCGCCACCCTGACCGGGGCTTGCGTCGTGGCGCTGGGCCATCACGCCAGCGCCGTGATGACCAACGACGACGAACTGGCCGGCGAACTGCTGGGCGCCGGCACCGAGTCGGCCGACCGCGCCTGGCGGCTGCCGCTGTGGAACGACTACCAGCAGCAGATCGAAACACCATTTGCCGACATGAAGAACGTCGGCGGCATGCCGGCCGGCTCGATCACGGCCGGCTGCTTCCTGTCGCGCTTCACCGAAGGCCAGCGCTGGGCCCAC
>CAYYZR010000109.1:0-7966 GCA_964476005.1 uncultured Halomonas sp.
GCCGGGCGCACCAACTACGTGGCCGAGGACATCGGCACGCGCAGCCATTTTCTCGAGACGCTGGAGCGCATTCTCACGACACCGGCCGACCATCTGCACCCGGTCGATCGTCCGACCCTGAAGCTGGAGCATCCGTCGATCGGCGAGCAGCACGGGTTCTTCATGGCCGGGGCGATGGTCGACGAAGTGATCCGCTATGTTCATCGCTGGCAGGCCGAGCGCGACAACTGGCTGCGCAGACGACACCTCGCATCCACCGCGGGCGTACTCTCGATCGGACTGCGCTGGGCGCTGCGGCGGCATCGGTTCGAACTGCCCAGACTTGAAATCCGAACCGACGGATTGGGCAGCCTCGACCACAACTGCCGCTTTCTGATGCTCAGCTCGCTGAATCACGACCACAGCCTGGTCGACCCCTATGCCCGGCGCGGCGAGGGTCCGCTCCGTATCACGGCCATCCAGGCCGGCGCAAAACGGCTACCATTGCGCCTGTCGAAGGTCGCGCGCGGTCGTTTCAGCGCCGGAATGAACGAAAAAAATGGCTATATTTCAGGTCGTTGCAATAACATCGTGATAAATAACATAAGCGCCATCACGCTGGATGGCCAGGAGTTCGACCTGGACCAACGCCATCCGCTGGAGATTTCGCCCGGCCCCGTGTTCCGGTTCCTCCGCCCGTGACGCCGGTGCAAGAACACATGGCGAAGGATCTCGCCGAAGATGCGCCTGAAGGCCTGGCGCCGCTGGTCGAGGGTATCCGAACCCGCTGCGGTCCCGCGCTTCGCGCTGTGGTGCTTTACGGTTCCACGCGGCGAAACGCCAATATCCGCGACGGCCTGGTCGACCTGATGGCCATCGTCGCCGACTACCGGTCGGTACACGGCGCCGGGCTCGCGGCGATGTTCAACCACCTGCTGCCGCCGAACGTCTACTACCTGGAAGCCGGTCCGGAGAAGGCCCGCGTGCGCTGCAAGTACATCATCGTCTCCGAAGCGACGTTCGAGCGCCGCACCGCCGGCGGCCTGGACGGCTATTTCTGGGCCCGCTTCAGCCAGCCCTGCCGGCTGGTCTGGTCCGCCGACGCGCAGGCCGCGGACCGGGTGGCTGAAGGTCGGGCCCGCGCCGCGGCGCATTTCGCACGTCAGGCGCTGGCGCTGGGCAACGAAACTCTCACCGCGACGGGCTTCTGGGTACGTGCGGTGTCCGCGACATATCGCTGCGAACTGCGCCCGGAGCCGCCCGGCGCCGCCGAAGGGCTGATTGACCGGGATCCGGCGTTCTGGAACCGGCTCAGCCAGGCCCTGCTGCCGCCGCTGGCCGGTGTGTCGGCCGACGATGGTGCGTTTCGGGTCGAATTGCCGCGCGGCCGGCAAATGGCGGGACGGCTGCGCTGGGGACTTCGTCGCGGCTGGAGCAAGTTGCTGAACGTGCTGCGACTGCTCAAGGCCGCCGGCACGTTCGCCAACGGGGTCGACTATCTCAGCTGGAAGATCGAGCGCCACAGCGGCATCAAGGTCGAAGTGACCGACAGCATGCGCCGGCATCCCCGGCTGGCGTCGTGGAAACTGCTGTTCCGCATGTGGCGCAGCGGAGCGCTCGGATGAGCCGGCCCGGGACCGATTCGGGCATCGACCGCGGTACCCCGGAAATGCTGGTCAGCCTGTTCCGCCGCTATCCGGCACGCAGCGCGGTGGTACTGCTGGCGCTGCTGATGGCCAGCCTGCTGGACGGGCTGGGCCTGTCGACGCTGCTGTCGATGATTTCGCTGTCCAGCCAGCTCGGCGGCGAATCCGACGCGGTGCTTTCCGACACCGCGGACCCGTCGCTGCCGGAACAATTGATCAATGCCGCATTCGGCGCCGTCGGCATCGAGCCCACCCTGCCCTGGCTTCTTGCGCTTGGGATCTTCCTCATCCTCGGCAAGACGCTGGTGGTGCTGCTGGCCAACCGCCAGGTCGGCTACGCGGTCGCCCAGGTGGCGACCGACCTGAGGCTGGACCTGGTGCGGGCGGTCGCGGCCAGCCGCTGGCGCTACTACCTGTCCAAGTCGGTCGGCAGCCTGGCCAACGCGATGGCGACCGAAGCCCAGCGCGCCTCCGAGGGTTACCTGCAGGGCGCCATCATGTCGGCGCAGCTGATCACGGCTGTCGTCTACAGCGCGCTTGCGCTGATGATTTCCTGGAAAGTGACGCTGGGCGCGCTGCTGCTCGCCGCGCTCGTACTGGGCGGTCTCAATATCCTGGTGCGCATCGCCGGCAAGGCGGGCCGCCGCCAGACCGGCCTGCTCAAGATGATCCTGTCGGTGATGACCGACCAGCTGGCCGCGATCAAGCCGTTGAAGGCAATGGCGCGCGAAGACCGCTTCGACACGCTGATCTCGGGGCAGACCGAGCAGTTGAACAAGTCGCTTCGCAAGCAGGTGTTCTCCAAGGAAGCCATGAAGGCGCTGCAGGAAGCCATGCTGGTCATCCTGGCCGCGATCGGGCTGGTGATCATGCTGGCGGTGATCGACATGACGCTGTCGGCGGCCATGGTGCTGATATTCCTGCTCGCGCGGGTGGTCACGCTGCTGTCCAAGGCCCAGCGCGCCTGGCAGCACATGGCGATATCCGAAAGCGCGTTCTGGTCTCTCAACGAAGCCATCGAAGAGGCCCGCGAAGAGCGCGAACCGCCGCGCGGCGAACTCGAACCGCATCTCGAGCAGGGCATTCGTTTCGAGTCGGTCGGCTTCGCCCATCCCGAGCACCCGGTGTTCGACAGCCAGTCGCTGGAGATTCCGGTCGGCCGGCTGACCGTGATCACCGGCCCGTCGGGTTCGGGCAAGACCACCTTGATCGATCTCGTCGCCGGCCTGCTGCGCCCGGACAGCGGACAGGTGCTGATCGACGGAGTCGACCTCAACCGGATCGACCACCGGCTCTGGCGCCGCAGCATCGGCTACGTGCCGCAGGAAGCGCTGCTGGTCAACGATTCGGTATTCAACAACATCACCCTGGGCGCGCCCGACCTGAGCCGCCGGGACGCCGAGCGCGCGCTGCAGAAGGCCGATGCGCTGAGCTTCGTCGAACAGATGAACGGCGGCCTGGATGCTGCCGTGGGCGAGCGCGGTGGGCGGCTGTCAGGCGGGCAGCGCCAGCGACTCGCGATCGCCCGCGCGCTGGTCCACCAGCCCCGGCTGCTGATCCTCGACGAGGCCACCAGCAATCTCGACCATGCCTCGGAACAGGCGGTGCTGGCGACGATCGGACACCTGAAGGGCGAATTGACGATGCTCGCGGTGACCCACCAGCCGGGCATGCTGAAGCTGGCCGACCGGATCTACCGCGTGTCCGACGGGCGGATCGAAGCGGCATCATGAGCGCTCGCCCGCTGCGCCGCATCCGGCGAACCATCGCCAGCCGCCTCGCCATTGCGCTCAGCGGATTTGCAAGCCGGGGCGGTCCGGGCCGGATCAGGCGCATCGGCCGGCTGATCGGACACATGCACTACTGGGCGACCTGGCCTTTCAACGCAAGACTTCGGCGGGATATCGCCCGGGTAATCGACATTTCGCCTCGCGAAGCCGGCGCTGTGCTGCACCAGGCTTTTCGCGACAATGACCGCGCTGTATTCGAGACCCTGGCGCTGGCCCACCCGGACTGCGATCCGGAAGCACTGGTCGATACAGTGCGTATCGAGAACATGGCGCGTCTCGAAGACGCGACCACGGGCGGTCGCGGCGCCATCCTGCTGGGCATGCACATGGGCAACGGCATCCTGATGGCCGCCAGCCTGGCGCGGGCCGGATTCCCTGTGCACGTGGTATTCCGCGACCCGCGGCGCCTGCCGCCGGGTCTGCTGGGCCAGAGCCTCCAGCGGGCCGGCTGCGTGCCGGTGCCGCTGGATCGCGAAAATCCCACGCGCAGCTTTCGCCAGATGCTGAAGATTCTGGCTTCCGGCGGCATGCTGTACGTGCTCATGGACCAGGCCAACAAGGGCGAAGGTGCGCCCCGGCGCTTCCTGGGCAAGATCGTGCGCATGCCCAGCGGCATACCCAGCCTGGCGGTGCGCACCGGCGCCCCGGTCTTGCCGATCCACGCCGAGGCCGCCGCGCCCGATTGGCGCTTTAGGGTGCATCCGCCGCTCGTCGCCGACACCCCGGACACCATGCTGGACGCGATGCTGGCATCCATGCAGAACCAGATTATCCGACATCCAGCGCTGTGGGCATGGCACCATCGGCGCTGGAAGCGCTATCATTTCGACTCCTGACAGCGAGGAAGAACCAACGCCATGCCCCTGATCGCGCAAAGAATCGTTCGCGGCCTGACCCCCTTCATCGATCCGATCATGACGCCTGCAACCCGCCGGCGACCCGAAAAGATCATCCTCGGCGTGCGTCCGGGCCACCGGCCCAGCGACAAGCCGCCGGTGCGGATATTTCTCGGCTCCGAGCGTCGCCAGTTCCGCGCCGAGCGCGTGTTCATCTGGTCGATCGAAAAGCATCGCGATCCCAGCCGCATCTATGAAATCCACCTGCTCAAGGGGCTCAAGGGCTATGTCAGCGGTTTCTGGATCACCGGATTCACCAATTACCGCTTCGCCATCCCGCATTTCTGCGACTACCGGGGCCGGGCGATCTACAACGACGTCGACCAGGTCTGGCTGACCGACCCGGCCGAGCTTTTCGACCGCGAACTGGGCAACGCGGGATTTCTTTCCATAAACGACCACGATACATCGGTGATGCTGATCGACTGTCAGAAGATGTCCGGCGTCTGGAATCGCGATGCCGTGGTCAAGACCACTCGCAAACGGATCGAGGCGCGCGCCCGCGCCGCGGGGCTGTGGGGTCAGATGGACGGGCGGTACAACGCTCGCGACAAGGAGTACGTTCCCGGTGAATCGGCCTGCGTCCACTTCACGACGCTGCACACCCAGCCATGGCGACCGTTCCCGGAATGGTTCGTCTACCAGGACAATCCGACCGGTTCGCTTTGGTTCGATCTCGAGCGCGAGGCCGACAACGCACACTTTCTGCCGGTCTCGGCCATGCGCCCCTCGGCCGGCTGGCCCGACACCGCGCTGGCGCTTTCGGCGCGACGCGATGGGCCTGAGATCACCGCGCTTCTGGGCGCACGACCCGACCCCGACCAGCATGCTCGAACCCGCAGCATTGCCGGGCTGCTCGAGAACGTGCCCGACGCCGACCTGCCCTGGGTGCTGGACAGACTGTTTTCGCTAAGCGACGAACTCGAAATCGAGCTGCACGAGCCGATCTGGATTCGCCGCGGCAGACCACGCCGCAGCCTGCATTTCTGGATCGAACAACTGCACCTTGCCGAGCGCCTCAACCCCGGCACTAACTGGCGCCTGACGCGCCGCGTTGGCACATCCCGGCGGGTGCTGCGGGGTGGCCCACTGCCGCCCGGACCGATCGCGGTCCTGGCCGGCCCTCGAGCCCGCGTGCGCAGCAAGGCCGAGGCGGTCGGAACCGAGCTTGCGCGTGCCACCGGGCGCGAACTGGTGCGCACCGGCATGCCCGGCGGGCAGATCGCCGCGTTTTTCCGCGCGGTGAACGCACGCAAGCTGCTCGATCCGCATAATCCGCCTGCGATCCTGGTCGCTTCGGGCACCCTGGCCACGCGCGCCGCACGGCGGGCCGCCGCACGCAGCCTGCAGCCGCCGGCGCTGGTCCTGATCGGCCGCCACGCCGGATCAGTCCCCGAGCATGCCGGGGTGGCAGTCAGCATGCAGCATCACGGCCTGCCGCCGCACCCGCACAGGGTCACCAGCCTTCTGGGCTTCGGCCACCGCGACGAGTGGCAGCCGACGGTCGAAAGTGGCAAGTGGCAAGCATGGCTGCAGCGGCCGCGCAAGAGCGCACTGATCATCGGACGCAATCCACGCGGCAACTGGACCATAGCCGAATGCCAGTCCTTGCTGGCCGAGGCAGTCGAATGGGCTCGACGCCGCAATTCGCGGCTTCTGATCGTGACCACGCGTCACTCTGCCGACGCCGGAGACTGGTTGAGAAAGCACGCCGGCGATGACGCGGACGTCTATTCATGGCAGCGCGAGGACAACCACAATCCTTATGGTCTTGCGCTGGAGCATGCCGGCGCGCTGCTGATTGCCGGCGGTACGCCCGGCGTGCTTCAGGATGCGCTGGCCAGCCCGAAACCGGTCTACCTGGTGCCATGGCTGGGGCGTTCCGGGGCATGGCGCAGATTCTCGGCCAAAGTCGCCGAACGCGCCTTCCGGCCAAGCTACAACAAGCGCGGCAGCATTCGGCCCCAGCAGGGCATCACCTACATTTGCGCCCGCCTGGTAGAGCGGGGCTGGATTCTGCCACCGAGTGGGCTGTCAGACTGGCAAAGCGAGCTGGTGGATCGTGGACTTGCCGAATGGATCGGCTCCAGCGCTACCCCATCCGGACGCCACAAGCACGAAGCCAGCGACGTGGTTCGACAAATTCTCCAGCGCCTGGAACCGCACGTCGGAACCGACGCCCGCGGGCTGGCCCGCGAAGCCCGTTTCTGATCGCGCCTGTCGGTGGCACGGTCCAGGCATCGGATGAGCAACGACCCGACGGGGACTGCACCGATCATCGCGGCCCTGGCGGCCTTGGTCGCCTGCATGCTTTCGGCTGCTCCGGTTTCGGCCCAGATCTACCGCTGCGAGAGCGCAGGCACAACGGTTTTCTCCGACATTCCCTGTTCCGAAGATGCCGAACTTCACCAGGTACGGGACGGAATAAGCGTGATCGGTGCCGCCGAAGGTCTTGACGAAATCGCCGAACGCAACAAGGCGTTCGTCGACCAGCGCAAGGCAGCACTGTCGGCGCGTCGCGAACGCGCCGCACGGTTGGCGCAAAGGACGGAACAGGCCCGGCAGCGGCGAGCGGCCAGCGAGGAAATTCGCTATCGAACGATCATCGGCCCTGTCGCTGACCGTGGAATCGGCAGCGGAGGGCCCACATCGACCGACCCGAGACGGGAAGCGCAGCGCGAGGAAGCCGCGACCCAAGACGGACCCGACCGCCGGCGCACGCTGCTTTCACGGTCGGGCGGTCTGCCTCGCATTCGGCGCTGATACGCCGAGGCGCGAGAACCGGACCCTGGGGTTGCCGACGCCGCGGCTTACCAGTGAATGCCGCGCATCAGGCTGGCGAACGCCATCTGCTCCTGAGTCGCCCTGCTCTCGCCTTTTTCCGGGCGCTCGCCGCGCGCCGCGGCAGAATCGGGGAACATCCGGTAGGCCGAATTCATCACGATCTCCGAAATCTTCGGCGCCACACCGTGCAACACCTGGCCAAAAATGCCCAGCCGGGTCGCGATGCGCTGCGGCCTGTATATGACCGCCTGCTTGACCATGTCGGCCGCATCCTCGGGCGTAATCGTGGGCACGGACTCGTAGATCTTGGTCGGCGCGATCATCGGCGTGCGCACCAGCGGCATGTTGATCGTGGTGAACGCCACGCCGGTATCGTTGAACTCCGCCGCCGCACAGCGCGAGAACGCATCCAGCGCCGCCTTGGACGCAACGTAGGCCGAGAACCTGGGTGCGTTCGTCAATACGCCGATCGACGAAATGTTGATGATGTGTCCGCTGCGGCGCTCCTCCATCGCCGGCAGCAGGCCCAGGATCATTTTCAACGAACCGAAATAGTTGAGCTGCATGCAGCGCTCGAAATCGTGAAAGCGGTCATAGGACAGGTTGATCGACCGACGTATCGATCGCCCGGCGTTGTTGACCAGTACGTCGACCGCACCGTGATCGGCAAGTACCTGCGCACAAAGCTTGTCGGCGGCCGAATAATCGGCCAGGTCGCAGCTGTACGTGAACGCCGTACCGCCTATGGATTCGATTTCCTTCTTCGTTTCCGCCAGCTCCGATTCCTTGCGCGCAACGACAATAACCTTGGCGCCGGCCTCGGCCATCATCAGCGCGGTCGCCTTGCCGATGCCCGAGGAGCCGCCGGTGA
>CAYYZR010000110.1:0-7935 GCA_964476005.1 uncultured Halomonas sp.
TCGGCTGGGGCGGCTGGTGGTTCTGGGATCCGGTCGAGAACGCCTCGTTCATGCCCTGGCTGGTCGGCACGGCGCTGATCCATTCCCAGGCCGTGACCGAAAAACGGGGCGCGTTTCCAGCCTGGACAATCCTGCTTTCCATCTCGGCATTCTCGCTGTCGCTGCTGGGGACGTTTCTGGTCCGCTCGGGTGTACTGACTTCAGTGCATGCATTCGCCAACGACCCCGAGCGTGGTCTTTTCATCCTGGTCTTTCTGGGGGTCGTCACCGGCGGTGCGCTACTGCTTTATGCGCTCCGTGCGCCGCGCATCGCCACCGGCGAGGGCTTCGACGTGGTCAGCCGTGAGTCGGCGCTGCTGCTGAACAACATCTTCTTCATCGTGTCCGCAGCCATGGTCCTGATCGGAACGCTTTACCCGCTGATCATCGACTTCATGGGCTGGGGCCAGGTTTCGGTGGGCCCGCCCTACTTCGGCGCGATGTTCGTATTGCTGATGACGCCGATCGTTCTGCTGCTGCCGCTGGGCCCAATGTCGCGTTGGCAGAAAGACGAGTTCGCACGCGCTGCCCGACCGCTTCTATCGGCAGCGATTGCCGCCGTGGTTCTGGCGTTGATCATCACCGCGCTACTGGGGTCGTGGAATCTCAGGGCAATCGCCGGGTGGATCGGAGGCCTGTGGGTCATGGCCGGCGCAGTGGCTTTCGTCATGCGCCAGCGACGACAGTCCAGCGGTCGACTGACGCGTGGGCAATGGGGCATGACGCTCGCGCATTTCGGCGTCGGTGTGTTCGTGATCGGTGTGGCGATGGTCGAATCGACGACCTTCGAGAAGGATTTGCGCATGGAGCCCGGCGAGGAAGTGCAGGCCGCCGGACTGGTCTTTCGCCTGAACGAAGTCAGGACGGTCAAGGGCCCCAACTGGGCGGCCGAAGAGGCCAGCATCAGTGTCCTCAGGAAGGGCGAGGAAATTCTGCTGATGACGCCGCAGAAGCGCCGTTACTACCGCTCGGGCCAGGTCATGTCACAGATCGAACTCAGACCCGGATTCACGCGCGATCTCTACGTTGCACTGGGCGAACCGCTGGGCAATCAGGGCGCCTGGTCGGTACGTATCCACATCAAGCCGTTCATCCGCTGGATATGGGGCGGTGCGGTCTTCATGCTGATCGGCGGTTTGTTCGCGGCAACCGATCGCCGTTACTGGATCAGGCGTCGCACGGAATCGACTGAAGCCACATCGTCCACGGCCTCCGCCAGCACCGCCGGAGCAGCGGCCACATGAGCAGAATGCTTTTGCCGCTTGGCGTTTTCGTCGCGCTTGTCATCCTGCTGCTGGCCGGCCTGCAGACGGCCGATCAACGCCAGGTCATCGACAGTCCGCTGATCGGAAAGCCGGTCCCGGATTTCAGCCTGCCGTCGCTGCATGACGAGCAGAGGCGCATCGCGCGCGCCGACCTGCTCGGCCAGCCGTTCGTGATCAACGTGTGGGGCAGCTGGTGCCCCTCGTGTCGCGTCGAGCATCCGCTGATCACGCGCATGGGTCGCGAGATCGAGGTACCGCTGGTCGGCCTGAACTGGAAGGACGAACGTGCCGACGCCCTGCGCTGGCTGTCACAGTTCGGCGATGCATGGGACTTCCACCTGTTCGACAATCCGGGAAATTTCGGTATCGATCTTGGCGTGTACGGCGCCCCTGAAACGTTCTTGATCGATCACACCGGGACAATCCGTCACAAACATATCGGCCCGGTGACCGCGCAGTCCTACGACGACCTGATCGCCCGGATACGCAAGCTCAAAACGGAAGCAGAGACCTGACATGCAAAAGACACTGATGATTCTGGCGCTTTGCCTGAGTTCGCTGGTTGCGGCCGAAAGCGCGATCGAGCCGCGTTTTTTCCGCACCGAAGTGCAGGAGACCCGGTATCGGGCGCTGATCGGCGAAATCCGCTGCACGGTGTGTCAGAACGAACCACTGGAGAGTTCCAACGCACCGCTCGCGGCGGACCTGCGGGAGCAGGTCTATCAACAGATCATGGACGGCCGTTCGGATTTCGAGATTCGACAGTACATGCGGGATAGATACGGCGATTTCGTCCTGTACAACCCACCGCTGGCCGGCCATACGCTGATCCTGTGGTACGGGCCGATCGCGCTGTTGCTCATCGGGTTGATCACCGGCGCCGTGATGATTCGCCGCCGTCGCCGAATGCTTGCAGAACAGCAGCAGAGCGCGTGATGCCGGCAAGCCTGGCCATTTCCAGCTGATCGCCAATCACGCGCCGGGCGACACACCCGCCCACGCCTTTCGACACCGAGATTCCAAGGAGAGCACTCTTGTCCGAGATTCTGTCTTCGCCCCTGTTCCTGGTGGGCACCGTGGTGCTGATTTTGCTTGCACTGCTGTTCACCCTTCTACCCATTCTCCGCGGCGGGTCCGCCGGCTCCCGACTGGCGCGCCGCCGACGCGCGCTCGAAGAGCTGCGCGAAGACCTGGATCCGTCGGATTACCGAAAGCGTCTCGCGAAGCTCGAGTTGGAGCAGGCCGATGCGTCCGGCTCGGCCATTTCGCCTCGCGGTCTGGCCGGGCTGCTTGTCGTGTCGGTGCCTCTGCTGACGCTCTTCTTTTACAGCCAGGTCGGCAGGCCCGACGGCATCGATCCGGAGCCAGGCCCCAACGGAGAACTGCGTCAGATCCTCGGCGAACTTACGTCGCGCGTTCGCAACGAACCCGAGGACATCGACGCCTGGAATCAACTCGGCATGATCTGGAAGCAGCTGCAGCAATATCCAGCGTCCGAGGGGGCATTCAGACGCGTGATCTACATCGAACCCGACAACGAGTTTGCCCGGGTCGAGCTTGCCGAGACGCTGCTTTACGCGTCCAGTCGGGCCCAGTTGCCCGCAGAAAGTCAGGCATTGCTCGATTCGGTGCTTGCCGACAACCGCGATAACCAGAAGGCCTTGTGGCTGGCCGGACTGGGTGCATTTCACGACGGCGATCAGCAACGTGCGCTTGTCCTCTGGACGCGCCTGCGCGACCAGTTGCCCGAGGGCAGTGTACGGCAGCGGGTCAGCGAACAGATCGCGGAGATCACCGGCGCCCCGGCACCCGAACCCGCCGAACAGCCGGCAGCGACTGCGATGGTCAATCCGCACGCCGCAATGCCGCCGCCGCGCAACGCACCCGCTCCGTCGCCCGCCGGCAATCCGGCCGCCGATGAACAGCAAGACGGTGCAAGTATCCAGGTCGAAGTCACAGTCGATCCCTCATTGGCTGGAAGGCTGAATGGTTCGGAAACCGTATTTGTATTTGCACGCGCCGTCAACGGGCCACCCGCTCCGCTTGCGGTCAAGCGCCTGTCTGCATCGGATTTACCCATGACGGTCGTCCTCAGCGACAGCGATTCGATGGCCCAGGGTTTGTCACTGAGCACCTTTCCACAAGTGCAGATCTCGGCGCGGATCAGTCGTACCGGGAACGCGATCGCTTCGACCGGCGACCTTCAGGGTCAGTCGGGGCCTGTCACGGTCAACGAAACGGATCGACTCGGGATAATGATCGACGAAGTCATCGAATAATCCTCTGAACCCGAGTCGCATCATGCGGCTTCGGGTTTCTCCATGCGATGCGCGGTCCCGACAAGGCGTCTGCGGTAGCGCCTGAACCTTCACAAATGTGATTTATTCCAGCGGGTTACGCTTGCTTCGAGGATTGATTCACGTCAATGTATCACAGCGCCCTCAGCGCATACTGTCCTTGAACACTGACTGTATGGCGAAGACGATCGCGTCTTCCGCCTTTGACTCTGCAGATCGATTCAAGGAAACGTGTCCCAATGCTTGAACGAAAACTGGTTCCGCACGAGCAGATTCGACAGTTCGCATTATTCAGCGAGCTGCCTGAGGAGTTGATCGAAGAAATCAGGCACAACGCCTGGACCATCTCGCTCAAGGGCAAGGAAGTACTGTTCAGGCAGAACGATGCCGTCCGGCGCAGTTATTTCTGTCTCTCCGGACAACTGAAGCTGTTCAGACTGACTCGAGCCGGATCGGAAAAGATCTTCATGATCGCCCACGCCGGCGAAGGCCTGTGCGACACGATTTCACTCAAATCCGAACGCTGCCGCCCGCTCAATGCGACCGCGATCACCGACAGCGAAGTGCTCTCGGTTGACTCCGACGTGGTCACCAGGGTATTCCATCGCTCGCAGCGAGCAAGAACGCAGCTCGTCGATGCACTCGTGCGACGGGTCGATGACCTCATCGACCATGTGGAACTGCTGTCGGTGGACAAGGCGAACTTTCGCGTTGCGTCGTTTCTGCTCAACGAGTACCAGCGCAACGGCAAGAAAAGCTCATTCCGGCTGAATTCCAGCAAGAAGTACATCGCCAGTTATCTTTCGCTGCAACCCGAAACACTGTCGAGATGCCTGCGGGCATTTCGGCAGGACGGCATCGCCAGTTCGACCAACCGGGACATCCGAATCCACGACCCGCACCGTCTCGAAAAGTTGGTGCTCGGTATCGACGCAGCCGCCTGACTCCGTTTCGCTCAGCAGCGCCTCAAAGCGTGTGCTGTGGCGAGTTCTCGGCGCGGTAAAGAAGGAGATTGACAATCTCGACGGCAACCGGCTGCGGCAGATAAGGAATCGTCTGCTCGCCGTGCGGAAGGCGGATGGCCAGCGAAGCCAGTTTATGCCGGCGCTGATACGGGCTGGTATTGATTGCAACCTGCTGACACCGCGCCAGGTCGAATTCAACAATCTTCTGGCCGATGAGGCCGCTGCGGATACGCATTCGTTCGCCGTCCAATGCATAGCCCCAGCGCCGCCAGTGAAGGTGAATCGAGCCGAGGAGCAGCAGGTTTAATCCAAGTATCGCCAGCGGCGGCCATGCCACGTGGCCCGGCAACAGCAGCCAGACCAGAAGTGCCGCAAGGATCAGCGCAAGACTGACTCGCCCCCAGAGCATCGACCGAAAGCGCCGGTGAATGCCTTGCCACGCCGGAACGTCCCACGCGCGCCCCCTGAGGGTGTCTACAACGCTCTCGAGCCGATCTTCGTCGATCCCGGGTATCAGAAACCGGCGCTCGTTGTTCATCGCCTGTTCCAGCTGTACAGCGCCGGTCTGATGGCCTATCGCGTGCCACTGACCAAGCATCCGCCCCACGACCGTCTGCACCGTCTGGATCCCGTGGAGCTTGGATAGCTTCAATGATTTTTCGCGCACGTCAAGCAGGCCGAAGCGGGACTTGAAGCGATCAGTCTCCCTGACGAGGCGATACCCGCTGAACCGGACGATCGCGAGCAGACCGGACACTGCCATCAGCAGCAGCGCGACCGAAACGATCAGGAGGCCGACAAACAAGGCGAGCATCAGCGACGCTCCCCTGAGCATCTCCATATCCAGCAGTCCGCTGGTGCCGAGCTGCTCGATCCAGCTCGATACCCGGGACTCGATCCAGCTGGATGCCGGTGCACCAAAAATGGCCAGCAGAATCCATATCTGGTTCGATGTCATCCCGTACTTGAACAGGTCCGCAGCGCTTGCCGTGAACGCCGCCGTCGGCTCGGCGTTCGCCGGCTCATCGTCGCATGCCTCCGTCGAAGCCTCCGACTCCGTCCGACGGCCGGTTGCGCCCGAAATCAGATCGCGAAGCGCCGTCGCTTCGCCGGACGCGATCCCCGGCAGACTCACTTCGGTCTGCGCTGCACCCGGGGTTTCCAACGTCACCCGGATCAGACCCAACGGTCTCAGATAGATCGGCTGGCTGAATCCGACATTCTGCACGCGCTGGAATCGGACCTTGAGCTCCTGCTGTTCGAACAATCCTTTTCGGACGCGCACGGAATCCTCGTCCACCCGATACCGGAAACGACGGTGATAGATCATCGCAATCAGCAGGCCCGCCAGAAGCACAAGCCCGGCACCCAGGCCAAACTCCCGCCAACCCAGAGAATCGCTCACGGCAAAGCCGGTGCCGGCACCGAAAAAGGCGATCAGGTTTTCGCGAACAAAGCGCTGGATGCCGTTGATGTAAAGCGCGCCGATCGCCGAAACCGGAAGCGCTTTCCAGGACGATTGCATTTCACTCATCGGACGTCGAATCGGACTCCGCGTCCCGCCTTCTGATCTGTTCGACCAGATGTTCGCGCAGCCGATCAGCCGTATCTCGGTCCAATCCGATCAAGACCAGATCGGCCGTCAGTCCGCCCGCGGTATACAGCTTGAGACGCGCCAGCCCATGCGCCCGCTCCAGCGGGCCGTGCGTGGTTTCGACATGCTGGATCCGGGCGACCGGCAGCGCCGTGATGCTGCGCCAGAACACGCCCGCCCGGGCAATGATGTCGTGCCGGCGAAGCGCCCATCCCCGGTAACCGGCATCGATCCATCGATAGACCCCGACCAGGGCCAGCGGAACCAGCAACGTTCCGGCGACAGCCAGAATTTTCCAATGCGCCAGAGGAATGAACGGAACGGCCCACAAACCCGCTGCAGCCAGGATCAACGGTAACAGGAAGATGAGAGTCGAGACAAGCGTATAACGTCTGAAACCCGACGCCACTGATTCGAATATCGCGTCCTGATAGTCGGGCAAAGCTTCTCGCGTTATCGGCGGGTTCGCAAATTCCGTGTTTTCATTTTGATTCAGGTTCATGACTGAACTCTCGCTCGAACCCACAGATCATTCAAGTGCCGAAAGTACGAGACCGCAAAACCGACCGGCGCCGCCCGGCCGCCATTGACCACCACGCGGCCCAGCCGGACAATGTTCTGCGCGCGATTCGGGGCACGCTTCGAGGGCGTGCCTCCCAAACGGTTCGGGTACCGGCGAGGACCACTACACTTCCGATGGTGATCTGAAGCTATGCGCAGCTGGTGTACTTGCACCGGTGGCGGGGCCTGACTGCATGCCCCGCGTCACTCGGGTCCGATGCACATTTCGCGGCCATTGGCTCGGGCCCGGCCCGGCGCCAGGCTGCCCTGGCGCCGGGATGACTGACTGGTCACCTGCCCGTTCGGCAGGACGCCCTACTTCAACAGATCGGCAATCGCCGAGCCAAGCTCCACCGGGGACCGCACCGTGGTCACACCGGCCTCTTCGAGCGCCGCGTACTTGGCGTCGGCCGTGCCCTTGCCACCGGCAATGATGGCCCCGGCATGGCCCATGCGCTTGCCCGGCGGCGCAGTGACGCCGGCAATATAGGCCACCACCGGCTTGTCGACCTGGTCGGCGATGAATTCGGCGGCCTGCTCTTCGGCCGAACCGCCGATCTCGCCGACCATGATGATGCCTTCGGTTTCCGGATCCTGCTGGAACAGGTCGAGACAGTCGACGAAGCTCATCCCATTGATCGGATCGCCGCCGATGCCGATGCAGGTGGTCTGGCCGAGGCCGGCATTGGTGGTCTGGAATACAGCCTCGTAGGTCAGAGTGCCGGAACGCGAAACCACGCCGACCTTCCCGGGTTTGTGGATGCTGCCGGGCATGATGCCGATCTTGCACGCGTCAGGCGTGATGATGCCGGGACAGTTCGGTCCGATCAGCGTCACGTCTTCATAGTCCTTGAGTGCCGCCTTGACACGCATCATGTCAAGCACCGGAATGCCTTCGGTAATCGTGACGATGACCCGGATGCCGGCGTCGGCCGCCTCCAGGATCGCGTCGGCTGCAAACGGCGGCGGTACGAAGATCATCGACGCGTCGGCGCCGGTTTCTTCGACGGCCTCTTCGACCGTATTGAATACCGGCAGGCCCAGATGTTCGGATCCGCCCTTGCCCGGCGTGACGCCGCCGACCATGCGGGTACCGTATTCGATCGCCTGTTCGGAATGGAAGGTCCCCTGCGAGCCGGTGAAGCCCTGACAGATGACGCGGGTTTTCTTGTTGACCAATACGCTCATTGTGATTCCTTGCCTCAGGCCGCCGC
>CAYYZR010000111.1:0-7916 GCA_964476005.1 uncultured Halomonas sp.
TGGCGAAATGGTTTTAGAAGTTGGATTTGATTCAAAGGCCGCCGCACCCGGCCAAGGTGCCCGCATCACTGCGGGGCGAAACGGCTTTTGATGTTGAAGTTGGAATCGAAAGACGCTGCACCCGGGCCGGTGCCCCCACCATAACGCGGCAAAGCTGACTCTGGAAGTCGAAAGATAAAATTGAAAAGCAAAAAAAACGCACCCGTGGGAGAACGGGTGCGTGTCTTCCTAGTCCCTGTAGTCAGGTTCCAGGCGTGCGGCCGTATTGAACCCCTTCATGCGGCCGCTTTCAGGTTCCCCTTCCCCGGGAATCAGTTGGCCACGCGAACCGGTTCTTCGAACAGGTCGTCGCTTTCAGCCAGTTCGTAATCGGTATCATCCGACTCGAGATTGACCAGCCAGTCCAGGATCGCTTCTTCGGCGACCATGGCATCGAAATTTGCTGAATCGATATTGCTCAGATCCATGTCGTTCTCCTCGTAATTCCTTGTTTCCGAATCAAACATCCGTACATTCCTGGTTCGGTCTTGATCCTGCTTCGCCATTGAAGATGCAACCTGCATGCCAAATCTGCCGGAAAAAGTCGGAAAGCCTTGATTTACTGGGGAAGAAGTCGCTTTACGGGTTCTGGCACAAGGGGCTGAAGTGACGATATTGGTCAGAATCGACGCCGTTTTCGTCACCTTCCGGCCGATGCGACGGCCGCAAAAAGCGGACAATAGACTGCCTGTTCCTCCCGCCCAAGTTTTGCAATGCCCATTTCACACCGTGCCGCCCTTCTTTTCATCTGCTTCATCTGGGCGGGCAACTTCGTGGCCTCGGCAATCGCCGTCGATCACCTGCCACCCATGCTCACCACGGCCTTGCGGTTTGCCACCGTGCTGGCGTTGCTGTTTCCATTCCTCCGGCGGCCACAAGCCGGGCAATGGATCAATCTGCTGGCCGCCTGCTGGTGCATGGGCGCTTTGCATTTTTCTCTGGTGTTCATGGCGCTGGCGCGCTCGGCCGACGTGTCTTCGGTCGCGATCCTGATGCAGGTGTATGTGCCGCTGTCGACGATTCTTGCAGTGCTGATTCTCGGCGAGCGCATCGGCTGGCGGACCCTCAGCGGCATCGGACTGGCATTCGGCGGCGTGCTGGTGGTTGGACTGGATCCCGTCGTGCTTGCGCAACTGGACGTGCTGGCCATGGTGCTGGTCTCGGCATTCTTTCTCGGTCTCGGGACGATCTTCATGCGCCGTGTGCGGGGCGTCGGGCTATTCAGCTTCCAGGCCTGGAATGCGCTTCTGTCGCTGATCCCACTGGTCGGGCTGACGTTTCTGCTCGAATCGCCGATCGAGGCGCTTGCGACCACGGGCTGGTCCTCACCGGCGCTTCCCGCGATCCTTTATTCGGCCATCGGCGCATCGATCATCGGGCACGGCACTTTCTACTGGCTGATCCAGCGCCACGAGGTCAACGTCGTTACCCCGTTCCTGTTGCTCGTACCTGTGCTGGCTGTGGTTCTAGGCGTATTGCTGAGGGACGACCAGCCCGGCGCAAGGCTGCTTGCAGGCGGCGCAATGGTCATTGGCGGGGTGCTCTGGGTGACGCTTCGGGCACGCTATCGGAAGCGTCCATTGCCGCCGGTGGAACCGTGATGCCGGGGAGCCGCCGCCAATGTCGGAAGATATCTGAATTGAACGATTGCTGAACCGTCAATTCAGGAACCGTTTAGCCGCTTGCAGGCAATCTGGCCTCAGCCCCGGGACGGTCCGACGAACCACACTCCGCGTCGGATCGTTTCAGGGCAACTCGAATGCAAACCCCAGAAAAGGGCCACTGTCATGAAATACATCCAGATCGCCGCCGCAACCACCGCTTTGCTTCTGGTCAGCCATCAGTCGCAGGCCGGACCTTCCCGGGCCGAATTGCTGGTCGACCGCGCCAATAGCCAGAACAGCGGATACAGCGCCAGCCATGCCGGGAATTACGACACCGGTTCGGCGACTCGACATCGAGATGGCGGATATCGCCAGGGATCGGCTCATCGTCCATCGCGCCATAGAGACGCCGAATACCGCCAGCACCATTACGACAATGCCCGGCGCTACGCGGCAACGGCCACAAGACAGGCCCAGGAAGCGTGCGATCTTGGCTACTACTCGGACCATCCACGCTGGTCGGTCGACTTTCAGCGCCACTTCAACTGGGCGCTCCGGGCCGATCCATGGGAGATCGAGCGCGAAGCCCGAAAGCGCGCGAAGGAATTGCGCCAACTGCGTCGCCAGGCGCGCTACGAGTATGGGTATCCGGGCTGAAAGCGCAGCCTGACCGGAACAGGCCATGCCGGATCAGCCCGGCATGACCTGGAACCAGGCGGCCAGGACGTGCTCGAGTTCTTCGAGTCCCAGGCCCGTGGTCGCGGAAAAGACCTGCACCGTGGCGACGCCGCCCAGGGCGTCGCGCACGCTGCGAACCGCCTCCATGCGCTTGCCGTGACCGAGCTTGTCGGCCTTGGTCAACACCACGTGCAACGGCAGCCCGCGGTGCAACGCGAACTCGGCCAGCTGGATATCGCCCTCCTTCAGCGGATGGCGAATATCCATGACCTGGATCAGGCCCGCGAGCGCATTCCGCGATTCCAGGTAGCCCTGGATCAGGCCCTGCCAGTGCTTGCGCAGATCGGCGCCCACCTTGGCATAGCCATAGCCGGGAAGATCGACGAGACTGCGCTCGTCGTCAAGCCGGAAAAAGACCAGCTGCTGGGTTCGGCCCGGGGTGCGGCTGGTGCGCGCCAGCGCCTTTCGCCGGCACAGACGATTGATCAGGCTGGATTTGCCGGAGTTGGAACGCCCGGCAATGGCCACTTCGATGCCCTCGTCCGGTGGCAGCTGCGACCGGTTGTGGACGCTGGCGGTGTACTCTGCCTGCTCTACAATGTGTCGAATAGGTGTCATGGACTTCTTTCGCCGCCTCAAACCGGCGATAATATCGGAATCGGCACCATCAATCTCTGAAATCAAAGGACTGGAGCAATCAGCATGCTTCGAATCGCAATTGCCGCAATCGCGCTAACGACATTCTTTTCCGCCCCTGTCATGGCGGTGGGCGATCCGGAAGCCGGCCAGTCCAAGGCCGGCGTCTGCGCTGCCTGCCACGGGATGGACGGCAACAGCCAGGTGGCCCAGTGGCCCAAGATCGCCGGTCAGCACGAAGACTATCTGGCGCGACAGACGCGGATGGTGCGGGACCAGCAACGTGACGTGCCGCAAATGTATCCGATCGTGATGAACCTCAGCGACCAGGACATTGCAGACATCTCGGCGTGGTATGCATCGCAGACGATCAAGCCCGGTGTCGCCGACGAGGCGTTGGTCGAACCGGGCCGGGCGCTGTATCACGGCGGAAACCCCGATTCCGGCGTGCCTGCCTGCATGGGCTGCCACGGTCCGACCGGCAACGGCATTCCAGGCGCCGGCTACCCCATGGTGCGCGGACAGCATGCCACCTACACGGCCGACCGACTGCGTCGCTACCGCGCCGGCGAAACCAACGGCGAGAACGATCCGCACAGCAAGACCATGGTCGGCGTCGCCGAAAACCTGATCGATGACGAGATCGAGGCGGTGAGTTCCTACATCGAAGGGCTGCACCGCGTCGAGGACTAATCCCGGCATTGTCGCGAATGCAGGGAACCTGATGGCCGCCAGGTTGTCAGTATCCGGGTAGCTCGCATTCAGCCGCATTTGTTTCAATCAATCCAGGCAAGCAAACAACATGACGAACTCCAGAAAGATTCCGATGATTCTCCTGGCCGCTGGCGCGGCCTTACTGGCCCTTGCCGGCCCGGCTCTTGCTCAGCAGTTCGAGGAAGGCACCCATTACGAGCGCATCAGCGGACCCGATGTGGCGGACAACGACGGCGTCGTGGAGGTGGTCGAAATATTCAGCTATATGTGCCCCCACTGCCGGACCTTCCAGCCCTATGTCGGCCCATGGCATGAAAACCTCCCGGAAAACGTCGAGTTCAGCGGCATGCCGGTCTCCTTCAGCCGCTCGTGGGAGCCGTTCGCACGGGCCTATTACACCGCCGACGTGCTGGGCATTCTCGATCAGTCGCACAATGCGCTGTTTGCCGCCCTGCACGACGAGGGCCGGCCCATTCGCACCATGGACGACCTTGTCGAATTTCATACGCAATTCGGTGTGAGCGCCGAGGAATTCGAATCCACCGCGAGTTCGTTCCCGGTCGAGTCGCGCATGCGCATGGGCAATGCGTCGATCGGCAAGTGGCAGGTACGCTCTACGCCGACACTGGTGATCAACGGCAAGTATCGCGTCGGTCCGCGCCGCGGCGGCACGTTCGAAGAAATGCTGCAGGTCGCCGACATGCTGATTGCGCGCGAACTCGAGGCCGCAGCCCCGGCTGATTCTTGAGCCGGTCGCGCCCAGCAGCGCGCCGAGTATTGTGAGTTCCAGCGAGGAGCGGGTGTTGAAGCTGCTGAGCTTCAACATCCAGGCTGGAACCACGACCGCCAAGTACCGCCAGTACGTCACCCGTAGCTGGCGCCAGATCCTGCCCAACAACCAGCGCGTTGCCAACCTCGATTCGATATCGGAACTGGTTGCAGACTACGACATCGTCGGTCTTCAGGAAGTCGATTGCGGCAGTCTCCGATCCGGCTTCGTCAACCAGGCCAAGTATCTGGCCACGCACGCCGGTTTCCCGTGGTGGACACACCAGCCCAACCGCAAGGTCGGCGTCATCGCGCATGCCGGCAACGGGCTTCTTTGCCGGCAGGATCCCGTCGGTGTGGACGAACACCGGCTGCCCGGCGCAATCCCCGGCCGAGGCGCGCTGGTGGCTAAATTCGGCAGCGATAGACAGGCGCTGTGGGTGGTCGTTCTTCACCTCGCTCTGGGCCGGCGCGCACGATTTCAGCAGCTTCGCTACGTGGCCCACCTGGTCTCGGCACACCCGTATGTGATCGTCATGGGCGACCTCAATACCGGCCCGGAGAGTCATGAACTCGAAGAGTTCCGCACCCGCTCCGGGCTTGAGCTTCCCGATGCTCGACCAAAGACCTTCCCCAGCTGGCAGCCACAGCGCTCCATCGACCATATCCTGGTCTCGCCTGCCCTGGAAGTACTGGAATACAAGGCGCTGGAATCCACTCTTTCGGATCATCTCCCACTGTCGATCAGTGTCCGGCTGCCGAAAGCGGTATCCAGTCGATTCTGAGCGGCAACGCTGCCACGCCGAATGCGGTTCGGGTCGGGCCATGCCGGCTCGCTTATTGCCACGCCATCCGACTCGCCACGAGCAGCAAAAAGAATCCGAACACCCTTGCGAGCATTTCCGAACCGATGCGATGCGCCAGTCTGGCACCAAGCGGCGCGGCAATGCTTCCGGCCAGCCCGATCAACGCCGCGCCCGGCAGATAGAGATAGCCCACGCTCGAGGTCCAGAGTTCCTGCCCCCAGCCTTCGACCACGAAGCCGGCGCTGCCGGCCAGCGCGATTGGCCAGCCGCAGGCTGCGGCAATACCGACTGCCTGCAGCATCGAGTAGCCATTCCAGGCCAGATACGGAACGTTGAAGCTGCCCCCGCCGATGCCGATCATGGCCGAAACGCCGCCGATGATGGGGCCGACCACGGGCCATGCGCGCACTCGCGGCGCGACCGGCCGCGTGCTGGCACTGCCGCCGAGAAGCATGCGCAGCGCAATCACCGCGGTGATTGCCGCGAATACCCGCGCCAGCGCCGGACCGGACAGTTCGGTCGCGACCCGCGCACCCAGCAATGCCCCCAGCGCGATGGCGGGGCCGAGCCTAAATACGGCGTCCCAGTCGACCGTCCCCCGGCGCGCATGCGACCAGGCACTGGCCGCAGAAGTCAGCAGCATCGATCCCAGCGCAGTGGCCACCGCCATGGGCACGGCGAGGTCGATTCCGGCCCCCTGTGCGATCAGAAGAGCGGTCATGGCCGGTACAATCACGAGACCGCCGCCAATGCCCAACAGGCCTGCCAGAATGCCCGCAAAGGCACCGATGCCAAGCAACGCAACATATTCAACCACGCGTGGTCCCTTTATGATGAACCTCTCCGGCAGGGTACTACTATTCCTCGCGCTGTCCCTGACCGCGCTCGCCCCGCACGCCGCGTGGTCGCTGCCGGCAGACGCGACTTCGGACGAGCGCGCGATCTTCATCGAAGCATGGAAGCAGGCCGGCCAGGGCAACGACGAGGCCCTGCGCCGAGCCATCGAACAGATTCCGGACTACGTGCTCACGCCCTATCTCAGGTTCGAGCTCAGGCGGCAGACGCTGAACGACCAGCGCGGGCCGGACATGGAACGATTTCTCGCCACCTATCGCAACTGGTCGTTTGCCGACGGGCTTGAAAGACAATGGCTGAGATCGATTGCCGAGGCCGGCGACGACGCCGCGCTGCTTCGCTACGGCAGCGGCGCCGACGACGCCGCGATCCGTTGCCGTATCGAACTCGCGCGCCTTGAGCGCGGCGAAACCGACGGGATCGAATCCAGGGCTCGCGCGCTCTGGCTCAGTCCGATTTCGCAACCGCGCGCCTGCGACCCGCTGTTCCGCTGGTGGAAACGTGAGGGCAACCCCGACTTCGACACGGCCTGGCAACGGTTCGGCATGACCGTCGAGGCCGGTGAATACGGCCTGGCGCGATATCTCAGGCGCTATCTCCACCCCGACGACCGGATGCTGGCCGACGGCTGGCTGAACATCGCCATCCGCACCGCAAGCGAACTGTCGTCGACCGTCGACTGGCCCGACCAGGAGCGCGCCCGGCGCCTGGTGGCCTGGGGCCTGCATCGCCTGGCGTCCAGCGACTGGCAGCGCGCCGACACGCTTCAGGAACGGCTCGCTGCACGCTTTTCGTTCAGCGACGAGGAAATCGGCCCTGCCTTGAGGCGCATCGCGCTTTTCCGTGCCGTCGACCTCGATTCAGGTGCAATCGCTGCCATCGATTCCTTGCCTGCCGCACTGGTCGACCAGCAAATGCTTGAGTGGCGGTTGCGGGCAGCGCTGTCCAACGGCCAATGGCAGGAAGCATTGAACAGCGTCGAGCGGATGGCGGCCACCGAGCAGCTGCGAGAGCGCTGGCGTTATTGGCGCGCGCGAGCCCTGGCCGAGCTCGGTCGTCCCGAGGCCGGGCTGGTTTACGCAACGCTGGCATCGGAATCGGATTACTACGGCTTTCTTGCCGCGCTGCGGAGCGGACAGCCGCTTACCCTTTGCAGCCGCGAACTCGATGCCGACGGGGAAGCGCAACGAAGACTGCTGCGCGATGCGGAGTTCAGCCGGGCGATCGAGCTTTACCGGGCCGGCCTTGTCTGGCACGCGCGCTGGACCTTCGAACGGGTCAGCCGCAGGCTCAGCGCCAACGAGCAGCGCCAGGCCGCGCTGCTGGCTGCCGGGCTGGGCTGGCATGACCGTGCGATCGTTTTGCTGGGCCGTTCCGGTGCAATGGACGCCTACCCCTGGCGTTTCCCGGTCGTCGAGCGCGAACGGGTCAATGCCCACGCCTCCCGGCATGGCGTGGCGCCGGCCCTGGTCATGGGCTTGATGCGGGCCGAGTCGGCGATGCAGGCCGACGCGCGCTCGCCGGCCGGCGCGCGCGGTCTGCTGCAACTGATGGACCCCACGGCTCGCAGCGTGGCTCGCCGCCACGGCATCGACTACCGCGGCGCGTCGGACCTTTACCAGCCGGAACGCAATATCGCTCTGGGCGTGGCTCACCTGGGCGAGCTTCAACGCCGTTTCAACGACGATTGGACCCTGGTGGCCGCCGCCTACAACGCCGGCATCAGCCGAGCCAACCAATGGCAACGGGAACGGCCCGACCTGGAACGGGACATCTGGATCGAGACCCTGCCGTATTTCGAAACGCGCGACTACAT
>CAYYZR010000112.1:0-7850 GCA_964476005.1 uncultured Halomonas sp.
CGACGAGCGCAGGGCCGGTCTCGGGCAGCCGGTCTGCACTGTGGCCGGTCACCCGTACGCGGTAGATCAGCCGGCCGAGCAGCCACATCAGGAACCGGATCGCGAATGCAGGCACAAGTGTGAATACATAGGCGGCCACGATCAGATTGATGACCGCCACGATGCCGAAAAGCTGGGGGATCGAAAAGTCCAGCACGCTCAGCAAAATGATGGCCAGAACGCTGGCCAGCACCATGAACAAGGCGTTGAGAATGTTCATGCCGGCGATCACGCGCGCCCGTTCGGCATTTTGCGAAAGACTCTGGATCAGGGCGTACAGCGGCACGATGAAAAGTCCGCCGCTGATGCCGATCAGCAGCAGGTCGGCTATGATCCGCCAGCTGCCGTCCATTGCAAGAAGTTCGCCGATGCCGGCATCCACCAGGGGTCGGGCGGGGCTGGCGAACATCAGATCGAGACCGAAAAGGGTCATGCCCAGCGCGCCGAGCGGCACCAGGCCTATTTCGACGTTGCCGCGCGAGAGCTTTTCGCACATCAGTGCACCGGTGGAAATCCCGACGATGAAAAGCGCGAGCAGGCCGGCCAGCGTGGATGCATTGCCGCCCAGGATGGCTTGCGTCCAGGCTGGAATCTGGACCAGGAAAATCGTGCCGTAAAACCAGAACCAGGAGATGCCCAGGATTCCGTGCAGCAGATTGCGATCACGGCCGATCAGCTTGATGTTGGCCCAGGAGGCGGTGATCGGATTGAGGTTCAGGACCAGTTTCTGATCGCCCACGGCGACGCGCGGCACACCCAGCGAAGCGATGTAGCCGGCGATCGCGACCGCCAGGGTGGCCGCAAGCACCATCCATGGCCACTGTAGCGGGATGCCGGCTACGACCGGACCGAGAATCGTGCCGCCCAGAATGGCGATGTAGGTGCCGGCCGCGACCAGACCGTTTCCGCCCGTCAGTTCATGCTTTTCCAAAAGCTGCGGGATGATCGAATACTTGATCGGACCGAACAGCGTGGACTGAAAGCCGAGCAGAAACACCACCGACATCAGGGCAACGATGTTGCCCAGGTAAAGCGCGATGCCCGCGAACAGGCAGATGGCCACCTCGAACAGCTTGATCAGCCGGATCATTCGCGATTTCTCGAACCGGTCGGCCAGCTGGCCGAATACGGCCGAAAACAGGAAATAGGGCAGGATGAAAAGGAGGGCGGCCAGGTTGACAAGCCCGCTGGCATCCCAACCGGCGTTGACGCCGATCCCGAAAACGATCAGCGTGGCCAGCGCGTTGCGAAAGATGTTGTCGTTGAGTGCGCCCAGTGCCTGCACGGCGAAAAACGGGCCAAAGCGCCGGTTTGCGATCAATTTCATCATGCGATGTCAGCGGCGCGTGCCGGGGTTGTTGGAAGAAACGGCACTTTACCCCATACGCGTTGACTGCCTCGACCGGGTCAACACCCGATCGGCGGGATGCACTCGAAAAGCGTCGCGGCCGGCGCCGGCCTGGCCAGCAGATAGCCCTGGCCGGTCGGGCAGCCGGCTTCGATCAGGAACCTGAGCTGGTCGTCGGTTTCGATGCCTTCGGCGACCAGCGCCAGCCCCAGACGGTCGAACAGGCTGATCATGCCTTGCAGGAGGGTTTTCATTTCGCTCGAGTTGTCGAGTTCGCGAACCAGTGATTGATCGAGTTTGACTTCGTCGATCGGCAGCTGAGCCAGGTAGGCAAGATTCGAATAGCCGGTGCCGAAGTCGTCCATGGCGATTCGGACGCCCAGCGACTTGATCTGCTCGAGCACCTCGCGCGCTCGCTCCGGTGACTCCATAAGCATGGTTTCGGTCAGTTCGAGCGTCAGCGACATGGGCGGCAGATCGAATTCGGCAAGGCATTCGCCGACATAAACCGGCAGGTTCTCGTTGTAGAGCTCACGCGCCGACAGATTGACCGAAGCGCGCGCCACGGGCTGGTCGGAGTTGCGCCACGCGGCAAGCTGGCGGCAGGTCTCACGTATGACCCACAGGTCCATGGCTTCGATCAGTCCGGTCTGTTCGGCCATCGGGATGAAGGACGCTGGCAGAAGCATTCCGTGTTCCGGGTGGTGCCAGCGGACCAGCACTTCAACGCCGACGGTGGAGTTGTCCGACAGCTTGAATTGAGGCTGAAAATATAGCGTCAGGTCCTGGTTCTGGATTGCATGACGAAGATCGCTTTCCAGGAACGGACTGGTCTCGGTCCGACCTTCGAGCTCGGGATCGAAAGCCTGCCATCGGTTGCCGCCCTGGACACGCGAAGATTGCAGCGCCTGGCTGGCACGCTGCAACAGCGTTTCCGGCCGGGTGCCGTCGCGTGGATAAATGGCGACACCTACGCTGGCGGTCAGCAGCAGGTCGCGTCCGGCAACCGGGGTCGGCGTTGCGATCTCGGCGACCAGTCGATCGAGCCGATCATGCATTTCGGCCTGGCTCAGCCCGAGGGTTACCATGCAGAACTCGTCGTTGCCGAACCGGGCGACCACGTCATCGTCGTGTCCCCATGTCAGCAATCGCGAAGTGACCAGTCTCAGGATCCGGTCGCCGGCGGCAACCCCAAGGGTCTCGTTGATCGACTTGAACCGATCGAGATCGAGCAGGATGACCTGGCAGCCAGTGCGGTTGCGTTCGGCCGTTGCCAGCGTCTTTTCAAGCAGCCATTCCAGCCGCCCCCGGTTGGGCAGCGAGGTCAGGCGATCGTGATGACTCAGGAAATCGACCTGCCGGGCCTGGCGTCGGGCCGCCGTGACGTTGTTCCAGCTGCCGATGATGGTGCCGCTGGTGCCGTCATCGTCATCCGGAATGAATCTCTTCTCGTCTCGCACGTAAAGGGTTTCGCCGTCGCGTCCCAGCACCCGGTATTCCTGTACCAGCGTCCGGTTCGGCTTGATCGTCAGGTTTTCAGCCTCGATTCGAGCCTTGTCGTCGGGGTGCACATGCTCCGGCCACCATTCGCTCCGGCTGGCCTCGCGCAGGGGAAAGCCGGTCACGCGCTCGACGGTCGGGCTGACCCATTCCACCGTCATCTCGGGAAATTTCAAGGCATAAAGCACCACCGGCGCGCTCTCCAGGAGATGGTTCAGGCGCTGGTTCGTCTGTTCCAGCCGGGCAGTGGCCGAATGAACCCGCCAGCGCAGCAACAGAAGCCCTGCGCCGAGCATGATGACAAGCGCGATGCCGGTGACAAGGGCAGGCATCAGCCAGTCGGGCCATCTGCTCCTTATCGGTGTGGCGTAAGACCGGTTCAGCGCGTCGTAGTAGGGTGAATTGGCGTTCTTCTTCCATCCACGCAAGGCTTGATCGATGGGCGGCAGCAGCCGGCGCGCATCCGGCGACGCGGCGAAGAAAAGACTTGCCTGGTTGAAGGTGATCGGTGTTTCGACAAGGTCGTAGTCGAACGCATTGCGCTGGCCGAAAAAGTGGTTGGCCACCGCGACGTCTGCCGCGCCCGTTCGCGCGAGTTCGAATGCCGCTGGCAGCGTATCGACCGTCCGAAGGACCAGCGGCACGTTCTGCTGCAGCTGCACCTCGAGCAGGAAATCATGCTGCACCGATCCTTCGAGAACTGCAACGGTCGCGCCGGCGAGGTCCGCCAGGCTCGTGAAGTCTTTCTGCGCAAGGCAGTAGACCTGGCTCCAGGACTGAACGACTGGAATCTGGTGGAATGCGAATTGCTGCCTGCGCGACTCGGTCAGCGCAACGTCCGGCATGAGATCGATATCGCCGTAGCGGAGCAGCTCGAGACATTCGGCCCAGTTGCATTCCACGTACTCGGGGCGCCAGCCCTGGTCCCGGGCGATCAATTCAATCAGGTCGATGAAGAAGCCGGCTGGCTCGCCGGAATCATCGACATGGAGCTTGGGCGCATTCTGGTAGATGCCGATCCGTACCCCGGCGTCCTGTTGAGCCTGGATCGGCAGCCAGAAAAGCCATGCAATCAAAGCCATCGCGGCGGTCAGGCCGGTGCCTGGTCCTCGATCAAGCATTGCTTCGTGCATTCAGGAACCTCGACGGACAGTGTACAGAGCGAAAGGCCTGGCGAGCCGCGCCGGCGCATTCCGACTCGACCCGGTCGGGCGGTTGCGCCTCCCTCCGGCGACGCGCCCCACGGCGCCGACTATAAGACAAACCCGTGCTTCAATACCATAGGCTCGCGGCGGGAGCTTTGCGTCCGGTCGACCGCAAAAACCTGCTATAAAGCGCACTCAACCCAGCCGGAAATGATTCCAGTGTTGTCCGACCCCAACGCGACAGGCGATGGAGAAAGGTTTTCGAAGCGCCGTCTGGTTGTCGTAACCCTGATCGCGGTCATCCTTTCAGTTGAAGTTCTGCTTCACTGGAATCGCTTGCCCTATATCGAGAACATGCGCTTGTTCAGCCTTGGCGGCATGGCCGAGGTTGCGATCTGGCTGTTGCTTGCAAGCGTTCTGGTCGCGGTCCAGACCCAGCGCCTGCCGGAGCGGATCTACTGGCTGCTTTCGGTCGGGCTCGGAATCTGGCTGATTTCCCAGACTGCCGATCTGATGGACGAGTTTCTTCGCCAGCCGCTGTGGATTTCGGTCTACGGCGAGGACAGTGGCAGGGTGGTTGGAATGTTCCTGGTCACCCTCGGGGTGATCTCGCTCATCCGCCACAGCGCGGCAATTCTGCAGGATCTCGAATTCCTCAGCTTCCACGACTCCCTGACCGGCTTGTGCAACCGGCGGATGTTCCAGAAGTCGATCACGGCGAAAGGTCAGGACATCTTCGCGCTGATGTTGATGGACCTGGATCACTTCAAGACCATCAACGACAAGTTCGGTCACGATACAGGCGACAAGGTCCTGCGGGGGATTGCCGATCTGCTGCAACGGCATTGCGGAGATCGTGGCGAGATCTTCAGACTCGGCGGCGAGGAGTTCGCGGTACTCATGTCGGATGCTTCCCGGCCCGAAATCGAGAGATTCGCCGAGTCGTTTCGCAAGCGGGTGGCTTCGCTGAACGGAGACGACGAGACGCGTGTCACGATCAGCATCGGCACGGGGCTCCGGCGGCAAGGGGAATCATCCAGCGAATTGATGCGAAGGGTCGACCGGGCACTCTACCGGGCCAAGGATGCCGGCCGTAACTGCGTGATTCCCGCCGATTAAGCGCTGCGCGTAGCATTCCCTTCAACGTGCGACCAGCGATCCCGCTTTTCCCTGCAATATCAGCGCACCGGAGGTTTCGAGATCGAAGTGGTTGACGCCCTCGAGGATCTCGAGGAATCGTCGCTCCTGGTTCATCAGGGCTTCGGGGCAGGTCATCCTGGTGGTTGCCGCGGGATCGATGGTCAATCGCTCTCCTGTCAACTTGTATTGCGCGGTAAAGCGATTACACGAAGCGAGACCCGCAACACCTCCATCCGAATCGAATTCCAGTGTCATCCGCGGGCGGTCGATGATTCCGCGACCATTCAGGTCTTCGACGACCCATCGGCGCCCGGCAAGAAGACTGGAAGGTTCCCCGCCGCAACCGGTATGCCTGTCGTCGCGGGTCTGCACAACGACGGCGTAAGGGTGCGGCATACCGGTGGCGGAGTCGCGGCAGATTGTTGCGGTGGCCGAGATCAGGGCGGCATTCGCGCCCGATGACGCGCGGAACCGGGTCGTGTCGCCTTCGGTTTCGCGGCCCAGCAGCTTCATCTCGCGGGTCGATTCGCCGTAATCTGTCACCAGCTTCACGTCCGCGGCGCCCACCTCGACGTGCCAGCCCGGTTCGTTTCCGCCAGCTGAAAACGGCAAGGGCAGCGGATCGCTGATGCTGCACTCGGGCAGTTCCTGCCCGTTGAGGTGAACGGTCATCTCTCCGGCGTCGACCCGGACGGTCGTGGTCGGATCATCGGCCGCGACAAGTCGTTCTCCCGAACCCTCTGCCGCGGGCCGCATTCGGAAGGTCCGGCCGTCGATCACGAGCCGCGGCGCTTCGTCCAGCCGGCCGAGCTGGACCGGCACCTCGCCGCAGCGATAAGCGGTGCCGAAGGCGATCCTGTCCAGTGGGCGCAAATGCAGCGTGCCGGTTCGGATAGCGTCGGACACGAGATTCAGCACTTTCGGTTCCGTTGCCCGCCTGGCATAACCGCCGTGGCTGGTGATGCCCCGCAATTCGTGCAGGGCTTCGTTGTCTATCGCGCGCCGGTCGACTTCGAGTTCAAAGGGGATGGGCGCCTGGCGTCCCGTCAGATCGATCCGCTGCTCGGCCACGAGGCTGAATCCATTGACCGTGTACTCGCGAATCTCTATCCGCGCCGTGGCTCCGGCCGGCAGCGCGATACGCTCGCGGTAGGTCAATTCGCCTTTGACGGTGAGCGGCGACGGGTTCGGAATCGACCCGGCGCAGCCTGCCGCCAGCAGAATCGCGCTCAGCGTTGCCGGGACGCGAAACATCATGCCTTCTCGGGCTCATCCACCGCAGGGGTTTGTTGCGTCGGGGGCTGCTCATCGGATCCGTTTCCGGCGACGGGATCGGCATGGAATTCGCGGCCGAAGATCTGCCAGAAGGCGATGAACAACACCGCGATCAGCGGGCCGACCACGAAGCCGTTGATGCCGAACAGCGCCAGCCCGCCCAGCGTCGACAGCAGCACCATCCAGTCCGGAAGCTTGGTATCGCGGCCGACCAGGATCGGGCGCAGGATGTTGTCGGCCAGGCCGATGATGATCAGGCCGTAGAGGACCAGCACCGTCGCCGATACCCACTCGCCCACCGCATAAAGGTAGATGGCCGCCGGTAGCCAGACCAGCCCGGCGCCGACGGCTGGAATCAGCGAAAGCACGGTCATGACCACGCCCCACAGCAGCGGCGCGGGCAGTCCCAGGATCCAGAAAATGATACCGCCCAGAGCGCCTTGCACCATGGCGACGACCAGGTTGCCCTTGACCGTGGCGCGCGCCACCTCGGCGAATTTCTGGAACAGCAGGCGTTCGCGCTCGTCGCCCAGCGGCAGCGCCGCGACCAGTTTTTCCACCAGCGCACGACCGTCGCGCAGAAGGAAATACGCGACGTAGAGCATCAGCGCCAGCTTGAGCACGAACGAAAACGTGCCCTGGCCGACCGCCAGCGCATTCTGCGCGACGAACTGGCTCGCGGTCACCGCGGCGCTGGCGGCGCGCTCGCGTACCGCGCTCATGTCGATGTCCAGACGATCGAACAGCGCCTGGACCGCCGGAAACGCGTTTCTTACCTGGTCGATGTACTTCCCCGGCTGGATCTGCTGGGCCTCGATCTGCTGGTAGATCGCCACGCCCTGTTGCACGAACGAGGTCAGCAGCAGCAGCACTGGAATCACCACCAGCACCACGCAGGCGGTCAATGTTGTCAGCGCAGTCAGGTTGGGCCGGTCGCCCCACTTGTTTTCGAGCCAGAGCTGGACCGGATGGAATAGCACCGCAATGATGCAGGCCCAGAGCAGCGGCGCGAAAAACGGTTTCAGCAGAAACAGGAACGCAACCGTGACCAGTGCCAGCGCGATCAGGAACGTGCGTTGTTCGAGTTTTTCGATCATCTTGGTCGGTCAACCTGGATTTGCGCAACATCTGCAACTATAGACACTGGGGCCGCCACCGGCAACTGAAGATACCTAATCAGCGGTCCGGGGTTCCGCGCATGTCCGTGCGGGCGCGCAGGCGCCTGCAGGCGTCGCGGATGCGTGACCGCAAAGCGAATCCAGTAGCATATAGCCGATATATTCGCGCAGAATTTCCGACTTGTCAGCCAAGCACATCCTGATCTTCAGCGAACGTCCCCCGCCGACACCGGAAGCGCCGACCACCGGGCTGAGTGTTCGCCACGCCCTGATGGCGGAAGTGCT
>CAYYZR010000113.1:0-7752 GCA_964476005.1 uncultured Halomonas sp.
CACATGACCGCCATCATGCGCAAGCTAGGCGTACACAACCGCACCCAGGCCGTCACGTTGTTCAGCCGTCTCGACGTTGGTAGGCAGGAGTGGGAGTAGCCGAAGGATAGTTGGCTGGTTCGCTGGTTTTGGTTGTTGGTTGTTGGTTGTGGAAGGCCGTTTACGGTTTACGGTCGGACGGTTTATGCAGGCCGTGCGGTGGCTTGTGTTCGGGCCGGCCCTGGGCGTCGGGAAAGATTTTGTGGGAGCGGGTTCCAGCCGCGATCAATCGGCGCCGGCGCCGCCTCCCGCAACAAACCAACCCGCCATCCTTCTAAAGGTGTGGGCGCCGGCCCTGCCGGCGATGGATCTCCCACTTGAGTTGCGCCGATGAGTTGCCCGACCGGCCAGCCACCAATCGCGAGCAGGCCTCCGGGAACCAAGTCCCGGCAAGCCGGCCTGAATCAAACGTGCATTCCCGAAAAAAATCCTAGTCGTAATCGACGCGGAACGCCTGGATATCGCGGCTGACCCCGTCGGAGGCAATCCAGCGCGAATCGCTGATGTCGGCCAGCCGTGCACTGAACGTCAGCCCCAAGCCTGGCTGCAACTGGTTGTCGGTAGTGAGCAGGACATTGCATACTGGACCGAACTCCTCGCCGCCGGTGCATTCGATCGCGCCGATCTGCGGGGTTGGCGGCGGAGTGCCGATGAAACCGAACTCGGCGGTTGGAAAAATCCGGTAGCGGACCGATTCTTCTCCGGATCCCGCTTCGCTGCGGCTCAGGCGAACGAGCTGTGCCGAGCCGCGCGAAGAGCGCGGATCGTCAAAGCTTGCCGGGCTGTTTTGTTGCAACACCAGAGCCCAGCGCCCCTCGAGGTCCGGTAGCGGCAGATCGTTGATGTCTGCGAACGGGTTTTCCGTTTTTGCGCCGAACGTGAAGCTGATCAGGCGCTGCCACGGTCCGTCATCGACCCGGAAGCGAGCGTGGTTGCGCGACAGGAACTCGATCCGAAGCGCGCCCTCGGAACCTTCCACCGCGGCCGGTTGCGACGGGCAGGTGATGCAGGGACCGCCGGCGAAACGGTGCAGCGGAGACTCAAGCACCCAGAGCGCATCGCTCTGGTCGGGCGCGGGTTCGAGTAGGCCCGAGATCAGCAACCACAGTGGCTCGCCGGATTCTTCGTAGCCGAAATGAAATCCGGCAATCCACTCGCCCTGGACCTCCAGCATCAGGCCGGTGCCGGTCGGATCCAGCGGGTTGTTCCACAGCCCGGTTTCCGGTTTCGGCGCAAACGAGCGTTCGGGACAGTCGTTGCACGGTACGCGCGGTTCGACTTGCGCCTGGGCCATGCAGCACAACGCGAGCAACGCCAGCCCGATCACGGAGACGCCAGTTCGGCCTGCAGAGGCCGGTCGCTTCATGCCGAGAGAACGGAATATTCCGGATGATCGGATCATGACAAGTGCCTCTACGCCGTTGAAAACACAGACTCTACGAGGCCTCTTTCTGGAATGCAACCGCGCGATTGCGTCCAACGGTCTCGAACGCGTGCCACGCGGGTGTTGCGCGACGGGCTAAGGCGTCATGGATTTTTCGTTTTGTGGGCGTCGCATCTTGCGCCGATTTCAGGGGTGAATACTGTCGGGGGCTCCCGGCCGCGGCGCGGCCGGGAGTGAAAACAGGCCCTATGCTGCGGCCTGGTGCTGATCCATCATTCTGGTCAGGGTGTCCTTGGTTCTGAGTTTTTCCCTTTTCAGGCTGTTGAGGGCCAGGTCTTCCATCGGAGCGGTGCCGTTCTCGGCGGCCATGACGCGCTTTTCAAGCTGCTGGTGATGGTTGTAAAGCCGCCGGAATTCTTCGTTTTCTTTCAGCAATACTTCCATCTGCTCGCGATGATTTTCAAACATGGCGCTTCTCCTGTTGCTTGGATTGTCGAAATATGCGTTGTGCCGGAACCGGTGTTCACGGAATGCAACGAGTCGGCATCTGCTCGCATGCGGTAGTTCTGGGGGGTGTTCTCGCGTGCTTCAAGCGGCTCCCGGGGGCGGAGCCGGCGTGAGGCTGTTTTCAGGTGCTGATGACTGGCTAATTCCACATTGCATTCCAACCAGCTCGGAATACATTTGTATCGCATTCCGGCGCGCTTGGCAAGCCATCGGAACTGGAATTCACGGTCCGCAGCGGGCGCCGGAAAAATTTTGTCAAGCGGGCGTCATAACGGCGTTATTTCCGGCGACTTCGGCGCCGGAACGCCCGACTCAATCGTTGAGAACGATCACGTCCACCCGGCGATTCCGGGCGCGGCCTTCCTCGGTCGTGTTGGTGGCGATCGGGAAATCCTCGCCCATGCCCACCGCGTTGAGTCGCGAGGCGTCGATGCCCAACTCGACCAGCGCGTCGCGCACGGCTCTGGCGCGCTGTTCGCTGAGACGGAGGTTCAGCGCTGCCGGGCCGGTCGAGTCGGTATGGCCCTCGATCCGGATATTCTTGTCGGGCTCGCTTTCCAGCAGTTCGATGACGTCGTTCAGATTCTGTTCGGCCGACGGGAGAAGCTCGGTTTCGCCGACCGCGAACAGCACGTCGCCCAGCGTCACCACCACGCCGCGGTCGGTCTGGCGGTATTCCATGTATTCAAGTCGTCGCTGCAGGCTCTGGGCCTGCTGCGAGGCCAACTCGGCCTCGCGTCGGGCCAACTCCACCTCGGCCGACTGGGCCTCGGCAACGCGTCGGGCCTGCTGCGCCTCCTGACGTGCTTCCACGGCTTCCTGCGTCGCTTCGTCGCGTTCCTGTTCCGAGCGCGAAGCCATTGCTCGCGCGCGCTCCATTTCTTCCTGCGTGGCGACCGAATTCATCAGCGCGTTTTCCGCGGCGCGTCGAGCCTGCTGCGCTTCCAGGCGACTCGCCCGGAGCAGCAGCTCGTTGCGGCGGCGGTCGGCCGCGTCGATTTCGCGCCTTGCGCGCTCGGCGAAGCCCTCGGCCCTGGCAATCTCCAGCTCCTTGCGCGCCAGCCAGACGCGCTGGGCGCGCGCCTCTTCGGCCAGCCCTTCGGCCGCGGCTCGACGGACCGCGCTTCGGGCATCAGCCAGTGCCTGCGGGGCCAGCTCGGCCAGTTCGGTGTTCTCCTCCAGTGCGGCAAGATCGGCGCGCAGGTTGTCCAGCACGCCGGGCGGGGGCGGCGGGGTGGCGCAGCCGACGAGTGTGGCGGCGGCCACGACTGCGGCGGCAAGAAACCCCCGGAAGGCATTGCGGTCGCTAGTCTCGCTCACGATTCTTCTCCCGCGTCGATGGCATCGCCGAATGATTCGCGCAGTTCGTTGCGCAGCCGTTCGAGGTCTTCGCGCTTGCGGTCCAGTTCGTTCCTGGCGCGCGCGCCCTCGGCGCGGACGATCGCAAGGCGGGCCTGCATCGCGGCGCGCTCGGCCAGTCGTGTCGCTTCGCCTGCCTCGTTCGCCTCGATTTTCGCTGCGGCCTGGTTTCGCAGTTCCAGCGCTTCGTCGAGCTCGAGCGGCGCGTGGTCGCGCGCGCCGGTGCGCTGCGCCAGTTCGATCGCGTCGTCGGCCTCCAGCAGGATGTCGGGATCGGCCGGCGTGGTCGCGCAGGCGGCCAGCGTCGACAGCGCCAGCACGGCAACAAGGAATTTCAGACGTTCATTCGGCATCGGGCTGTTTCTCCGGGGCGGCGCGGTCGATTGCCGCAATCATTTCGAGATGCGCGCAGATTCGGCGGATATTCGGCCAACCGGACTCGTCGCAGCTGAACCTGCGGGCATTATAAACTTGTGGTAGCAGGCAGCAGTCGGCCAGCGTCGGGGCGTCGCCGTGACAGCAGTCACCGGTCTGGTCGCTCTCGGCGAGCATCGTCTCGAACGCGTCCAGACCGGCGGCCACCCAGTGGCGATACCAATCGAGCTTGGCCGTCTCGTCGACACCCAGCGTCCCGGTCAGGTACTTGAGCACCCGAAGATTGTTGACCGGGTGGGTATCGCAGGCGATCACCGCGGCCAGTGCCCGCACGCGCGCGCGTCCACCGGCATCGTCGGGCAGCAGAGCGGGATCGGGAAATGTTTCCTCGATGTACTCCAGTATGGCCGGCGACTGGGTGAGCACCCGCTCGCCGTGCACCAGCGTCGGCACCTGGCCCTGAGGATTGAGCTTGCGGTATGCGTCCGAATGCTGCTGCCCACCGTCGCGGACCAGGTGGACGAAACGCTGCTCGTAGTCGACGTCCTTCAGGTTCAGCGCCATTCGCAGCCGGTAACTGGCAGACGAACGCCAGTAGCCGTAAAGCACAATCGGCAAGTCATTCGAGTCGGCGGGAATCGTGTTTTCGGTTGTCATGCCCGGGACTGTACCCAAAGCGAAGTTAAAAATGGGTCGTTCAAGCCGCCGGCACGGGCAATCGGCGCAGGATGCGCCTCCTGCATCGGAACCCGGTCCCGAGGCCGCCCCGAGCCGTCTACGGGTGTAGGAGCTTGCCGTGCAAGCGAATGTCCATCCGGGCCCCGCTCATCGCCGGCCCCCTGATTTTCACCGGAAACCGGAAACCCGAATCCGTTTCTTCACCCCCGGAAACCCGAAACCGTAAAACTGAAAACTTCGCCAACCCCTAAACAACCCCCCCAATCTTGCCGATCAACCGCTCCAGCATCCGATTTTCCTCCTCGCTCAGCGCCGCTTTGATCCGCCGCTCGAACGCCAGCGCCGCCGGCACGATCTCGTCGTGGATTTCGCGCCCGACCGTGCTGAGGTGAAGGTGCCGGGCGCGGCGGTCGGCGTCGTTGTGCTCGCGCTCGATTCGTCCCTGGTCGAGCAGGCGCCGCACGGCGCGACTGATGGCCACCTTGTCCATCGCCGAGCGCTGCGCCACCTCGGTCGCCGAAAGCCCCGGATAGCGGCCGATGATGGCGATCACCCGCCATTCGGTCACCGAGAGACCGAAGCGCTGCTCGTAGGTGCGGGCGATGGCCTGGCTGACCCGGTTCGACAGCACCGAGAGACGGTAGGGAAGAAAGTGTTCCAGATCCAGCGCGGCCATGTGATGACATCCCTTGAATTTAGTTGCAAATGTAACTAATATTGGACCAATCAGCAACCGCGAACGATCTGGCGCCTGCAAGCGCCGACGTCCGCACCGAACCCAGTTTCAGGAGAACCGCAATGGCCGACCAGCGCCCGAATCCCCTCGGTGTCCAGAAATTCGAAGTCATCGAATTCGCTTCCCCGGAGCCCGAAAAGCTGCACCAGCTGTTCAAGAGCCTCGGTTTCGTCGCCGTCGCGCGGCATGCCGACCAGCCGGTCACCCTTTACCGTCAGGGCGGCATCAACTTCATGGTTAACGAAACGCCGGATTCGTTCGCCAGCGAATTCGCGACCGAGCACGGCCCGTGCTGCACCGGTTTCGGCATCCGCGTCGACCAGCCCGATTCGGCCTGGGACCACATCATGGCCCAGGGCGGCAAGGATTTCGAAGGCGACGCCGATTCGCTGCCGCTGGATTGCCCCCGCATCAGCGGTATCGGTGGCAGCGTGCTGTATCTCACCAGCGGCGTGGAAGACATCGAGCAGCACTTCGAATTCGACCCAGACGTGGACCGCAACCCCAAGGGTGCAGGCCTGACTTTCGTCGACCATCTGACCCACAACGTCTACAACGGCAACATGGCCGAGTGGGCGGGTTTTTACGAAAAGCTGTTCGGCTTTTTCGAGGTGAAGTACTTCGACATCAAGGGCAGCCAGACCGGGCTTCGCTCCAAGGCCATGACCGCGCCCAACGGCGCGATCTCGATCCCGATCAACGAATCGGAAGATCCCAAGAGCCAGATCAACGAATACCTCAACGAGTACAACGGCGAGGGCGTGCAGCACATCGCGATGTATACCGAGAACATCTACGACACGGTGGAGCAGTTGCACGACAACGGCATCACCTTCCTCGACACGCCGGGCACCTATTACGACGTGATCGACGAGCGCATCCCGAATCACGGCGAGGATCTCGAGCGCATGCGCAGGAACAGGATCCTGATCGACGCCGACAAGGCCGACCAGCAGAAGCAGCTGCTGCAGATCTTCACCGAAACCAACATCGGCCCGCTGTTCTTCGAGATCATCCAGCGCAAGGGCAACGAAGGCTTCGGCGAAGGCAACTTCCAGGCGCTGTTCGAAGCGATCGAACGGGATCAGGAACGGCGCGGCGTGCTTTGAGGCTTCGGTTTTGCGTCGGTGGCCAGCCGACCGGCGGTGCGGGGCGGGCTGTTCTGGAAAGAGATTCAAGTTTTCAGTTTTCAGTTTTCAGCAGGCCCCGATCCGAACGTCTTTCCCGAAACTCGAAATCGGTGGTTACTGCTTTTGACTGCTGAAAACTTAACTCTGAAAACTGAAAACTTTCTCTTAAGAAACTATCTTTTATGAAAAACTGGATCACCCACCCCAAAGTCGAAGGCAACGCCTCGCGTCAGGCGCATTGCGACCTGCCGGAGGGTACTTACGAGCGTGAACTGGGCAAGGAGGGCTTCTTCGGTCCGGCCAGCCACATGTACCACGCCAATCCGCCGACCGGGTGGACGAACTTCGACGGCCCGTTGCGGCCGCGGGCGTTCGACACCACGCGGCTGGAAGCGCCGTCGGGATCGCCCTGGGACGCGGCCGAGCTGATGCACAACGCGCATACCCGCATCCGATCCTGGCAGTCGCCCGGAGGCATGGATCACCTGGTGCGCAATTCCGACGGTGACGAACTCCTGTTCATTCACGCCGGCAGCGGCGAGCTTTACTGCGACTACGGCCGCATGAAATTCCGCGACGGCGATTACATCATGCTGCCGCGCGGCACCATGTGGCGCCTGGCCAGCGACGATGCGCTCGACGTGCTGATGATCGAGGCAACGAACTCGAGCTACATGCTGCCCGACAAGGGGCTGCTGGGTCCGCATGCGATCTTCGATCCGGCCATGCTCGACACGCCGTCCATCGACGAAAAATTCAAGGCGCAGCAGGGCCAGGCGCAGTGGGACGTGGTCGTCAAGCGCCGCAACCAGCTGTCGACGATCAGCTACCCGTTCAACCCGCTCGACGCGGTGGGCTGGCACGGCGACCTGGTGCCGGTCAAGATCAACTGGCGCGACATCCGACCGCTGATGAGCCACCGCTACCACCTGCCGCCCTCGGCGCACACCACCTTCATCGCCAACCGCTTCGTGGTCTGCACCTTCGTCCCGCGCCCGTTCGAAACCGACCCGGGCGCGCTCAAGGTGCCGTTCTTCCACAACAACGACGACTACGACGAACTGATCTTCTACCACGCGGGCAACTTCTTCTCGCGCGACAACATCCACCCGGGCATGCTGACCCTGCATCCCTGCGGCTTCACCCACGGCCCGCACCCCAAAGCGCTGAAGAACGCATTCGAGCCGAAGACCGAAGGCACCGAAGAAGTCGCCGTGATGATCGACACCCGCGACGCACTGGACGTCACCGATGACGCGAGCAGAATCGAGTGGAAGGAATATGTCGATAGTTGGAAGAAAACATAGTTTTCAGAATTCAGTTTTCAGTTTTCAGCAGGCGGCATCGTCGAAGGTTCTCCCGGATAATGTTTTACGGGACACGTAGTGCGGATTAGCGAAGCGCAATCCGGCGCCCATGGCAGATCGATAGGTGCGCAACTCGTCTAACCGCAGAGGCCATCGATGCGAAACCCGAAACCGCCCCGCCTTCGATTGCTGAAAACTTAAACCTGAAAACTGAAAACTAAAAAGCGTTTCATCGAA
>CAYYZR010000114.1:0-3062 GCA_964476005.1 uncultured Halomonas sp.
TTCCTGGCCAGCGTGCCCAGACTCAGCCCGTGCAGCACGACCGTGGCGATGATGACGGCGAATACCAGCGGAAGCAGAATGCGGGCGTCGGCATAGCCGGCCGCCACCATCGCCGGGCCGAACAGGCCGGCGGTGGCGGCCGCGACGATGCCGCGCGGCGCGATCCAGGCCAGCAGCATCCGGTCTGACTTCTCCATGCCGGCGCGAATCGTCGCAAGGCCTACCGCCAGCGGACGTACTGCCAACAACAGGATCGCGATAAGCATCGCGGCGCGCCAGTCGAGCAGCAGCAGCTGATCGAATTCCAGGCGCGCAGTGATCACGATGAACAGCACCGAGACCAGCACGATGGTGAGGTTTTCCTTGAACCGCTGCAGGTCTTCGCGGCCCGACAGCGGCATGTTGCCCAGCACCGTGCCCATCACGGTCACGCTGAGCAGGCCGGCCTCGTGCTGCACCTGGTTGCTCAGCGTGTAGACCCCCAGGACGACCACCATGAGCATCGGCGGCTTCAGGTGCTCGGGCACACCGCCGCGCTGGTAAAGCTTGCCCAGCAGCCAGCCGCCCACCCCGCCGAGCAGGATCGCGGTGACGATCGCGCCGCCCAGACCCAGCATGGTTTCGCTGAACCCGTCGCCGTCGATCGTGAAGTACTGAAAGGTAAGAACGGCCAGTAATACGCCGATCGGATCGTTGACGATGCCTTCCCACTTGAGCAGCGAAGCCGACCGGTCGTTGAGCCGAGCGTAGCGCAGGATGGGCTGGATCACCGTCGGACCGGTCACCAGCAGGATCGCGCCCAGCACCAGGGCTACCGGCCATTGCAGCCCCAGGACGTAGTGCGCGGCAAGCGCACTCAATGCCCATGTGAGGGGCCCGCCCAGAAACACGAGCCGGCCGACACCGCGGCCGGCCTTCTTCAGCTCGCCGAGCCTGAGATCCATACCCCCCTCGAACAGGATGATCGCCACGCCGAGACCGATGAGTTCGGTCAGCTGATCGGAAGGTGTTTCCATGTCCAGCCAGCCGGTGATGGGCCCAAGCACCAGGCCGGCGGCGATCAGGACCACGATGCCGGGCAGCTTGAGCAGCCATGCGATCCACTGGCTCGCCAGCCCGGCGGCCAGGATCATGAGGACGATGGTTGCCGCGTGCATATTGATCGTCGAGTTCCTTTTTTGCGCTGCCCGTCACATTCTAGCCGGTCGATTGGCTCTCCAAACCGCATTCCCCTGCACCGGATCGGCGTGCGCGCCGGCCCGGATCGCTTAGAATCATACAGTTATCCAACCGGTGAAAAAGAACATGCTCAGATTCCTGTCCACTTCTCTCTTCTCGATCCTGCTCGCCGGCTTGGTTGCCGGCTGCGGCGGCGAGCAGCCTGCCGACGATTCCGGGTCCAATGCCCAGGCCGATGCCGGCGACACGCATATCGAAGCCCCGCAGGCGGTCGATCCGCCGGCGCCCGAGCTGCTGATCGATCGCGACCGGCTTTCCATATATCACCCGGTGGAACTCGAGCCCGACCTTGCCGGGCTTTCCGGACAGCAGCGTGAAATGCTCGGCCTGTTGATCGATGCCGGCAAGATCATGGACGATCTTTTCTGGCGCCAGTCGTATGGCGATCCGGCGCCGCTGCTGGCCTCCCTAGACGATCCGGAAGTGCGCGCCTTCGTCGAGCTCAACTACGGGCCATGGGACCGGCTGAACGGCAATGCGCCGTTTCTGTCCGGCTACGTCGAAAAGCCGCCCGGGGCCCAGTTCTATCCCGAAGACATGACCCGCGAGGAGTTCGAGGACTGGAACAATCCCGACAAGCGCAATCCCTACAGCGTGGTGCGCCGGCTGGAATCGGGCAACCTGCTGCTGGTGCCCTACAGCGCGGCGTTCCGCCAGCCGCTGATGCAGGCCGCCGAATTGCTGCGCGAGGCGGCCGGTCTGGCCGAGAGCGAAGCCTTCGCCAGGTACCTGCGCCTGCGTGCCGACGCCCTGATGACCGGAGACTACCGCGAAAGCGACATGGCGTGGATGGACATGCGCGACAACGACATCGAGCTGGTCTTCGGGCCGATCGAGAGCTACGAGGACCAGTTGTTCGGCATTCGCACCGCATTCGAGGCCTTCGTACTGCTCAAGGATCAGGCATGGTCCGAGCGCCTGGCGCGATTCGCCGCGCTGCTCCCGGCACTGCAGCGGGGGCTGCCGGTGCCCGATGCGTACAAGGCCGAAACGCCGGGTACCGACGCCGACCTCAACGCCTACGACGCGATCTACTACGCCGGCGACGCCAATGCCGGGGCCAAGACCATCGCCATCAACCTGCCCAACGACGAACAGGTGCAGCTCGAAAAGGGCACGCGCCGGCTGCAGCTGAAAAACACCATGCGGGCCAAGTTCGATCACATTCTTGTGCCGATCTCGGAGTTGCTGATCGACGAATCCCAGCAACGGCACATCACCTTCGATGCGTTTTTCGCCAATGTCATGTTCCACGAAGTGGCGCACGGACTCGGCATCAAGTACACGCTCGACGGCGGGCGCTCGGTACGCGAGGCGCTGGCCGAGCACCAATCCGCAATAGAAGAAGGCAAGGCCGACATCCTCGGGCTGCACATGATCGGCCAGCTGATCGACATGCAGGAGTGGGACGGTGAACTGACCGATCACCAGGTGACGTTCCTGGCCGGCATCTTCCGCTCGGTGCGTTTCGGCGCGTCGTCGGCCCACGGTCGCGCAAACATGGTGGCGTTCAACTGGTTCCTGGAACAGGGCGCGTTCGAGCGCAATCCGGAAACCGGTCGCTATTCCATCGACTTCGAGGCTTTCCGGCGCGCCGTCGACAGTCTCTCGAACAGGCTTCTGACCCTTCAGGGCGACGGCGACTACAGCACCACCGGCGCTTTTCTGGCGGAATACTCGAAAATGCCGGAATTCCTGTCCGAGGATCTCGATCGCGCCGGACAAGCCGGTATTCCCGTCGATATTCGTCTGATCCAGGGCAAAGGAGTCGTGGGCCTGTAGCATGCAGCGAAAAAGGGGTGGACGTTCCGAAAGCGGCACCG
>CAYYZR010000114.1:3162-7664 GCA_964476005.1 uncultured Halomonas sp.
GTCAACGAACAGGAACTGGTTCGATCGCTGGCCCACGATGGCCGCGATCGTCTTTATGTCGGCGGTTACGACGGCTTCGGCTATTTCGAGACGCCGTTGGGCCCCGATAGCGAATACGTAGACCTGACGAACTCCTTCGGAATCGAGGATCCGGACTTTGCCGACATCTGGCAGCTTGAAGTCACACCGGAAGAGGTCTTCTTCCTGGCCCTCAACGACCTGTTCCGGCTGAACCGCGAGACCGGGGAAACCCGACGCTGGACACATCCCGGCAGATTCGGCGCGATGGCGCGCATCGATGGCGAGCTATACGTCCAGTACCGCGGCGAGGGCATGCGCGTTCTGCGCAATGGCGAGTTCGAGCCTGTCGCCGGCTCGAGCGCACTTTCCGAACAAGTGTTCGAGTTGCTCACGCTCCCCGGCGGAGGTTTTCTGACGACGGCGCGTGACGGGCGCTGGCGGATGTTTCGCGAAGGACGGGTCAGCGACTTCGCGCATCCCGAAGGTTTGCCGCAATCGAGTTATTTCACTTCAGCCACGACACTCGAGAACGGACAGATTGCGTTTGGCGCGATCGACGGGTGGCTGTATTTTCTCGACCCTGTGACCGGCGCCCTGGATTCGTTTCGCCTGGCGCGCGACTGGATTTCCGACCTGCACAGCACCGAAGAAGGCGGGATCATTGCGCAAACCGACCACGAAACGCTCTATATCCGCTGGCCCGCCAAGTGGACCGCATTGAACTACGATCACGGCCTCACCGGCAACGTCATGGAGGTGCTGAAGTGGCAGGACCGCTGGCTGGTGATATCCAACGGCGGCGCTTTGCTCAGCGACCAAAGCGCACAAGCGCGTTTCGAGCCCCTGCCCTGGACCGACTTTGAAGCGTGGGATTTCCAGCCCTTGGGAGACGGCTCCGGTCTGTTCGCCGAATCCTACATCCTCAAGCATGTCAACCTGGACGGCGTACTCCAGAATATCGATTCGGTGCAGTATCCGCGCACCATCGTACGGTCAGGCGATGACGAGACCTTGTTTTTCGTCGGGTCCGAGCACGGTTTGCACTTGCTCCAGAAAGACGCTGACGGGTTTGTCCAGGTGCTGTCGACGAACCAGGACCTGGCCGCGGTATTCTCGATCGTCGAAACCGAACCCGGGCGCCTGATGCTGGGGACCCAGGGTGCAGGCGTATGGGAAGCGCGTTTCGACGAAGCGCTTCAGACACTCGAACTGATAAACCGCAACGAAGGCATCTCGGAGGACGACGCCGCCTATGCCGATCTCGTGATGATCGGCGGACGGCTCCACGCGCTGACCGAGAACGCCATCTGGCGCTGGACTGGTGATCTTTTCGAACCTGCAGCAATCGACGGGCTGGACGAACTGCGAAAACCCGGCGAATACCTGGAGGTAAGAGAAGACCCGAAAGGTGAGCTCTGGGCGTTCGATTTCGGCAACCTTTACCATCGCGATCCCGAGCGGGGCTGGTCGGAAATGGAAATCGGTCCACTATACAAGGGTGCCCTTTCATCTGTCGATTTCGACAGCTCGGGGCGGGTATTCGCCGGCGCCTCCGGGGGTGTTGTGATCTTCGATCCAAACGCGCCGGAACTCGCATACGCCGGCAACGACATCATGCTGCGCTCCGTCGAATTCAACGACAGATCACGCGAAATCCGTCGACTTGCGCACGATACCGAGCATCTGTTGCCGGCCGAACCCTTCTCGATTCGCTTCGACTATTCCCTTCCAGGCGTCAACGCGCGTGACGAAATTCGCTACCGGGCGCGGCTGACCGGCTACGAGCCGGAGTTCACCGGCTGGGAGCCCAGCAGTCACTACACCTACATCAACCTGCCGCCGGGCGAATATGCGTTCGAGGCCGTGGCCAGAGGACCGTCGGGCCGCATCAGCGAGATCGAGCCGTTCAGATTCCGGGTCGTGCCGCCGTGGTATCGATCGCCCTGGATCCTCAATCTGCAATGGCCCGCAGCGGCGGGGTTGCTGACGCTGCTGATCTGGCTGTACATGCGGGCACGGGTCTGGCGGCTGGAGGGCGAGCGCAAGCGGCTGGCGACCAAGGTCCGGCAGCGCACCCAGGCGCTGGTCGCGGCCAACCGCAAGCTCAAGCAAATGGCCGAGATCGACGAACTGACCGGAATCGCCAACCGGCGAAGTTTCGATCAATATCTGCGCCAGCAGATCGCTCAATGCCACGCCGCCGACCAGCCGCTGGCACTGGCGCTGATCGACCTGGATCAGTTCAAGCCCTACAACGACCGACACGGGCACCTGGCCGGGGATCGGGTATTGCGTGATATTGCGCGCTGCCTGGCCGCAGGATTCGGTGCCAAAGACTCGCTGGTGGCTCGATTCGGCGGCGACGAGTTCGCTGCCGTGTTGCCGGGCCTGGACGTCGACGACGCCGCCGCGCTGGCCGAACAGGTACGAACACGCTGCGCATCGGCCTGCGGCGAGGTCAACCTGTCGGTCGGAATTGCGGTGGTCGGACCCGGCCAGCAAGTCGATTCGATCGGTCTGCTGGAAGCCGCCGATCGCCAGCTTTACGAAATCAAGCGCGCCGGGCGCAACGGCGTGGCCAGCATCCGCGTGAGTCCTGAATAAGCCCGATGCGGGATCGCGGCGGAGAGCGCTGCGTCAGACATTCTCCAGCCACTCGGCGACAAGCCGGGCGCTGGCTTCGGGCGATTCCAGCCAGCCGAAATGATCGGCGCGCTCGCCCTGGGCCTGTGTCGTGACGACACGGCGCTGGATGCGGCACTCCGGCAGCTTGGCCAGCAGCCACTCCAGCGATGCCGGCGGCACCCAGCCGTCGGCCTCCATGCGTACGGTCAGTACAGGATATTCCAGTCGCCCGAGGGCCTGCTCGGCCTCGAAATCCAGCGTGTCCAGATCGTAGCGTCCGGTTCTTCCGGTGCGTGCCCAGTCGGCCATCACGCCATGGGCTTCGGTGCCGGCAAACCCCATCCGCTTGCCGGGAAAGTGCCCGATCAGCCCGGACATCATCGGAAAAGCGCGATAGACGACCGCGAGCACCAGCCGCATGCGCCAGTTGAACACTTTCGCAAACGGCGCGCCGCCGGCGATCAACACCAGCCCGGCGACCGATTCAGGCCGGCGCGCCGCGGCCAGGCAGGCCAGCTGCGAGCCCAGGCTGTGGCCACCCAGCCAGACCGGTGCTGCCGCACGCTCGGCCACGGCGCGCCGCGCGGCTTCCAGGTCCACCTCGATCAGTTCCCGATAGCCCCAGTCGCAGCCCTTGCCGGCGCGCACACTGGACGAGCCGTTGCCGCGCCATTCGTGGATGAACACGCGCATTCCACGCTCAGCCAGGCACCGGGCGAAAGCGATGTAGTGGCGGGCGCTGATCCCCATGCCGGGAAGAAACAGCATCGCGCTTGCCGCATCGGAGGAGCCGACGTCGATCAACTCGAAACGATGGCCGTCTGACGCGGCAATCTGGAGCACGGGCTGATCATGCGGCATCGGTGTGTTCTCCTGTCCTGGAACGCATTCCGGCGGCGCCGGCTACTGGACCAGGGACACGCCCAGACCGATCGTGGTCTGGCGATGGTTGTAGTCGATCAGGGTCTCGCCGTAGCCGGTGAAAATCTGCAGATAGGCTTTCAGGTCGCCGACCAGAGGATAGTGCCAGTCGAACTGCAGCGCGCCGCGATTTTCGCCCGGCGCCCAGCGGGCGGTCAGACCCAGGTCGTGCTTGTTCTTTTGCCACTTGACCCGCACATCGCCATGGCCCAGAAAATCGTCGATATCCGGGTTGTCGTCGTCGCTGGTCGGATCGACGCGCAGCCACGGCCGGACAAAGAACTGCCAATCGCCGCGCTCGAAGCCGAAGTCGGCGTAGATCCGGTTCCAGCTGCGCGATCGCGGCTGATTGCGTCCGTTCGACTGGTGCACGAACCCCAGATTCACGAATTGCCAGCGGATGCCGGGCAGGTCGATCCCCGTCCGCCAGGTCGACATGATCTCGGGCTCGAAGTTGTTCTCGCGGAATGGCGCCGACTCATCGCCGTTGTAGGCCTGCCAGCTCGATTGCTGGGTGTATCCGAACCAGACGTCGCCGTTGTTCCAGAGCGGATCGTCGAGCACCTTGGTCTTGAAACTGAGCTGGAACTTGGCCTCGACTTCGTTCAACTGGTCGGACTCGGTGACGGTTCTTCCCGGCGCCGGTGACGAGGGGAAATTGTTCTTTCGCGTGGTGTAGCGCGCAGGCAGCGCGTATACCGACCGATACGTTCGCACCCTCAGCAGGCCACCGTGGGTGGCGTCGTCGAGTTCCCATTCGCGCATCATGCGCGATCGGCGCACAGCGGTTTCGCCGCCGGCCGGCGTCAACAGGTTGCGATCAGCCTTGGCCGTCACCGGAACGCCGTCGTCGCGCCCGGTCACGCTTGCGCCGGGAATGTCGTCGTAGCAGTCCAGTCGCTTCAGCCGGTCTTCCAGCACCCGACAGGCGTCCA
>CAYYZR010000115.1:0-7663 GCA_964476005.1 uncultured Halomonas sp.
CTTGATCGGCGTGCGGGTGCCGCTCAGCCGCCGGCACCGGCCCCGCTGCCCGGCCTCGACTTCCGCATCGCGATGCTGAGCAGAATCACCGGTACGATCCCCACCACCACGATGCTGAGCGCCGAGGTGGAGGCCTGGGCCAGGCGTTCATCCGAGGCCAGGTCGAAGGCCCGAACGGCCAGCGTGTCGAAATCGAAGGGCCGCAGGATAATGGTTGCCGGCAATTCCTTCATCACATCGACGAACACCAGGATGGCCGCGGCCAGCAGGCTGCTTCGCATCACCGGCAGGTGCACCAGCGCCAGTGTTCGCGCGGCGGTCTTGCCGAGTGTTCTCGACGCGGCATCCATGTTGGGCGTGATCTTGCCCAGGCTCGCCTCGACGCTGTTGAACGATACGGCCAGGAAGCGAACGACGTAGGCGTAGACCAGCGCCACCATGGTGCCGGTCAGCAGCAGACCCGGCAGGAACCCGAAATGCTCGCGGGCGAGCAGATTGATCCGCTGGTCGGCCCAGCCCAGGGGAATCAGGATGCCGACCGCGATCACCGATCCCGGGATGGCGTAGCCGACCGATGCGATGCGGGCGGCCGCGTGGGTCAGGCGGCCGGGCTGCATCCGCACCCCGTAGCCGATGACGACGGCGAGGCTGACCGCGACCACGGCCGTGACCGACGCCAGCTTGAAGCTGTTCCAGGCGTAGCCCGCCATCAGCCCGCCCATTTGCGGATCGCCTTCGGAAATGTGCATTTCCAGCAGCAGCGCGGCCGGCAGCACGAAGCCGATCAGGATCGGCAGCGCGCAGGCGGCGAAGGCGAGCAGCGCGCGCCCGCGCGGCAAGTGGTACTGCGGCAGCTCGCGGTAACGCGCGGTGGTGTGGTGGAAACGCGCGCGACGTCTCGACCAGCGTTCCAGCACCAGCAGCACGATCACGAACACCAGCAGGCAGGCCGCCAGCTGTGCCGCGGCGGCCGCTTCGCCCATGCCGAACCAGGTGCGATAGATGCCGGTGGTGAAGGTGTCGACGCCGAAGAACTGGACCGCTCCGAAATCGTTCAACGTTTCCATGAGTGCAAGCGACAGGCCGCCGACGATCGCCGGACGCGCCAGCGGCACCGCGACGCTGGAGAACAGTCGCCACGGTCCGCGGCCCAGCGACCGACCGACTTCCAGCGCGCATACCGATTGTTCCATGAACGCCGCACGGGTCAGCAGGTACACATACGGGTAAAGCACCAGGGACATGACCGCGATGGCGCCGCCCAGCGATCGGATATTGGGGAACCAGTAGTCGTTGCGGCCCCATTCGAAAACTTCGCGCAGAAAGGTCTGGATCGGACCGGTGAACTGGAGAAAGTCGGTGTAGGCGTAGGCGATCACGTAAGTCGGAACCGCAAGCGGCAGCAGCAGCGCCCATTCGAAGATGCGCTTGCCGGGGAAGCGGCACATGACCACCAGCCATGCCGTGCCGACGCCGATGACCAGGGTGCCGGTGCCCACGCCAAGCATCAGCCCCAGCGTGTTGAGCACGTAGTCGCTCAGAACGGTCTCGACCAGGTGGCCCCAGACTTCGGGCGAGGGAACGAACACGAATCCGAGCACCGTCAGCACCGGCAGTGTGACCAGTCCCGCGATCAACAGCGTCAGGATCGTCCAGCCGTTGGGTGCTATCCGGAAACGATTGAATGCGGCCCCACTCGTTTTTGCAACCTCGACCGTCAAGAGAGATCTCGCAGTGCGTTCCATTCAGTTTGAAAACGTGATCCCGAAGTATGCGGCATCAAGGTCGTGCAGAAGTGTCCAGCTTTCGCGCTTTGCCTTTGCTGAACTTGGGTCGTTTGCCAGGTCTGCTTCTCAGCCCAAGCGCTCACGATCGTGGGGGCGGTGGAAGTCCAGCGCCGGCCCGACCGGCACCACGCCGCTTGGGTTGATGGTGTCGTGGCTGCCGTAGTAATGCAACTTGATCGCGTGGAATTCCACCGTTTCGGAAATGCCTGGCCACTGATAAAGCTCGCGCAGGTAGTTCGACAGGTTCGGGTAGTCGTCGATGCGGCGGATATTGCACTTGAAGTGCCCGACGTAGACCGCGTCGAACCGGATCAGCGTGGTGAACAGCCGCCAGTCGGCCTCGGTCAGGCGCGAGCCGCACAGGTAGCGGTTCTCGGCCAGGATTTCGTCCAGCCGGTCCAGCGTCTCGAACAGCGGGATGACCGCCTCTTCGTAGGCCTCCTGGGTGGTGGCGAAGCCGGCCTTGTAGACCCCGTTGTTGACCTTGTGGTAGACGGTCTCGTTGATCTCGTCGATGCGATCACGCAGGTCTTCCGGGTAGTAGTCGCCTTTCTTCGCCCCGACGCCGTCGAATGCGGCGTTCAGCATGCGGATGATTTCCGACGACTCGTTGTTGACGATGGTGTTTCTCTTCTTGTCCCAGATCACCGGTACGGTCACGCGACCCGTATATTCGGGGTCGGCGGCGGTGTAGACCTGGTGCATGTAGGTGGCGTCGTGGATCGGGTCGGCCATGACCTTGTAGCCGGGCTCGAAGCTCCAGCCGTTTTCCAGCATCAGCGGGTTGACAACCGACACCGGCAGCATCTTCTCCAGCCCCTTGAGCTTGCGGAATATCAGCGCACGGTGCGCCCACGGGCACGCATACGCTACATACAGGTGATAGCGATCGGGCTCGGCCTCGAAGCCCGCCTCGTCGCCGGGCCCGGCCGAGCCGTCCGTCGTGATCCAATTGCGAAACGCCGATTCCTGGCGCTTGAAGCGGCCGCCTGTGGATTCCGTGTCGTACCACTGGTCGTGCCACTTCCCGTCGATCAGCAAACCCATATCAATCTCCGTGAATTCAAAGGTGCCGATGCCAGCCCGGCCTCGCCTCTCGGGCGCTACAGAGATGACGACCGGCATCACGCCAAATTAGTTTCAAGTGTAACAATCCGGCGAGGAACCCGCCATGAAAAACCGGCCGTTGATTCAGGCGCGTCGAATTCCTGGACGATTTTCGTAACGGCGGGCAACGGTCGACCCGGCGCCGAGATTGCCGATCTCCGTCTCTGTTTGAATGGTATGCAATTGACAATCATTCGCGTCTCAGTTATTATTCGCAAAAAGTGGAGCGTACCTTGATCAGCTTCGCAATGGGTTGATGGCTGATACCAACAAGAACAGAAGGACTCCTTCCCATGTCAAACGGCACTGACGCGTGTGCGTACCCCTCCGATGATTCGCGAGGCGCGATCATTTATCCGAAATTCCTTTTTGTGTTCTTCTTCGCGCTTTCCGTCCTTTTGCAGCCGGCCTGGGCTCAGCAACAGAAAGATGAACAAACCGATGCCGAATCCGAGACGCCTGCCGAACTCGATGCGATCAGCGTTCTCGGATGGCGGCCGTCCGACACGCTGGGCTACCTCGCCGACACGCTGAGCTCCGCCACAAAGACCGAAAACCGCCTCCTCGATACGGCGATGTCGATCTCGGTGATCACCGAGGATCTGATCATCGACCAGAATGCGCTCAGCCTCGACGAGGCGCTGCGCAACGTGGCGGGCGTCGGCGTCGGCCCCAACGCGGCAAACGTGTCGGTGCAGGAGGAATTCACCATCCGCGGATTCGAGTCCGCCCTGGTAAGACTAAACGGCGTCCAGCGCCGCTCGACCGGCCCGCTCAGTACGGCCAACATAGAAAGCATCGAGGTAATCAAGGGGCCGATGTCCGTACTCTACGGCGACCTTTCCCCCGGCGGTTTCATCAACGTCCAGACCAAGCGACCCGGGCCCGAGGCCGCTGCCGAATTCCGGACCTCGCTGTCGACCGTCGCACCCGGACGCGGCACCACGGCTTACGGCAGCATGGACCTGACCGGCCCGGTGACCGAAGACGGGCAGTGGCTTTACCGCTTGATCGCGTCGGGGCAAGGCGGCAACCAGTTCATCGACACTGCCGATCGCGAGCAGTACTTCGTTGCGCCCTCGCTCTCGTTCATCGGCGCCGACCGGCGCTTGCGCACCGATCTCGATCTCACCTACCTGCGCAACGACGAGACCTTTCAGTTCGGCATCCCGGCTCGCGGCGACCGGCCCGATCGCCGGCTCGACATCGACACCTTTCTCGGGAGCACCGACGGCGGCAAGGAAACGGAAGACTACGGTGCCGAGCTTCGAACCCGTTACCAGCTGAGCGATTCGACGCAGATCGACGCGGCGCTGACCTGGCACCTCAACGAGCATTTCTCGATTGCGCTTCGTCCGTTCGGCACTGCGGGCGCACAGGTTGCCGACGACGACACGATCCGCCGCAGCTTCAGTCTGCGAAGCTTCGAGACCAGCGACACCCAGTTCGAAGCCAATCTCATCCACGAGTTCGGCTGGGGCAGTACCGAGTGGCGGCTGCTGGCCGGCTTCGACGTTCGGCGCACCGAGGTCGATCACTCCGGTCCGGGCTTCGGCAATATCATCAACTTCGATCGGGCCAACGTTTTCGCGCCCGATCGGTCGGTGCAGCTGCCGTCGGCCGACAGCGATCTGATCTCGTTCTTCGACCGCGTGGACCAGACGTCCGATACCGTGGGCGGCTACGTGCAGGCCGAATCCTGGTTGACCGACCGGCTTCGCCTGGTCGCGGGCCTGCGTTACAGCGAGCTCGAATACACGTTTGCCGATACCAGCGGCTTCACCTTTACCGAGAAGCCGGACAGCGTCGACCCGAGAGTCGGGCTGCTCTACAAGTTGGGCCAGGATACGTCGGTCTATGCCAGCTACAGCTCTTCGTTCGAGCAGTCCTTCAGCTTCGATCCGGACAACGTCGAGCCGCTGGAAGCCGAGCAGATCGAGCTCGGCCTGAAGCACGAGTGGTTCGACGGCCGCGCGATGCTGACCGTGTCGCTGTTCGAGCTGACGCAGAAGAACCTTTCCACCACCGATCCCGAAACGGGCTTCAACCGCCAGATCGGCGAGGCCGAATCCCGCGGCGTGGAGATCGAGGTGCGCGGCCGCGTCATCCGGGGGCTGACGGTCTCGGGCAGCTACTCCTACCTAGACAACGAAATCTCGAAGGACAACGACGGCGCCCAGGGCAACCGCCTGCCGAACGTGCCTCAGGAGGAAGCATCCATCTGGCTGAACTACGAAGCCGGCGTGCACACCGGGCTGCCGCTTACACTGAGCGCTGGCTGGTTCTACGAGGGAGAGCGGTTCACCAGTGCAAACAACGGCCTCAGGCTGCCGGGCTACGCGACCGCAGATGCCAGCGTCGCCTACCGCTTTTCCGAAAGCGAGCGGCCGGCCGAGCTTCGTGCCGGCGTCAAGAACATTTTCGATCGCGAGTACTTCGTAAGCGGATTCGGCGAAGGCATCGCGTTTCCCGGCCGGCCGCGAACCGTGTTCGTACAGCTGGTCTACGGCTTCTGATGAACCCGGCGATCCTGCCCGAGGCGTCCTTCGTGAGCGAGCCGGATCGATGATGATCGACGGGAGTCCCCGGCCGGGACGCCCGTCGATCATCTCGGCGACTGCCGCATGAACGCCCTGCCGTCCAACCGGACCTGGTTCCGGATTCACAGCTTCACCGGCGTCGTCACCGGGCTGATGCTGTTCGTGATCTGCTTCAGCGGCACCTTCGCGGTCGTCTCCCACGAACTCGACTGGCTGGCCAACCCGGCGCTGCGGGTGGCGCCGCAGGCGCAGCAGGCAAGCTGGGGCGAACTGGTCGAGGCCGTCGAGCGCGAATACCCGGACGGGCAGGTGCTCTGGATCAGCGCGCCGCTGTATTCGGTGTCCACGGCAATGGCGCTGGTCGACTTCGAGGGCCGGGGCATGCTCAAGATACATGTCGATCCGTACACCGCGGAAATCACCGGCCAGTCGAGCTTCGTCGACTTCCAGCGCTTCATTCGCAATTTCCACATGAATCTCTTCGGCCTTGGCGGGTTCGGTATTTACCTGGTCAGCGCCTTCTCGATCACGTTGCTGATCTCGCTGGTCGCCGCGCTGTTCTTTTACCGGCGGTGGTGGACGCGCTTCTTCCGTTTCCGCACCGGCCGGCCGCGCGTGGTGCTGTCCGAGAGCCACAAGACCGCGGGTCTGTGGAGCCTGTGGTTCGTCGCGCTGATGGCGCTGACCGGTATCTGGTACCTGGTCGAGATGATACGGCTGGATTTCGTCGACGGCAAGTTCAGTCATGCCGGCACCGGGCCTTCGGCCGTCCACGCCGTGCCGGAGCCCGAAACGAGCGCCGGCCCGGATGGACTCCCGCTGGACGCGCTGATCGAGCGCATCGCCGAGGCGCGGCCCGATCTCGACATCAAGATGGTCGGCCCGGCCGTCAGCCATCCGGGTGCGCTTTACGTCGAAGGCGACGCCGGCCACGTTCTGGTCAGGAGCCGCGCCAACTTCGTTCATGTCGACAAGGCCGACGGAAGAATCCTCTACAGCCAGGACGCCGCCGAGCTGCCGCTGTACTGGCGGTGGTCGGAAACCGCCGACCCGCTGCATTTCGGCGACTTCGGCGGGCTCTGGAGCAAGGCGATCTGGTTCCTGTTCGGGCTTGTGCTGTGCGGCCTGATCTTCACCGGCACGTGGCTGCACGCCAGCCGGCTGGCCGCTTCCAGCGGCGGGCAGGCGCGTCACCGCTGGCCGGGCACCTGGGCGGCCATGGCGGTAACGTTGCTGGTGCTGGTCGCGAGCGTCCGTGCAGGCTTCGGGCAGGCGCGCGAAGCCTACGGCACGACCATCGACGGCGTTCGAGAATTACCGTCGCTGACGGCGGGCGTCCAGGCACTGATCGTCGGCTGGGTCGTCCTGACGCTGCTGCTCGTTGCCGTCTGGATCGTGCTGCTCTGGCGACCGCGCCGGAACCGGGCCGTCCCGGACGCGCCGCCAGACCTGCCCGCGCTTGAAAACCGCTTCGATCGCCGGTCGCGCGCCGGCCACACCGCCCGCGGCGTTCGTTAACGGCGGCCTTTGCAGGCAGTGGCGGAAAACCATCCACATTCGTGGTGTGACTCTCGTTTCAGCTAATATTCCGAGAAGTTCGACCCGTGTAGTTCGAAAATCCGGAATCCGATCATGCCGTACCGTTACGCGAACTATTTCGCAGGCTTCGTGCTGCTGACCATCATCGTCGGTTTCTGGGGCAGCTACTTCACCCCGAGCTTCGGCCTTTCGATGGTGTTCGCGATCGTTGCATACCTGGTTCTTTTTTACCTGGCGTTGCGCAACCGCCGCAGCGTCAGGCTGCATGCTGGCTACATGCTTGCGACGCCACTGGTGTTGTTCGAATCTCCGTTCAGCCGAATCATGCTCGATCATCTGCCGTTTCTTGTATTCACCGGCGCCGGCTTTCCGCAGCGCATCCTGGACGCGATCGTCATATCGATGGCTATGGCCATTGCCTTTGCGCTCGGCGCCCTTGTCTGCTGGCTGGGCTTTAAGGCGCCTTCGGGCAGAAGCCCCGGCCCGGCGGTGATGCCGGCTGCGCCGTAGCGGCGGACGGCTCGTACGCGCGGCAGGAAAGCAGCCGGTGCATTTGCCGGCCCGATTCAGGCCGCGCAAGCGGGTCAGATGATCTGCAGCGTGATCGCCTTGAGCACGGCGTGGCCACCCACATTGCCTTCCTGCAGATCGGCCTGATGCGGCTGGTGCCCGAACTGGGCGGCCCCGTGA
>CAYYZR010000116.1:0-7655 GCA_964476005.1 uncultured Halomonas sp.
CCGCCGCTCAAGCCGCTGCACTGGCTCAAGCGGGCGTTCGAGTGGAACTACAAGCGCAGATTTCAGTAAAGAATCAGACGCGGTGCCAACTTGCAATCATGACTTGCAATGATGATTTGCAATCACAACGCACGCAGGACATCGTTGAATTGCTTCCACCAATAGACGCCCTGGATCGCGGCGCGCCCGAACGGGCCGCCGGCCCAGGTCGGGCCCCAGGTCTCGAATTCGGCCAGCCGGGTCCAGTCGCCGGTCATTGCCTCGGCCAGCACTTCGCCGGCCAGCGTGGTCGGGGCCATGCCGTGACCGCCGAACGCCAGCGCGCTCCACAGACCGGGCGCGAGTTCGCCGAGAATCGGCATCTGGTGGCGGGCGTAGCTCATCCAGCCGCCCCAGGCGAAATCGATCTGGACGCCGTCCAGCGACGGAAACACGCGCAGCATGTCGCGGTACAGCAGTTTTCTGATCGAGGCCGGATCACGATCGGCGACCGAAATCCGCCCGCCCCAGAGCAGCCGGCCGTCGTACAGCGGCCGATAGTAGTCGAACGCAAATCGCGTGTCGTAGACCGCAACACCGCCGGGGATGAGCTCGCTCAAACGATTCCCCAGCGGTTCTGTCACCATCACGTAGGTGCCGATCGGCTGGATGGCGCGCTGCGCGCGCGGCCATAGCCGGCGATCGTAGCCGCCGGTTGCCAGTACGATGCGATCGGCTCGAATTTCGGCCGCGGGCGTTTCAAGCCGCCAGCCGCCGCGCTCCGGGCGCATGGACAGCACCGGCGCATTCGACACCACGCTTGCGCCCGATTCGCGCAACCGGGCGGCAATGGCGCGCGCGTAGGCCAGCGGATTGAAGTGGAACGATCCGGGCTCCATCAGGCCGGCGCCGTAGCGATCCGAGGCCACGTATCGCGGCATTTCATCGTGATCGACCCGGTCGAGACGAAAATCCAGCAGGTCGCGCATTTGATCCCGGAACCGCTGCAAGCGCTCGGGCTTGCCGAACCAGTCGGCCAGCAGCACGCCGCCGTCGGAAACCGGTACGTCCAGCGTCTCGCAACGCCGCCGAACAAGGTCGACCGCACTGCGCGTCCAGCCGTGCATCAAGGCCGCCTGTTCGGCGCCCCGCTGGCGCGCCAGTTCGAGGTTGTCCAGCGAAAATCCGCCGAACACGAACCCGCCGTTGCGCCCCGAAGCGCCCTCGGCCGGCCCGCCCCGGTCCATCACCAGAATGTCGTGCTCGCCGCGCTCGACCAGGCCCAGCGCGGTGCTCAGCCCGGCCAGCCCGGCGCCGACGACGACGGTGCCCGCCCGGGTGCTGCCCGAAAGTCCGTCGACGTCGGCTGCTTCACCAAGGTCGTGCTGATACCAGGTGTTGGCGTGAAATCGCGGCAATGCCGTCTCGGCATCGTTCATCGGGGAGTCTTCATCGGCACTGCCGGGTCAACTGATAGAATTCATTGTTGTCATATAAACCACAAGAATTCAATTCGAGGTAGAACATGGGCAAGTCCAGCAAGTACGAAGCCAAGGTACCGGACGACAACGGCGTCATACATTACACCGATGCCGAGCACGCGGTCTGGGCCGACCTCTACAGGCGCCAGATGGAGATCATTCCCGGCCGGGTATGCAAGGAATTCCTCCAGGGTCTCGAAGCCCTGGACCTGCCGGCCGATCGCATCCCGCAGCCCAACGACGTCTCGGATGTGCTGCGGGCGAAAACCGGCTGGGAAGTGGCCCCGGTCCCTGCGCTGATCAATTTCGACCGGTTTTTCCAGCTGCTCAGCGAGAAGAAGTTCCCGGCCGCGTCGTTCATCCGCACGCGCGAGGAAATGGACTACCTGCAGGAGCCGGACATTTTCCACGAGATCTTCGGCCACACGGCGATGCTCACCCACCAGGCGTTCGCGGATTTCACCGAAGCCTACGGCAAGGCCGGGCTGAACGCGTCGAAGCAAGAACGCGTGTTTCTCGCGCGGCTGTACTGGTTCACGGTGGAATTCGGGCTGCTGAGCGCCAACGACGGCGTGCGGATCTACGGCGGCGGCATTGCCTCCTCGCCGGGCGAGACGATCTTCGCGACCGAAAGCCCGGAGCCGATCCGTCGACCATTCGACCCGATCGACGCGCTGCGCACGCCCTACCGCATCGATATCTATCAGACCGTCTACTACGTTCTGAACAGCATGGACGATCTGTTCGGACTCGCCGAACAGGACCTGATCGGGCTGATCCGGAAAGCGCGCGCGCTCGGCCAGTTCGAACCCACTTATCCGCCAAAAGAAAAGGAAGCAGCCTGAAAATGAGCGAAGACCTGAAAGAGCAGAAATGCGAACCCTGCGAGGGTGGAACCCAACCGCTGGACCGTGACCGCATCGACACCCTTCTGACGCAAGTTCCCGGATGGGAAGTCGCCGAAGACGGCAAGAAGATTTTCCGCAAGTTCGAGTTCAAGGGCTTCTACAAGACCATGGCCTTCATCAACGCGATGGCCTGGGTGGCCAACCAGGAAGGACACCATCCCGATTTCGAGGGCGGCTACAACTTCTGCCTGGTGAACTTCACGACCCACGCCATAGACGGCCTGAGCGAGAATGATTTCATCTGCGCGGCCAAGCTGAACGCGCTGCTGGATGAGTGACGCGCTCGATCGGGCCGAAGATATCCGGCCCGGTCCCCGCCAAAGGCTCGGCCGGGCGATCGCCGAGGTCAACCGGGTCATTCTCGGCAAGGCCGAACAGATCGACCTGGCGTTTTCGGCCCTGCTGGCCGGCGGCCACCTGCTGATCGAGGACCTGCCCGGCGTCGGCAAGACCACGCTGGCCCATGCCATCGCCATCGTCACCGGCGGCCGCTGGCAGCGCATTCAGTTCACCAACGATCTTCTGCCGGCCGACATTCTGGGTGTCTCGGTATGGCGAAGGGCCGACGAAACTTTCGAATTCCGACCCGGCCCGATATTCGCGAATGTCGTTCTCGCCGACGAAATCAACCGCGCCACGCCGCGTACCCAGAGCGCGCTGCTGGAAGCCATGGCCGAACAGCAGGTGAGCGTGGACGGACATACCCATCCGCTGCCCGCGCCGTTCTTCGTCATCGCCACCCAGAATCCGCTGGACCTGGTCGGCACCTATCCGCTGCCGGACTCCCAGCTCGACCGCTTCCTGCTGCGGATCAGCCTCGGCTACCCGGCCGCCGAGCAGGAACGCGCGCTGCTGGTCGAACCCGATCGCAAGACCCTGCTGGCCGGGCTTTCGAAAGCCATGGATCCGGACGACCTGGTTGCGCTGGCCGAATCGGCCGCCGTCCTGCACGTCTCCGAACCCGTGCTCGACTATATCCAGATGCTGGTCCAGACCACCCGCACGCACGCGGCGCTGCGTGCCGGCCTGTCGCCGCGCGCCGCACTTGCCATGCTCAAGGCGGCGCGCGCGCACGCGTTGCTGCAGGAGCGCGACTTCGTGCTGCCCGACGACGTCAAGCGGATTTTCGCGCCACTGGCCGCCCATCGCCTGCAATGCCACCCCAACAGCGGAGAGCCCGAACATGTCGTCGAGCAGATCCTCGGCGAAACCCGCGTTCCCTGACGGGGGCCGGGCCAGAGCGTGGCTTGACGCCGTCCAGATCCGCTTCGCCGCCTGGCTTCGGCGGCGCGGACCGGTACATCCACCGCTGACCCTGGGCTACCGGCAGATCTACATCCTGCCGACCCGGTTCGGCTGGCTGGTCGGCCTGCTGCTGTTCGCGATGCTGCTGGGCAGTCTCAATTTCAACAACAACCTCGGGCTGTTCACGACGTTTCTGGTCGCCGGCATCGGGCTTTTGTCGATGCACATCGCGCACCGCAATCTCGACGGCGTTCGCGTGGCCGGATGCGTGCCCGGTCAGGCTTTCGCCGGCGATTCGCTCGAGCTTTCGATTTCCTTGCGCGATACCAGGGACCGGGCGCGGCGCGGACTGGTGGTCGAAAGCAAGGGGCTGCCGCCTGCCGCAGGCGTCGATCTTCCGGCCTCCGCCAGCGACGAGACCATACTGTCGATACCGACCCGCGATCGCGGCTGGATGGAAATTCCGCGGATCAGGCTGCGCACGCGTCATCCGCTGGGCTGGTTCGAAGCCTGGAGCTGGTTCTGGCCCGAGCACCGGGTACTGGTCTGGCCCAGGCCCGCCGACCAGGCGCCGCCGCTTCTCACGGCCGGCAGGTCCGACAGCCGCAACCGCGCCGGCGACGAAAGCGACGAGTTCCACGGCCTGCGCGACTGGCGCGAGGGCGATCCCCTGCACCGGATCGCCTGGAAGGCCAGCCAGCGCCATCAGCATCTTCTCGCCCGCCAGTTCACCCGCCCCGAGCGCGATCGAATCATTCTCCGGCTGGCCGATGCCCCCGGCCGGTCGCTGGAAGATCGTATTTCGATACTCGTGCGCTGGGTCATCGAGGCCGAGCGCAACGAGTTCGAGTACGGCATGGAGCTTGGCACGACCAATATCGAACCCGGCGCGGGCCGGGCGCACAGCGTCCGCTGTCTGAACGCGCTGGGAGAATTCGGATGATCGGCGCACTTTCACCGACGACCGTGGTGCTGGTGGTCGGGGCGTTCCTGTTCGCCGCCCTGCCCCACCTGGCCGCCATGCCGCCATGGCTGGCCGTGATCATCGTGCTGGCCGCAGTGTGGCGGGCCGCCGTCGAGGCGTTCGAGCTGCGCCGTCCCAACTGGCTGATCCGCGGTTTCCTGACCTTCGGCGGCCTGGCGCTGGTCATCCTGCACTATGGGACGTTCTGGGGCCGCCGCGCCGCCACGGTGCTGTTGTGCGTGATGATTGCCGCCAAGCTCTCGGAAATGTTCAGGCTGCGCGACGCCCGGGTGGTCGCCGCGCTGGGCTACTTCCTGATCGCGACCCAGTTCCTGTTCAGCCAGAAACTTCTTCTGTTCGCCTACCTGGTGGTCGGTTGCGCGCTGGTCACCGCCGCACTGATCAGAATTCAGCGGGACGCGGATTCCGCGCCGGCGCCTGCCAAGAATTTCCCGCCGACAGCCGCGGGGGCGGCGAGCGTCGTGCGCGATGGTTTTTTACTGATGCTGTTGGCCGTGCCGTTCGCGCTGGTGCTGTTCGCGCTGTTTCCGCGCCTGGCATCGCCGCTGTGGGGCATGCCCGAGAACGCGCTGGACGGCCGGACCGGCCTTTCCGACGAAATGTCGCCCGGCAACATCGCGAATCTGTTCGCCGACGACAGCCCCGCCTTCCGGGTCTCGTTCGACGGCCCGCCGCCGCCGCGCAGCGAGCGCTACTGGCGCGGCCCCGTCCTGTGGCGGTTCGACGGTCGCACCTGGCGCAGGTTGTTTTATTCCAACCGCGCCCCGGAGCGCACGCCGCGGCCGGGTCCGGGTGCATTCGCCTACACGGTCCAGCTCGAGCCCAGCGAACGGCGCTGGCTGTTCTCGCTGGACTACCCGGTGCGGGCGCCCGAAGACGCGCGTCTGACCGCGGATTTCGAGCTGATCAACAAGACGCCGGTGACGACACTGATGTCCTACGACGTGATCAGCCAGCCCGATTTTCGGGACTCCGTGGACCTGTTGCAGACCATGCGTCGTTTCGCGTTGCTGCTTCCCGAAGACAGCAATCCGCGCACGCGGGCCTGGGCCGAAGAGCTCCGAAGCCGATACCCGGCAGACGACCGCGCATTGATCGACGCGGTGCTGGCCTGGTTCAACCGGGAAGATTTCTTTTACAGCCTCGAGACCGCGCCGCTGGGTCGACACAGCGCCGACGAGTTTCTGTTCGACCTTCGCGTGGGCTACTGCGAATACTACGCCTCGGCTTTCGTCGTGCTGATGCGGGCTGCGGGGATTCCCGCGCGCATCGTCACCGGCTACCAGGGCGGGTTCTGGCAGCCCGCCGACGAATACCTGCTCGTCCGCCAGTCGGACGCCCACGCCTGGGCCGAGGTCTGGCTGGAAGGCCAGGGATGGACGCGCGTCGATCCCACCGCGGCGGTGTCCCCTTCGCGCATTCGCGACGGTGCACGCAGCGCGCTGTCCGGCGCCGACGGCTGGTTGAGCGGGGAATGGCTTTACCAGCTGCGCAACCAATACGACCGGCTGCAGAACCTCTGGAACCGCTGGGTACTGGGCTTCGATGCCAGGCGCCAGCAGGATTTCCTGGCCTCGCTCGGCCTCGACAGACTGCCGCCGGGCGTCAAGGCGGCCCTGCTCGTAGCGCTGGCGGCTCTGGTGCTGGTGCCGCTGGCGCTGTTGCTGCAGGCCTCCACGAATGCCCGCCGGCGCCGCGACAGGCTGGACCGCACCTGGGATCGCTTGTGCCGCAGACTTCGGCGTGCCGGCGTTCATCCGATGGTCGGCGAAACGCCGCTGGAAATCGCCCGACGCTCGACCGAACGCATCGGCAACGGTCACGAACTGGTCACGCTGGCCGGCGAGTATTCGTTGTTGAAGTACGGGGCCTTCCGCACCGAAAACGCGGTGACGGCGTTCGGCAGAAAAAGCGCTCGATGGCGGCCGATTGCAAGGAACCCGCGCTCCTTGAAGCAGTCCTAATATACGTAACGACAGAAAAGAGGTCTCCCCCCATGAAACCGTTCCGCTTGATGATCGCGCTGACCTTCGGTGCCGTTGCCGGCTGTGCCTCCGTCCCTGCGCCACTGCAAGGCGATTATTCGGAATCGTTCTACCCTGACCAGGCCACCGACCGGTCGATCGGCGCCGACGTTCGCTGGGGCGGTGTCGTGGTCGAGACGCGCCCGGAGTCCAGGCGCACCTGCATCGAAATTCTGGCCCAGGAACTCGACCGCTCGACCCGGCCAGTGCGGTCCGATCGTGAATACGGTCGGTTTATCGCCTGCCGCAATGAGTTCATCGATCCCGAAATCTTCGTCAACGGGCGCGAGGTGACCGTTGCCGGAGAACTCACCGGGTTCCGCCAAGGCAAGGTCGGCGAGTTCGAGTATGTCTACCCGGTGGTGGCCGCCGACGCGGTCTACCTGTGGCCCGAACGCCAGGAACACTATTGGTACGGTCACGGCTACTACAACTGGGGTTACCCCTATTACTGGCCGTACTATCGCGCGCCTTTTTACTATGGCGGAATCGGAACGCGCTTCTATTACCCCTATCCCCGCACGTACATTCATGGCTCGTCTTCGCCGCAGGCTTCGGGCAATACCAACACAGCGGCCAAAAAACACTAACCTGCAAATGACTGTATCTTGATATAGTAGAGGCATGAAACTTTCCCGGCGGCAGAGCGAGATCCTCGACTACATACAGGCCCGCCTGGCGTCGGACGGTCTTCCGCCGACGCGGGCCGAGATCAATCGGCATTTCGGATTTTCATCCCCCAACGCGGCCCAGTCACACCTGCGCGCACTCGAGAAGAAAGGCGCGATCCGACTCAATCCTCGTCTCGCCCGCGGCATTGTCCCGCTCAGTACGCACGAAAATACAGCCGACCGGCCGGGCATTCCGCTGATCGGCCGCGTGGCGGCCGGCCAGCCGTTGCTGGCGATCGAGAACCAGGAGCGAATGGTGGAACTGGATTCGCAGCTGTTCCAGCCCCGGCCCGATTACCTGCTGCGGGTGACCGGAAACAGCATGATCGACGCCGGCATCCTCGACGGCGACCTGCTCGCCG
>CAYYZR010000117.1:0-7551 GCA_964476005.1 uncultured Halomonas sp.
TCTTCGACATCGCGCAGGTGGTGCTGGTGGCCAGCGCGCTGCTGGTCGACGCCGTCGCGCTATGGGCGATTGCCGCCCGCATCACCGAGATGGGCCTCACCCCCAACCGCGTCGCCGCGCTGGGTCTTAACCTGTTGCTGCTGGTCAACCTGGCGTGGTCGGCCGTGCTGTACGTTCGTTTCCTGAGGCAGCGGAATACGTTCCACGCGCTGCTGCGCTGGCAGACCAACTACCTGCCGATCTTTGCGCTGTGGGCCGCGATTGTCGTGGTCGCCTTTCCGCCCCTCTTCGGCTTCATCTGACCGGGACCCGGAAATGTACAGTCGGTCTTTTAGAAGTGCCCGTCTTATTTTGCTTTTTTCCAAAACCCCGTAGCGGCCAATCCTCGGGCGCTATCCTGGCGGCCTGGTTGCGGGCATTCGGCGGGAGCCTGGCGTAGAATTCCGGGCAGGCCCGACCGATACTTCCGGCACCTTTCAACCGGAGTGTCCCCATGAGCAAGGAAATGAAGATCGATGCAAGCATGACCCGCAGCCTGCGCGAGCTGCGCGGGTGGTCACAGGAGCAATTGGCCGAGGCGGCAGGGCTGGGGTTGCGCACCGTGCAGCGCCTGGAGTCGGAGGGTCGCGCCTCGGCCGAGACCCGGACCTGCCTGGCCGCGGCTTTCAGCGTACCCCAGTCGATATTGACCGGTTCGCAGTCACTTCCCGGCCGGGTGCGCGAGTCGGCCGGCCCCACGCTGGGTCTGGCGGGGACTTTTCTGATAGTTCTCGGACTGCTGGCGGGGCAGGACCTGGGCCCGCTGCTGGCCGGCGTGGGCGCCCTGATCGCGATGCTGTTCGTGCAGGCACTGGACCATATCGGCGCACGGCGCGAGGCGGCCGGGCGTTCCGAACTGTTGAGCTCGTTCGGTGTTGCCACCAGTGGGCTGGTGGTTGCCGGACTTTCTTGCGAGGCCCTGGGTTGGGTCGTCACCGGCAGACCCGTCTGGGCCGGTCTGTTCGTCGCCGGCCTGGGTCTGGTCGTAGCCGGCGGTCACTGGCTTGTAAACCTTCTGGTCGGACCTGATGCTCCCGGAGAACAGAGCGGGTTCTAAGCCTGCCTTCCGGGCCGAGCTGAGAAGCCGATGTGATCGGCTTCGGGCACGAACATGACGCCCTCGTCCAGACGCGATTCAAGCTCGGCGATCAGTTCGGATCGGATCCGGCGGTAAAGCGCGGTGTCCTTGGTGCCCGGCCGAAAGTGACGAAGATCGATGATGATATCGCCATCGACTGACCGGACACCCATTTCGATAGGGAAACTTCCGGCCGGCTGAACGCCCCAGGCCACCGTGCCCTCGACGCTGGATTCTGCGGTGATGTCGACGAAGCCGTGCCTGTCAGCGACCGCGGATAGCGCCGCCCGGACTTGCCTTGTGGTTTCCCGGGAAGCTTTCGTCTCGTCGGCGGATGGCCTTACCAGCAGCTGGTCTCGACTCACGCCGTCGCAGCCGGCGATGCAGAAGGCGGCGGCAAGCATCGGGAAAAAATACTTAACGAGGCGCACCGTTGTTTCCTTGGTGACTATCCGCTGAGCTGGATGCATCATCGGCAGTCATCGGCCAGACCAGTCCGCCTCGAACCGCGGCCAATAAAAGGACGTAGCTCGAGACCAACGCAAGGAAGAAGCCGATTGGGTGTCCCGAAAGGTCCTGAACCAGCTGATAGGCAAGATAGCCCGCCGCGATGATATTCATGGTAAGCAGCAGATTCACCGGCCACTGTCTGCCGATCCAGACGGCCCTGCATAAGATGATGTTGGTCAGACCCGGCACCGCCAGCATCAGGCCCGGCAAAAAAAGCCTCAAGCGCGTTTCATCAAGCGGATCGGTCGCACCATCCATTGCCGGCCAGACGGCTGCGAAGTGACCCGCCGCACCGGCCAACAGAAACAGACCTGCCAACAGGCCACCGACAGAGGCGAGGGCGTGCAGCCCGTTGCGCCGTAATCGCTTCACCGGTTCAGAATCCGACATCTCGCTCTCCTGCTTTGGCAAGCCCGCATTCGTAAGCGAAAACGACTGCTTGCGCGCGATCGCGAAGACCCAGTTTGGACAGCAGACTGGAGACGTGTGTTTTCACTGTCGAGGCGCCGATAAACAGCGCTTCGGCGATCTCCACGTTGCTTCTTCCGTCGGCCAGCGATCGAAGCACTTCGCGCTCGCGCGCCGTCAACCGTTCCAGGCGTTCGGCGAACTCGGTGGCCGCACCCAGCTGGCCGGCAAATCGACCGATCAGGCGACGGGTGATGTCAGGGGACAACATCGCGCCACCTGCGGCCACAGTTCGTACAGCCGCAACAAGCTCTTCGGGGGGAATGTCCTTGAGGACGAAGCCGCTTGCACCTGCCTTGAGCGCGCGGTAGATGTATTCATCCGGATCGAAAGTCGTGAGAATGATGATCCGGGTCTCCCGGGCTTCGTCCGCGGGTTCGTCGGCCAGGATGCGCGCCGTCGCTTCGAGGCCATCGAGCTCGGGCATTCGTATATCCATCAGGATCACATCCGGCTTGTGCGCGCGCGCGGCCGCGATGGCCTCCAACCCGGTGCCGGCTTCCGCAACCACTTCGATATCAGGCGCACTTTGCAGCACCATGGAAAAGCCTCGCCGCACCAGTGCCTGGTCATCCACCACCAGAACGCGCAACATGGTCACAACCTCGACTCGATCGGCAAGACGGCGCGAACCTCGAATCCGCCTTCCGGGCGACTATGTGCATCGAACGAACCGCCAAGCAGGTCGACGCGCTCGCGCATGCCGACGATACCGTGTCCGCCGGGCTGTTCGGTATTGCCGCCTTCGCCATCGTCCTCGATCGTCAACACCACGCTTTCATCGCGTCGGTCTACCGATACATCGACCTGGACTCCCGGACCGGCGTGCTTTATCACGTTGGTCAACGCCTCCTGAACGATTCGGTAGGCATTGAGTTCGACTCGGGGCGGCAAGTCGCGCAATTCCCCGCTGGTTTCCAGGCGAACAACGGGGCCGACGTCGCCTACCGTCTGGACAAGCGCCGGCAAGTCAGCCAGGCCTGGCTGCGGCCCCAGCGCATCTTCCGCGTCGACCGGACGCAACACGCTCAGCAAATGGCGCATTTCCGACATGGCTTGCCGTCCCGCGTTTTCAACCGCCGCCATCGCGACACCCGCCGCCTTCGGGTCGGACTCGCTGACCGTTCTCGCAGCGCCCGCCTGAACGGTCATCAGGCTCACTTGATGTGCGACAACATCATGCATTTCTCGTGCGATGCGTGCACGCTCGGCCACAACCGCGCGCTCCGACTCGACGTTGCGCTCGCGCTCGAGGTACCTGGCTCGTTCCTCGAGAAGGCGCAGATACTCGCCGCGGAAGCGCAGTCGCCGTCCGACGTACCAGAGCCCAACCACCATTGCCGCCGCGATAGTTGCGCCGATGCTCGGCGTGTTCAAAACGCCCAGATCGACAACGATGTATATCAGAGCGGCGAGAACGCCCAGCATGCTTTCACGGTCATCCGCCGCGTAACGGCCGAGACTGTAAAGGGAGAACGGAAGCGCCACGATGCCGTCTGCCGGGAAACCCAGGTTCACCAGTATTGAGACGGCCAGAACAATCAGATGAACCTGAAACGCGTGGGTTCGACGCCACAACAACGCCAAGCTGCCGACGAATGCGCAGAGGAAAGCTGCGACTTCGGAGAAACCATCCATGGACAAGACGCTGAAATCTGAATCATGCGCCCACAGCAAAAGCGTCAAGACAAATGCAAGCAGCGCGATCATCAGATCCGTCAACATCGGCCATCGGGAAAAAGGCCCGCGAAGAGGGCGCCATGCACTGATAGCCGGATCCGCACGACCCGCGGACAAGTCAGCCATGACCATTCTTGCGCTGTTGATCGCGATCAGACGGCTTTGTGTTCATGGCGCAAGTTTAAACCAGGGGCATAGTCGGGGCACCGGCCGCAAGAGGGATAGAGCGGGTCGCCAATCTCATACTTTTGGGGGAGCGGGTTTCCGGCCGGTGGCCGATGTCATGACGTGTTCCGCGGCGCAAGATGGATCTCCATCACGAGTCGAAGATTCGGAGCCATCACATGACTGAAATCACATTAGCGCAAGCAACCGTGCCGTCGGCCCGACCAGGGCAGGCCGTCCGCATCGCTGCACGAAGCTGGTTCGCCCTGGCGACGATCGGTCAATGGATATTCCTGGCCTACATTCTGGCCGTATTCTTTCCGCCCGTCGCCCAACATGGGCTGGAGGGCTTGAAAGGACTGCACCTTCCCGCCGGATTTCGCGAAGGGGAGACGTTGGGTAATCTGGCCTCGGTCACGCATGTGTTGCTGGCCGCAATCGTTATCGGCGGCGGACCACTGCAGCTGATTCCGGCCGTGCGCAGAAGGTTTCCCACGTTTCACAGATGGCTGGGTCGGAGTTATATCTTCGCAGCGGTCAGCACCGGCATCGGCGGGCTGTACATGACCTGGGCGCGGAGCCCGATAGGCGACGTTATCTCGAAGCTGGGCATTTCCGGGGATGCGATCCTGATCATCGTGTTCGCCGCGCTTGCGCTTCGCCACGCAATGACGGGTCGCTTCGATAGCCACCGTCGCTGGGCACTTAGACTTTTCATGGTTGCCAGTGCCGTCTGGTTTTTCCGGGTGGGACTGATGGCCTGGGTCATGCTCACCGGCGGCGCTGGAATCGACTGGGAACCGTTCACCGGTCCGTTTCTTTATTTTCTGGGCTTCGCACAATACCTGTTGCCGCTCGCGATGCTTGAATGGTATTTCTACTGCCAGCGACACCCGAGCGCCGGTACGCAGCTGGCCTTTGCCGGAACGCTGTCCATCCTGACCGCGCTGATGGCGCTGGGTACCTTCGCGGCAACTATGGGGATGTGGTTACCGCGGATGTAGCTCGGTTTGTTCGGGCTTGTTCGAGCAGCCATCAGTAACGTTGAATCAGAACGTGTCCTTCGTGTTCAATGCAGCAAACGCAGGAAAACCTGCACGAAGATGCCAACGCCTAGATTTCCCCTCTTCGGGCCGCATTCGCCATATGCTCGGCGGCCCTGAAGGCCAGCGCCTGTATCGTCATGGTCGGCTGGCCGCGTCCGGAAGTCACCAGGCTGCTGCCGTCGCAGATGAACAGGTTCGGCACGTCGTGTGCGCGATGGAATTTGTCGACCACGGATGATTTCGGATCATTTCCCATTCGGCAGGTGCCCAGCAGGTGCTGCGCTGCCGGCGGCCAGTCACCGGAATTCAGTCCCCAGGTCCGGATGGCGCCCGCCGCCTGCATCAAGTCTTCAGACCGGTCCTGGAAAAATTTCGCATTGGCCAGGTCATCGGCATGGTCCTTGTATGTTGTGCGCAGCGCCGGGCGGCCCCAGCGATCCCGTAGCTCGGGATCAAGCGATACCGAGTTGGTCGGCAGCGGCAAGGAAGTCGTATGGCCGACAAACGCGGCACCGTGGGTGAAGACTTCACGTAGTGATTGCTTGAAACCCTCGCCCCACCGGGGGCCGTCCGGCGGGCCCGCCCAGTCGGCCGATGCGATCGGGGTGCCGTCGGACGGGCAGCGCGCATCGATCCCGCCGCCGCCATAAAACCCGAGTGACGGATCCAGCGTATAGAAATCATGAATGACCCGCGTCGTGGGGATGCTCTTGTAGGCGTTGACCGGATGTTCGAAAGTGCCCACGACCCAGGACCAGCCGTTGAACATCAGGTTCTTGCCGACCATGCCGCTGGAGTTCGCCAGGCCGTCCGGAAACCTGCTTGACTCGGACAGCAACAGCAGTCTCGGCGTCTCCGCGCCGTTGGCGGCCAGCACCACGGCCTTGCCCTTTTGCATATGCTCGGGACCGTCGGCGGCCCAGTAGCTGACCCCGACAGCGCGGCCGGCTTCGTCGGTTTCGATACGCGAAGCCGTGCACATGGTCCTGATTTCACAGCGACCGGTTGCCAACGCCTGGGGAATCATCGCCGCCATCGTCGAAGACTTGGCCGAGACTTCGCAGCCGAAGCCCCAGCAGAATCCGCAGTGCATGCAGGGCGGTCGACCGTTGTGGACCTTGGAGAGGATGGCGACCGGGGCGGGGTAGGCCTGGTAGCCAAGCTTTTTGCCCGCCCGTTCGAGCAGCACGCCCGGGGACTTTACCGGCATCGGCGGGCACGGGTAGCCCCTGGAGCGGGGCGGGTCGGAAGGCCCCTCGATACCCGAGACGCCGATTTCCCAATCCACCTTCGTGTAATAGGGCTCGAGGTCCTGATAGGTAATGGGCCAGTCGTCGAAGCTGGTGCCGGCGATGGGGCCGAGCAGGCTTCGCTCCTTGAAATCGACTTCGCGGAAACGCCAGTAGTTGGCGGCGAAATGAACGCTGCTGCCGCCCACGTTGTGCGCGTATTGAAGCACCGTGGTGTCGGACTGCTTTGCCGTTTCCGCTTCGGTTTCCCGGAACGTCTGCGGGTGGCCCTGGCGCGCGCCCCAGGTCAGCTCGCCGTGAGTCTTGTACATCAGCTCGTCGTGCCGGAAATCGCCCGGCTTCAGGTAAGGCCCCTGCTCGAGCACGACGACAGAATGGCCGGCCACCGCCAATTCCCGGGCCATGACGCCGCCGGCGGCACCGGAGCCGACGATGACGAAATCCACCTGCTCGCTATCAGGGAAGACTTTGGAGTTCACGGTTCACTCCCCTTTTTCGACGTAGTCGGCATCGTAATGGCCGAAAGGCGGCTGGGTGCCATGGGGCCCGGGGAAACCGATCAGGCCCCAGCCGACCCTGTCCCGGTTGCCGCCTTGGGAGGGATCGCAGAACGTTCCGGCTATGGTCAGGAAACGCAGCGTTTCGAAAAACGATGTATCTTCGATTGCCTGCAGCGCTTCGATCTGGCGGAGCTCGCTCAGATCCGCGAACGATGCTGTGTCGTAGGCTTTAAGAATATCGGCTTGGAGGCTGAGCAGGCCCCTGCGCATCGGGCCCAGAATCTCCGGTTCGATATCGGCAAGGACAGTGTCGATGAAGTAGATCACGCCGGCCTCGCGCGCGCCGGCCGAGTCACCGGAAGGTATGATCTGCGCCGAAATGGCTTCGAACTCGATCGCCTCTTGTGGAGACAACACGCGAAAGCCGGCTTTGAGCGTGGCCGCACTGGCCGCCACACTGGCTGTCGCCAGCAGGGTCGGCATGCTCAGCGTGAGCCAGGAACCGCCCAGTGCCGAGCCGCTGTTCCTGAGAAAATCTCTTCTGCGCATCGTTGAGCCTCGTAGGCGCGTTGGCTCATATTGCCTGAAAGTGCATGCTGCGCATAGCCCGGATCAAGTATTTGCAAAAATTGCGGGTTCGCAATTATCTTGGCAGATTCGACGGAAACCGATATCTCGGCACAGGCGTGACATTCGCACAAGCAAGACAGCTCCAGGAACGCCCGTTATGGGTGTCCCGGTTATCTTTCCGGTTATCTCTTTTCGCTCATATCTTCTGCCGGCGGAGCATTGTCAATTCAGCCGCCAGACCGCAA
>CAYYZR010000118.1:0-7433 GCA_964476005.1 uncultured Halomonas sp.
TGATCGTCGCCAGCATGCACAGCCCGGTCAGCTCGGCCGAGCGCCGGCCCTGCTCCAGCGTCAGGTCATCGCCGACCTTGCCGGTGGTGAACTCGTCGCCGCATTCGCCGTGGCCGGACAGGTACAGAAGATCGCCGGCCCGCCGCCAGGTCACGTAGGTGGCGACCGGCGAGGTCGGCTCGGGCAGGGTGTGACCTGCTGCGGCCAGGCGATCTTCCGGCGTCTCAGCGCTGGCAGCGGACGCGGCGAATAACATCAGACCGGCAATGATTCGCGCGGTGCCGTCGAGAAACCGTTCGGGTCGTTTCATTTTACTTTTCCTTCGATTCGCTTGTGTTGGCCCGGCTGCGAAGTTAGCGCGAGCAATCCCAGCAGCAGCGCCAGCAGGGCAAGAATGGTCAACGAACCAAGGCCCAGTATCGGCACCGGAATCGAGGGCCGTAGCGATGCGCGGTTCGAATAGAAAACGCCGCTGTCCGTGCCCGCCATCAGTTCGAGCTGTTCGCCGGTGCCTGGAAGTATTTCGATCGATCGGATTACGTTGCCCCGGCCGAGGCCGCTACGCGACATGCGCTGCCACGACGTCCCGTTATCGCGTGTTTCATACAGGTCGGTCAGAGTGGATAACACCGCCCTGCCCGGTATCGTTGGGTGGGCGTCGATATCGATAATCGAAGTCGGCAACGGAATGCCGTTGCTGACGGCCTCCCAGCTATCGCCGCCGTCGGTGCTTCGCCAGATGCCTTGTCTGATGCTGAGGTTGGTGCCAGCGGCAAACACGGTCCCGGCGCTGTCGACGGCCACTTCGGCAAAGGCAAAGCCGTCGATCAGATTATCGAACGTGGCGCCGCCGTCGGTGCTCCGCAGGACCAGTCCATCGGTGAATGCCTGCTCGGTTCTGGAATGGATGCCGAAAAATACCGTTCCGGGCCGGGTGGGGTCATCGGCAAGCGAGTTGGGTTGAAAGATCAGCCGATCGGGCGGTGGCGCGAACCGCCTGGTCCAACTGCCGCCGCCGTCGATGGACTGATACATGCCGACGATGCCGAATATCGAGGGCGGGCCCCATTCACCCGCGACCAGCGTCGAGTCGTCGCGCGGATCGCTCCAGACCAGCAGCGTCAAGCCGACACCAACCTGGTTGGGCGCATCGGACGGCGAAGGCAGCAGCGTCCACGATGCGCCGCCGTTGGTGCTGCGCATTGGTGTATTAAGCACCGAGACCGCATCCAGGGTCATTGGATCGGTAGCCGACGCAATCGGTTTAAACACCGTGTCGTCCAGCAGCGTGCTGGGGCCGATGCCTGCCCATGTGCTTCCGCTATCGCTGGTCGAAAACGCCGTGAAGCTGGTATCGGCGAAAACCGTGTCGGGTGCAGCGCGACTGGTGGACAGCTCGGTGATGACATGGCCGCGGAAACCGTTGATCATCGGTTGCCACGTCGATCCGCCGTCGGCGCTGCCGAACAGGCCTGAAGACGCGGTGATGAACATCCTGGCGCTATCCTGGGGGTGGAATTGAAGCTCGTCGGCAAGGTCGAGATTTGTTGGCAGGTTTGACGAACTCCACGGCTGACCGATCCCGTCGGAGCGGTGCAGCCGGCCTTCGGAAAGCGCGAAGATCGCACCCGTAGTGCGCTGAAGGCCGAGTGCGTCGACTTCCGCCGGATCACCAAGCGGGTCGATCAGGCCCGAGGTCTCGATGCCCCAGCTGGCCCCATTGTCAGCACTAGCGAATATCTCCCCCTCGCTGGCAGTGGATACTGCAAGCAGCGTTTCGCCGGCATCGTCGACGACGGCGAAATCGTTGACCGAAAAACCCGACGGCAATGTTGCCAGCGGCTGCCAGCTGGTGCCGCCGTTTTCGGAGCGGATCATCTGACCGGAATTGACAAGATAAACGCGGTCGGGAAGCGCAGGTGAGGTAAAAATGCGCGAGCGGCTACCGGAGCCGAACGCCGGCGGCGCGCCGGTCAACGGCACGGGGTCCCAGGTCAAGCCGTTGTCCAGCGACAGCACCAGGCCGTCGCCGGTCGTGCCATAAGCCCGTGAACCGTCGCTGTTGAAGGCAATATCGCCAACCAGCTCGACGGTGTCGATTTCAGTCCAGTTTCTGCCGCCATCGGTGGAGCGCCACCCGCGCTGAGTCCCGAATTGACCAACGGCAACAATGAAATCGGGTGCTACCGGGTTCTGTACGATCGTTCCTATACGAATCGCCGAGCCAAATCCTTCCCCCCGAGGCGTCCCCGCCAGCGGCGCGAAAGTCGACGCCCCGTCGGTGCTTTCGAACAGCCCTGCCGTTTGGGACAGCAGCAAGAGACGATCCGGATCGGCTGCGTCGATCAGCAGACCCTCGGCTCTTCCGCCATCCGGCCCCAGCGGCACCCAGTCGGCGTCGGCATGGCTTGGAAATGCTAAAGCGAAAATAGAGATCAGGGCACAATGGAAAAGGGCAAGCCTGCGTGAAACCATACGGCACCTCTGGATAGGCTAATGTCCGTTGCCACAGTCACAATAATCGCGGCGCATCGGAGCGGCATCGAACAACCGCGCGACATTCGATAACCGAGTTTATGTGATTTATTTTCGATTTGCACCTGGCAGCGATGAATTGACACGTCCGGGAGGAGCCGTCCTGTTTGAGTGGCTTTGTGTTTGCCTGAGTCGGCTTTTGAAAATTCCCTTTCGACGGCCGACGCCGTAAATTCCCGGGATCTTGATTCAAGCAACGAACGGCCGCAATCGATCCAAGGAACCCGAGGTGAGTCCCTTGTGGTGCTGCTGGTGAGCCAGGGCGTATTCCAGCCCCAGCATGTCGCCTCAGGACTGGCCGAACAGGAAGAAGTTGTCGCTGTCCAGGCCCAGCGCTTTGCACGCCTGCTCGACCTCGTCGACGAAGTGCTCGATGGTCCACAGATCCGGGTCGTGGGGCTGGTCGCTGTGATACGAGTCGAGCTGATGTTAGTAGATGTACTCGATACCCTCGGCCGGCAGGTAACCGTCGAAGCATTCGTATAGCTCGTGGCTGGCGCCGGGCCCGCCGTGCAGAAGCAACAGGCGACTCTTCGAATCGTTGCCGACGCGCTTGACTCAGACGGAGAGCTCGCCTTTGGCGGTCGTGATCGGGATGCGACGGATGCCGCCGGTGAGCTGGTCGGATGCGTCGGAATAGTCGAGGTCGTCGGTCATCGCGGGTTGCTCCGTTGCATCGCCTTCCAACGTATGCCTTGCAATCGTCCGGGCATTGGGACGCTTTCATCGAACCGGCGCCGGCGCATCCCGCAAGACCCGTCGCGCCCGGGGCTATTCGATCAGGCCGTCTCCAGGTAACGCTATCAGAGCGCTCGGGCGGCCACTATGACGCCCATTGCGGTCATGCAGACGATCTGCGCGAAGAAGAACCCGAAGCGAATCGCCGCGGTCAGGTCGGTCGTTCGTGTCGCGACATGCACTGTGGTCTGGCAGACGCGCGCGACGATGAACGCGACGGCCAGGCCGTCGAGAACCGGTCCCGCCGCATCGCTGGCCATGATGGCCACGACAATGGCACCGTAAACAGGCAGGTTCTCCACGCAGTTCATATGAGCCCGCATGGCGCGCCGATACCAGTCGCTGCCCTGCGATGCCGTTGGATCCCAGGCGCTGATGGCGACGCGCCCGGTCAGGATGCGGCTCCAGCGATAGATGCCGATGGTGCTCAGCAGCGTCAGGAGCGTCCAGCCCGCAAACGCCAGTAATATCCATACCGGAATAGTCATGGTTCGCCTCCGCGGTCTCGTCGTGCAATAACCGAAGGCTAACACTCGGTGCAGTCAAGCGCTCCGAATAGACGCTCGTGACTCGAGGTGCAAGGTCCTCTGTCGCGAAAATAAACCGCCAGCGATGCGGACTCTCGCTGAGGTTAAGGGCGTCGATCCGCTGCCGGCATCGCGTCGGGCGGTCAAGTCGACGCGCACGAGCCCCGGTCGACCATTGAGCTACTTTTCCGAGCAACGCTTCACTACGACCGGCGTGCGGCAATATGGCGATCGAGCAGCGCAATGAATTCGTCGCGCTGGTCCATCGCCCTGCGCGCTGCTGTTCAAGCAGCGGCACCTTCGGGTAACATCTGGTGGCCGGCAAACGTTGAGGCTTCCGATGAAGCACGGTTTGATTCAGTTGCGATCGGAATGCAGTCGTCCACGAATGCGGCCCGTCAATTCCCGAAATAATCACGAGATTCCACATGCGCATGATCCAGCGATCGACCGCGGTAACGCTCATCCTTTTTATGATCTCCCTGTTCTGGTTGCAAGCCGTCTCGGCGCAGTCGGAGATTCTGCTCGAAAAGTCCACCAACGGCCAGGATGCCGATGCGGCGCCTGGGCCGGGGCTGGTGATCGGCGACCCGGTCACCTGGGCTTACCGGGTGACCAACATCGGCTCCCGCCAACTCGCCTCCATTACGGTGACGGATGACGTCGAGGGCGCGGTGACCTGCCCCGCGACCAGCCTTGCGCCGGGCGAGTCGATGACCTGTACGCTGATCGGCACGGTCCAGTCCGGACAGTACGCCAACCTGGGAACCGCCACCGGTTTGCTGGCCAACATGACCGAGGTGATGGACACCGACCCCAGCCATTACCTTGGTCAGCCGGCGCCCGCAATCGACCTCGAGAAGGCGACTGACGGTTTCGACGCCGACACCGCACCCGGCCCGATTCTGACGGTCGGCAACAGCGTCACCTGGACCTACGTGGTGAGCAATGTCGGTCCCGAAACGCTCACGGGGGTGCAGGTTTCCGACGACCGGGAGGGGCCGGCGACCTGTCCGATCGATACCCTTGCGCCGGGCGAGTCGATGACGTGCACGCTGGCGGGCATCGTCCAGCCGGGACAGTACGCCAATCTCGGCTCGGTGACCGCTACCCTTCCGGACACGACGCCTGTGACCGCCAACGATTCCAGCCATTACTTCGGTCAGGCGCTGGCGCTCGAAAAGATGACCAACGGCGCCGATGCCGATCTGCCTCCCGGGCCGGTGATCGCCGTCGGCGATCCGATCACCTGGACGTACGACGTGTCGAACCCGGGCCCGGCGACTGTGACCAATCTCGCGATCGTCGACGACCAGGGGGTGGTGGTGACCTGTCCGGTGACGACCCTCGCCGCTCGCGAATCGACCACCTGCACCGGCTCGGGCTTCGCCGTGCCGGGACAGTACGTCAACCTCGGTACTGCCACTGCCACGGCGCCGGGGGGCACCCAGGTGTCGGGCTCGGACGTCAGCCACTACTTTGGCGACGGGGCGATGTTCGACTTCGGCGACGCGCCCGATCCGACTTATCCGACGCTGCTGGCCTCCGACGGGGCCCGCCATCTCCCGAGCGCGGTCCTGCTGGGCGATTGTGTCGACTACGAGGTCGACGGTCAGCCGACGGCTTCCGCCGAGGGTGACGATCTCGGCGCCGGCATTGCCACCACCGGCAGCTGCGCCAGCCCGGGGGCTGACGAGGACGGGGTTGTCTTTGGTACGCCGCTGGTGATCGGCAGTACGGCCGATATCGCCGTCGACGCCAGTGCACCCTGCACCCTGTCGGCCTGGATCGACTTCAACCAGGACGGCGACTGGATGGACGCCGGCGAGGAACTCTTCCCCGGTGGCCAGGCGCTTGCCGCCGGCGTCAACCCGCTGTCCTTCCCGATCCCGGCCGGCGCCCTGGAAGGCAACACTCCGGCCCGGTTCCGCTGCACCACGGACGGCCCGACAGGCATCACCGGCGAAGCTTCGGACGGTGAAGTCGAAGACTACAGTGTGCTGGTCGAAGCGCCTGTGCCCGACGTCGCCGCCAGCAAGACAGCGGCGCTGGCTGTCGACGTCGACAACGACGGACAGGTCGAGCCCGGCGATACTCTGCTTTATACGATCGCGGTGACCAACGCCGGTACCGGTGATGCGACGTCGGTCGTGTTCAGCGATACACCGGGCGCCAACACCACGCTAGTTTCGGGCTCGGTGACGACCACCGCCGGCACTGTGACGACCGGCAATGGCGCAGGCGATACATCGGTAGTCGTCGCTCCGGGATCGGTCGCCGGTCTCGGCGGCAGTGTGACCATCACGTTCCAGGTCGTTATCGACAATCCCGTGCCGGCGGATGTTTTCTCCGTTGCGAATCAGGGGCTCGTGTCCGGCGGCAACTTTGCCGACGTGCTGACCGACGATCCTGCGGTTGGTGGGCTCGAGGATCCGACAGTGACCGCACTCAATGCCGCGCCCGAGGTGCGCGCCAGCAAGATTGCGGCCCTGATTGTCGATGGCGACGGCGATGGCCGGGCCGACCAGGATGACGTGATTCGCTACACGATCATCGTGGAAAACACCGGCAATGCCGATGCCGCCGCGGTCGTGCTTTCCGACACGCCCGATGCCAATACCATGATCGTTGCCGGTTCGGTCTCGACGACCCAGGGCGTGATCACCTCGGGAAACAGCGCGGGCGACTCCGTCGTGACGGTCGAGCTTGGCACGCTTCCCGGAGTGAACGGGACAGCCACGATCGTCTTTGATGTGCGGGTTCCCGATCGCCTGTCTCCGGCCGTCGAAAGCATCGTGAACACGGCAACGATCACGGGAACGAACTTCCCCGCCACGACGTCGGACGACCCATCCTTGGCCGGCGCCAACGACCCGACAGCCGTGCCGGCGTCACACGTGCCGACCTCGATCCCGACGCTGGAGTGGTGGTCGCTGCTTTTGCTGATCGCAATCCTTGGGGTCGTCGGTCTGCGCAGGCTCGATGTGGCGATGGGTGGAGGCAGAGTCTGAAACGATTCCAAACCGGACGCGGCCGGTCAAGGAGCCTGTGAATTACAACGTACGAAAATCACGAAATAATTCAGCGCGTCGAGTGCTTGGGGAACCCCTGAACAAGTCTGCGCGGGCGCGCTGTAGACTTGTTCGGAGGCGTGTGTAGTCTTTTCGGTTTTTCAGGTCGCCGCTTGCACGAGCGGCGGCACCAAAGCTTTGGTTCAGAATCGGCAAGCGTCCACGTCGCGAAGGAATTTCACCAGGCCGGGGAAGAAGTGCGCCGGATCGTCATATTGCGATAGGTGACTGCCGTTCGGGCAGTGAAGGTAACGCCCGCGCTGTACCTGGCCGGCCATCCATTCCATGTGCTCCGGGTCCATGGTGTCGTGGGTCGCGCCGATCGTGAGCGTGGGCACCTCGATTTTCGCCAGGTCGGCCGAGCGGTTCCAGTCGCCCAGCGTGGCGTTGGGCGTCATGCCGAACTCGCTGTAGCCCTGCATGTGAACGTAGAGCTCCTTGTTGAGGTGCTCGAACGTGCGCATGATCGAGTCGGGCCATTCGTCCAGTGGCATCCGCAGCACGTGTTCGGTGTAGTGGTGCTGCATCAGCAGCTCTTCGTAGCGCGGGTTCTCGTAGTCCT
>CAYYZR010000119.1:0-7380 GCA_964476005.1 uncultured Halomonas sp.
GCGAGGCCGACTGGCGCACGCCGATGTGGGAATCCGAGCAGTTCTACCAGGCGCTGAAGCTGCGCGGCGTCGATACGGTGCTGGTGCGCATTCCCGAGGCCCCGCACGGTATCGCCGCGCGGCCCAGCCAGTTGGTGACCAAGATTCAGCACATCCTGGCATGGTTCGAGCGTCACTTCGACTCGTGACATGCAGTCCACAGATTGACACCCATGTCGATGACGCGCCGCATCCGTCGATAAAGACAGACAAAAAAATCGGTGTCAATCTGTGTAATCTGTGGACAGACTTTCAAGATTTTCGGGTTTGCACACAACAATGAACGTACTGATTACCGGCAACTCCAGCGGCCTTGGACTGGGCCTGACCGAAACCCTGCTGAAACGCGACGCGATCGTCTGGGGCATGAGCCGGCGGGGTTGCCCGGTGCACGACAACGACGGCCTGCGCGATCGGCGCTTCGACCTGTCCAACCTCAATACGCTGCCCGAAGCCCTGGAACGGCTGCTTTCGGACTGTCTCAGGCTGGACCTGGTCGTGCTCAACGCCGGCATCCTGGGCAAGATTCACGAGATTTCCGAGACCGACGTGCACGATCTCGAGCACATGATGCGCATCAACGTATGGTCCAACAAGGTCATTCTCGACTGGATCATCGAGCGCCAGCTGCCGGTCGACCAGATCGTCGCCATCTCTTCGGGCGCGGCGGTCAACATGAACTACGGCTGGGGCGGTTATTCGCTGTCCAAGGCGTTGCTGAACAACCTGATCACGCTCTACGCGCATGAAATGCCCGACACGCATCTGACGGCGCTGGCCCCCGGGCTGGTCGATACCTCGATGCAGGACTACCTGTGCGGCGAAGTCGACAGCGAGGAATTTCCGTCCGTTAAGAAACTCAAGGACGCCCGGGGCACCGAGGACATGCCCGGGCCGGCGACGGCTGCGGAAAAGATCCTGGATTCGCTGGACAAGCTGCGCGAAGGCGAAAGCGGTCGATTCGTCGACATGCGCAACCTCGACTGAGCGCGGCTCGCGACGCCTGCGCTCGGCCGGGCCGGAAGGCGGGTTTGCCGGCAAAAGACCCGCTGTTCACCCGAATGCTGCCCCGGCCGGTGCAGCCGCACGCCGAGGCGCCGCTACGCTGGCGTGATTCCCGACTCGTTTTCGTATAGATTCCATGTCGCGCAATCTCTTATCGAGCAACCTTCAGGGAGCAAGACCATCATGATGGATTTCAAGATCGGCGAGATCATCTCGCTCATGGCAAAGACCTTGCCGTTCCTGGTATTCCGGTTTCTGATCTATTTCGGCATCACGCTGGCTTACGTGCTGATCACGGGAATCGGCGCCGGAATCGGCTATGGCATCGGCACCATCGGCGGCGAAGCCGAAGCCGGCGGTCTGTGGGGCGGCATGGCAGGTTTCGGCATCGCCGGCGCCATCATGTACTTTCTTCGCGAGTATCTGCTCTACCTTGTCAAGGCCGGACACATTGCGGTGCTGGTCGAGTTGATGGAGGGAAGAGAACTGCCGGGCGGCAAGGGGCAGATCGACTACGCCCAGGGCATCGTGCGAGAGCGGTTCGCCGAGTCGTCGGTACTTTTCGGCGTCGATCAGCTGATCAAGGGCGTACTCAAGGCGTTCAACCGAGCCTTCTTCACGATTGCCAACTTCCTGCCCATCCCGGGTATCCAGGGGATCGCCAAGTTCATCAACACCATCATCAACCTTTCGCTGACCTATCTCGATGAAGTGATACTGGCTTACAACATCAAGATGAAGGCGGACAATCCCTGGGCCGCCAGCCGGACAGCGCTGGTACTGTATGCTCAGAACTACAAGTCGTTTCTGAAGAACGCATTCTGGCTGGCCTTCGTGATCTGGGGTCTGACCTTCCTGGTCTTCCTGTTGATCCTCGCGCCGGTCGCCGGCCTGGTCTCGCTGTTCCCGGGCACGGCCGGCCCGCTGGCGCTGATCATCGCCGTGGTTTTCGCCTGGGGCATCAAGCAGGCGGTCATCGAGCCCATCGGCATGACGGCGCTGATGCAGGTGTTCTTCAAGGTCACCGAAGGCCAGCAGCCGAACCCGGAATGGGAAGGCAAGCTCGACAAGGTGTCGAAGAAATTTTCCAAGCTCAAGGAAAAGGCCGCTGATTGGGGCGGCAGTGACAAGCCGCCGGCCCCGGACCAACCCGCCGGCTGAAAGCCCGCGCGGCATCGAAAAAATGCGCCGAACAATCCCCGCCCGGCACCGCCGGGCGGGCGATCACCCGGATTCGGCTTGCCCCCTGTATCAGGTCAGCACGCCGCGCGCGCTCATGCGCCGCGCGTAGACCAGCAACAGCACGCCGATCACGAAGATCACGGCGCTGAAAACGGCCGCACCGCTGCCCATGACCTGCAGGCCATCGCTGAGGAATACCGTGTGCACGGTCGACACGATCATCCCCAGCAACGACACCGCGAACAACGTGACGGCCCAGCGACTGCGAAACAACAGCGCCAGCGATCCCAACAGCGCACCCCAGACGCCCAACGCCCAGAAAACGCTCATCCATGCAGGAAAACCGTAAAAGTATTCCAACTGGGCATCGGTGAACTGGCTCATGTAGAAATCCAGCCGCAGTTTTGTCGCAAGATAATCGAAACAACCCATGGCGTTCCACAGAAGACTGAGCACGCCGACGATCCACAAGTGCAGCGGTACTTGACGCGATTCACGGTTCATGACCTGGCTCCCGATCGGTTTCACGAACGTCAATCGTTGCACAATCGGAAGCCCCGGTAAAGCATGACCAACGCCACGGGCCGCCGCGCTGAATCGGCGCTATCGTTAACGGTTTGAAGCGGGATCGACCTCCAGCCAGTGAACTCCTTTGTAATTGCAATGCTGCTGACGCTGCTGCTGCAAGCGCCGACCGTAATCGCCGAGACACAGCCGGGTGTGCCGGAGAGCCAAGGCTCGAGCGAGGATACCGTGATCTACCCGGCCTCGTTTTTCAACAGCTACCAGCCGGTAAGCGCCGCCGACATGGTCGCGCAGGTGCCCGGTTTCCAGGTCAGCGACGGCGACGGCAGCCGCGGCTTCGCCGGCGCCGGCGGCAATGTCCTGATCAACGGTGAGCGACCGAGCAGCAAGCAGGATTCGGTGTCAAGCATTCTTGCCCGAATTCCGGCTTCGCGCGTTGCCAGAATCGAACTGATACGTGGCAATACCGGCAGGTTCGACGCCGGCGGCCAGGCGATGCTGGTCAACGTCGTCGTCGACACCACGCGGCGCGCCTGGACCTGGAGTTCGACCGTGGAGCAGGATCTCGACAGCGGCGGACCCACCCCCAGCGGCCGGCTTTCCATGGTCGACAGATCCGGAAACACCACCTGGGGTGCAGGCCTCTCGGCAAGCACCTCGTTTTTCGGCAACACGATGACCGAAAGACTGCTGGTCGCCGGGCTCGATGCCGAAAGCCGCGACGAGTTCGAACGAAGCCGTGGTCGGTCGCTGCAGCTCAATGCCAACAGCGCGTCGACTTTCGGCGATGTCACCCTGCGTCTCAACACCGAGATCGCCTATCAGGAATCGGATTTCCTGGAGCGATCGCAACGCACACCGCTTTCCGAACCCGGGCTCGGGTTCGATCTGAACCAGCGCTCGGATGACACCGAGGTCGAAATCGAGGTCGGCGGCGACCTGGAATGGCAGCCTGCCCCAAGCTGGACGGCGAAGCTTATCGGCCTGCACAACAGCGAGGTCGTCGACGACGAAAACCGCGAGATTCTGATCGTCACGCCCCTGCCGCCGGACCTGCGACGTCAATCGATACGGGATTCCACCCAGCGCGAATCGATCGGCCGGCTTGAACTCGACTGGACGGCGAATGCCGCGCACCTGCTGGAGCTCGATATCGAGGCCGCGCTGAATTCGCTGGACAACGCGCTGGTGCTTCGAATCGGCGACGGTGGCGAACTGATACCGGTCGACGTGCCCGGCGCGAACAACCGCGTGGAGGAACTTCGCGGCGACTTCGAGTTGCGCGATACCTGGCAGCTCGGCACATTCAGTCTCGAATCGGCAGTGGGTGCGGAGGCCTCGAGAATCCGCCAGTCCGGCGCCGGTTCGCCGGACCGGGAATTCTTCTTCCTCAAGCCCTCGCTGACCCTGGTGCACGCGCCGGACGAGCGGACGCTCAACCGGATTGGATTGCGGCGCGAAATCGCCCAGCTGGACTTCGGCGACTTCATCAGCTCGGCGAATTTCTTCGACAACGACGTCGATCGCGGCAATCCCGAACTGGAACCCCAGCAGACCTGGGCCGCCGAAGTTTCCTCCGAACGCAGATTCGGCGCGATCGGCGTGGCCAAGCTGAGCGTCTTTCACGACTGGGTACGCGACGTGCAGGACAGATTGCCGATCGCCGGCCAGTTCGAGGTACCGGGCAACATCGGCAACGGCCGCCGCTGGGGCATGAGCGCGGAAGGAACGATCGCGCTGGAAGCCATCGGCATGCACCACGCAAGAATCGATCTCGACGCACGCTGGGAGGATTCAACCGTCACCGATCCGGTGACCGGCGCGCGCCGCAGATTTTCCGGGCAGCGCCGCTACGCGCTCGAGGGTGAACTGCGTCAGGACCTGGTCGAGGCCGGCTGGGCCTGGGGCGTCGAATCCGACTACGTGGCTCGATCGACGGTCTTCGAACTCGATGAACTGGACACGGACGAGCGCGGCGTGGACGTGGAAGCCTTCGTCGAGACCACACGCTACTTCGGCGTCAAGATGCAACTCACCGTACAGAACCTGCTGGACCGGCGGTTTCTTCGCGATCGGACCGTCTTCGACGGACCGCGTGGCGCCAGTCCGGTCGATTTCCGCGAGGTTCGCGACCTCAGGCGAGGTCGATCGGTTCTGCTTTCGATCAGCGGCAGCTTTTGACCCGCCGGACCGCGCGACGGTGCCGGACGTTCAATCAGGCGCGATGGGCCAGGTCGCGGATCGAGCCGGGCAAAGGAACCGACTCGCCACTCTTCTTGTCGATCCAGACCAGCGTCACGGTGGCATCGGCGTAGAGGACCGGCTTGTCCTTGGCGCCTTTTTTTCCGCCGTCGCCGGCCGGCACGGACCGAATTTCGCTTTCCAGCTTGATGCTGGATCGGCCTGGAGAATCCGGCTTGAGCGTCACGGCCACGCGCTCGGGCCAGTGGATCGGGCGGCGGTAGTTGATGTTGATGTTGGCCACAACCGGTCCGGCGTCACCGTCCTGCCAGTGGCAGGGCACCGAATCCATCCACTGGCTTCGGCACTCCTCCAGGTAGCCCAGGAAGACCGCGTTGTTGACGTGGCCGAATGAATCGACATCCCCCCAGCGGACGTCAAGCTCGATCCTGAATTCCGACATATGCGACTCGCTCGAAAGGCTCTTGCTGCAACGGCAGTTATTGTAATCCTTTTCGTCCTTGCTCCAGGCCGACGAGTTGAAGATTATGCGGACTTGCGGGATTTACGACCCACCCCCGGCATGCCGGCCAGGTATTGACCGGTATAGGAGTGCTTCTCGCGCGCGACCTGCTCCGGTGTACCGGTCGCGATGATGCGCCCGCCGCGAACGCCGCCTTCCGGGCCCAGGTCGATGACCCAGTCTGCGGTCTTGATGACGTCCAGGTTGTGCTCGATGACGACCACGGTATTGCCGTCGTCGCGCAACCGATGCAGCACTTCCAGCAAGTGCTTGATGTCGTGGAAATGCAGGCCGGTCGTCGGCTCGTCGAGGATGTACAGGGTGTTGCCGGTATCGCGCTTGGACAGCTCGCGCGCCAGCTTGATGCGCTGGGCCTCGCCGCCGGACAGCGTCACCGCGGATTGGCCCAGGGTGATATAGCTCAAGCCAACGTCCATCAGGGTCTGCAGCTTGCGCGCCACGACCGGCACCGGCTCGAAGAACGGCAAGGCGTCTTCCACCGTCATTTCCAGCACTTCACTGATGTTCTTGCCTTTGTAAGTCACGGTCAGCGTTTCGCGGTTGTAGCGCTTGCCGTGGCAGACGTCGCAGGGCACGAAGATATCGGGCAGGAAGTGCATTTCCACCCGGACCATGCCGTCGCCCTGGCAGGCCTCGCAGCGACCGCCCTTGACGTTGAACGAGAACCGACCCGGCTTGTAGCCGCGCGACCGGGATTCCTTGGTGCCGGCGAACAGTTCGCGAATCGGCGTGAACAGACCGGTGTAGGTGGCCGGATTCGAGCGCGGCGTGCGACCGATCGGACTCTGATCGATATCGACCACCTTGTCGAACAGCTCCAGCCCGGAATGGCGCTCGAACGAGGCCGGATTTTCCGACGCACCGTTGAGTTCGCGGGCCATCAGCTTGTACAGCGTGTCGTTGATCAGCGTCGACTTGCCGGAGCCCGACACGCCGGTGACGCAGACGAACAGGCCGGCCGGGATCTCGACGTCTACCGATTCAAGATTGTTGCCGGTCGCACCATGAAGCCTGAACATTTTCTTCTTGTTCGGCTTGACCCGCCTTGCCGGCACCTCGATCGCCTTGCGGCCCGAAAGATAGTCGCCGGTCAGGGACGCCTCGCAGTCGATCACGCCCTGCGGCGTTCCCGAATAGACGATCCGCCCGCCGTGGACGCCGGGACCGGGGCCGATGTCGACGACGTGATCGGCGGCCCGGATCGCGTCTTCGTCGTGCTCCACGACAATAACGGTATTGCCCAGGTCGCGCAGCCGCACCAGGGTTTCAAGCAGACGGGCATTGTCGCGCTGGTGCAGACCGATGGACGGTTCGTCGAGCACGTACATGACGCCGACCAGGCCGGCGCCGATCTGGCTCGCCAGGCGGATTCTCTGCGCTTCACCGCCGGACAGCGTATCGGCTTGCCGATCGAGCGTGAGGTAGTCCAGCCCGACATTGACCAGGAACTGCAGCCGCTCGCGCACTTCCTTGAGAATGCGGCCCGCGATCTCGCCGCGCCAGCCCGTCAGGGTCATCGAATCGAAGAACGTCAGGCACTGCTCGATCGACCAGGACGCGATTTCCGGCAGCGAACGGTCGTTGATGAAGACGTTGCGGGCCGCGGCATTGAGCCGCTGGCCGTGACAAGTCGGACATGGTTGCTCGGAGATGTAGCGCGACAGTTCTTCGCGCACGATGCGCGAATCGGTCTCGCGATAGCGACGTTCCAGGTTCGGGATGATGCCGACGAACGGGTGCTTGCGCGACTGCGCGCCGCCGTCGCCGAAGTAGCGGAAACTGATCTTCTCCGAGCCGCTGCCGTGCAGGACCACGTCGCGCACGTTCTCGGGCAGCTCGCCGAACGGGGTCTCCGGGTCGAAGTCGTAATGGCGGCCCAGCGACTGGATCATCTGAAAGTAATA
>CAYYZR010000120.1:0-7367 GCA_964476005.1 uncultured Halomonas sp.
TCGCGTTCTCGTTGCCGCGGCGTCGTTTCTATTGACGCTCGCGCTGGCCGGCTGCAGCGCCGAACCCGAGCCGGTCGAGCAACGCGTGGTGATCCTCGGCTTCGACGGCATGGATCCGGTGCTGGCGCAGCGCTGGATGGACGAAGGCAAGCTGCCTAATTTCAGCCGGCTGGCCGAATCCGGTCATTTCCAGCCGCTGGGCACCAGCAATCCGCCCCAGTCTCCGGTGGCCTGGTCGGATTTCGCGACCGGCGCACACGCCGGGTCGCACGGCATTTTCGATTTCCTGCGTCGCGATCCCGAGACCTACGGCCCCCAGTTCTCGATTTCGGAAAACATACCGCCCGAAAGCCACCTCGATCTGTTCGGCCTGAGCATTCCGCTGGACGAAGGCCAGGTTGTCAACCGCCGGCAGGGCGTGCCGTTCTGGACCGAAGCCGAGCAGCAGGGCAAGCGCGCCTCGGTGCTGCGCGTGCCGGTCACCTACCCGCCCGACGACATCCATCGCATGCTTTCGGGCATGGGCGTGCCGGACCTGCTGGGCACCCAGGGCACGTACACCTTCTACACGACCACGCGCCTGGAGCAGTCCGGTTCCAGCACGCGGGTGGTCAGGGTGCGCCCGGCCCGCGACGGCACCATCGAAAGCGTGCTGGACGGTCCGCCGGACCCGCTGCGGTCGGAGGCAGAGCCGATGCAGGTGCCGCTGACCATAGCGCCGACGGAATCCGGTGCGCAGATCACCCTGGGCGACGCCGAGGCCGAACTGCTGCCCGGCGAGTGGTCCGACTGGGTGCGGGTTAAGTTCGATGTGACCGGCCCGGTCAACGTCACCGGCACCGTGCGCATGCTTCTGGTGCAGGGCTATCCGCGACCACGCCTGTACGTCTCGCCGATCCAGATCGATCCGATGAGGCCGGCGGTACCGATCTCCTCGCCACCCGGCTACGCAGCCGAACTGGCCGATCGCATCGGGCTGTATCACACCATCGGCATGCCGGAAGAGACCTGGTCGCTCAACGAGGAACATATCTCGGACGCGGCCTGGCTGGAAATGCTGACGACCATCCTGGCCGAGCGCGAAGCGATGTGGTACGACACGCTGGACCGCAACGACAGCGAAGTCGTGGTCGGGGTATTCGTGCAGACCGACCGGGTCAGCCATATGTTCTACCGCGGCCTGGATCCCGAACATCCACGCTACGCGGACACCGCGCCCGAGCATCGCGATGCCATCGAATGGATCTATACCGAGGCCGATCGCATTCTGGGCGAGACCATGCAGCGCCTGGGTCCGAACGACGAATTGCTGGTCATCAGCGATCACGGGTTCGCGCCGTTCCGCAAGGCGGTGCATCTCAACCGCTGGCTGGTCGAGAACGGCTACCTGGTGCTCGAAGGCGACGCCGAAGATTCCGACGTGGTGTTTTCCAGTGTCGACTGGCGCCGATCACGCGCCTACGCGCTGGGTCTGAACGGACTGTTCATCAACCGCGCCGGACGCGAGTCCCAGGGCATCGTGGCCGCAGGCGAAGTCGCGGCCCTTAAGCAGGAACTGAGCGCGGCGCTTGAATCCTGGACCGAAGCCGAGACCGGCGATCCGGTCGTTCGCCGCGTATTCGACGGCCTGGACATCTACCCCGGCGGCGAAGACAACGTCGAGACGCCGGACCTGGTGATCGGCTATCACAGCGGCTACCGGGCCAGTTGGCAGACCACCCTGGGCGCGGTGCCGGCAGCGTTGATCGAACCCAACACGCAGAAATGGTCCGGCGACCACTGCATCGACCCGCACCTGGTGCCCGGCGTGTTGTTCACCAGCTTCAAGCCCGACCGCGACGTACTCTCGATCAAGGACATCTGGACGCTGGCCGAAGGCAAGGTGCATTGATGGAACGCGGCCTGCTGGACTGGCCGGGCATCGTTTTCGGCCTGATCGACCAGCCGCTGACGGCCGTGCTGCCCGAACCCGTGATGCTGGCATTCTGGGCGCTGGCGTCGTCGTGGCTGTCGATGTGGGTCTATCGCCGGTTTTCCAACCAGGAAGAGATGGCCGCACTGAAGCCCCGGATCAAGGCCGTGCAGAAGAAGCTTTCGAACTACGACGGTGAATTCCGGGGCCTGATGCCCCTGATACGCGAAAATTTCAACCTTGCCGGTCGCCAGCTCGGACTGGCGCTGGGTCCGGCCCTGCTGGCCGGCGTGCCGGTGCTGTTCGTGCTGGTATGGATCTCGAACGCCTACGGAGTCGCCATGCCGCCGGCCGGCGCGCCGGTGGAGGTGCGCGCGCTTGTCACAACAAGCGTCGCAGCAAGCGCTGCAGGAGATGCCGAACCGGAAAACTGGCGGTGGCACGGCACGCGAGCGGAACCGACGACCACCGATGAAGCCGGTCGCGCCTGGCGGCTGGCCTGGCCGGCGCCGAATCAATTCGCGCAACTGATCACCGAGCGCGGCGAGGACATCATCGAGATTCCGCCCGCGCATCCGGTGCCGGTGGTGCACAAGCGTCAGTGGTGGAATCTCCTGATCGGCAACCCGGCCGGCTACCTCGAACCGGCGAATCCGGCCGACGCGGTGTATCTGGATCTGCCGAAAAAACAGATGCTGCCGTTCGGTCCCGGCTGGATGCGCGGCTGGGAGTTCCTGTACTTCGTGCTGCTGATCATCGGCTCGCTGGGGCTGAAGCTCGTCTGGCGCATCCACTAGTAAACTCTGCAGGCGTCGGGTTCGGGCATCGAACCCAGGGTCGCTGCCGCGCGGCGAACTCAATGGCGCGTTTCGCTTCGCTCAACGGCACCCTACACGGGTATTAGCGGTTCTGCAGGCTGTGTTGAGCACAGTTTCGTAACCCGGATAAGCCCAGCGCATCCGGGACCCGTTTCGGCCCGGGACCCCGGATGCACTGGACGCTTCACGCATCTGCGGGGCTGCCTTCACTACCAACGGCGTAAACTCCACGGACAAACCAATCGGATTTGCCGTCATGAAACTTCTGAGTACCGCTTTTCTGTTCCTCGCAATCTCGCTGGTCTCAACCGCGCAGGCCGCTACCGTCGGCGAACCGGCGCCCGACTTCGAGCTTTCCGACCAGTACGGCCAGACCCACTCGCTCGAAGACTTCAGCGGCAAGTGGCTGGTGGTGTTCTTCTACCCGAAGGCCGACACGCCGGGCTGCACCACCCAGGCGTGCAATTTCCGCGACAACATCTACGCAATCCGCGGCGCCGGGGCTGAGGTCGTGGGCATCAGCGTGGATTCGGTCGAGGACCAGAAGGAATTTTCCGAGAAGTACAAGCTGCCGTTCACGATCCTGTCCGATACCGGCGGCAAGACCTGCGACGACTACGGCGTACTCAGAAGCTTCGGCAGCATGGAAGTCGCCAACCGCGAGTCCTTCCTGGTCGATCCCAACGGCATCGTGGTCAAGCACTACGAAAAGGTCTCGCCGGACACCCATACCCAGGACGTCATCGCCGACCTGGCGCGTTTCCAGGCGAAGTAAGGAGCCTGTGGAGACGGCGTAGCGATAGGCAAAAGATCAAGACAACGCTCGCTGAGCCGCAAAGACGCCAAGGAGAGGCAGGTCCAAGGCTTAATCTCGCGGAGACGCAGAGGCGCAGAGAAAGAAAAAGGTTAAAAAGCTCAAGACAGAAATGCTGGTGCGTTTCGCTACGCTCAACAGCACCCTACAAAACCCCTACTGCCCGCGCAGGGTGCGTTGAGCCGAAGGCGTAACGCACCATCATGTTCGCTGCACGCCAAACTTGTGCCGGTTGGGTCAAAAAGGCGCCCCGAGAATTCCCGGGCTTTATGAACTTCGGGCCCTGCGTGGTTAAACGACTTTGATTTTGTCTGCGCTTCTGCGTCTCCGCAAGAAATCCAGCCTTTCGCCTTTCGCTCTCCTTAGCGTCTTTGCGCCTTCGCGAGAGCTGCTTTTGCGGTTTTTTTCCGAAATCAGCGCAGATCCCAGGCTTCGATCCATTCGTTCGAGACGCGGCGCATGCCGAATTCCTCGACCAGTCGCTTCTCGAAATCGGGCATGTGGCCGGCGCCGTAGAAGATCGCGATATCGCGAGCGCCGGCATCGAGCTGCTCGCGCAGAACTTCGAGCGCGCGCTGGTTGCGCACCGTGATCAGCGTCGATCCGTCGTCGCCGGCAAGCGTTTCGAGCAACTCGGTCTGTCCCGATAACTGTTCGGCCAGCACGCGCTTGAGCGCAAGCTGGCGATCATCGGCGAACAACGCCTTGATGAATTCAGCTTCCTCGCCGGCTGTCTTGCCGGAACCCTGCTCGGCCATCGCCATCGCCCAGGCGCGCAACATCATGCCCAGGAACGATTCCTTGCGCTCGCGCATGCTGGCCGAGAATGCGTCGGGCGTGAGATCGGCATGCACCATGTTGTCGCGCCCATAGTCGATCTCGTCGAGCTGGAACGCCAGGCCCAGCGCATTCTTCATGCCGCCCTGCATCAGCCCCACCATCGAAATCGATGCGCCGCGCGGTGCGCTGACCCGGCCCGGCTCGCCGACCAGTTCGTAGAGCACCACGCCGTATTCGGCCAGACGGCGATCGAGCTCGGCGAAATACGCCCGATCGGCCACGTGGATTGCGCCGACCAGATCAACCCGAGCACCCGACGGGGCCTCGAAACCGGTGATCGCGACCTCGAGGGCGCGCGGCGCACTGCCCTGATCCGAAACATGTCGAATGTAGTCGCTGGCGTCGGCCTGGGCCGGGGCCGGGGCGGCCCAGGCTGTCAGTACCGAGGCCAACGCAGCAAGTAAGAGTCTGGTTGCAGAATTTGTCATGGCGACATTATGCATTGACGGCGTGGCCGACGTATCCCGAAGGGCTACCGCTGGTATCATTTTGCGCTTCTGGCGCTTTTTTTCCGGAGAACACCACATGTGCGGAATTGTCGCGGCGATCGCCCAGCGCGATGTAGTGCCGCTGCTCATCGACGGCCTGCGGCGGCTTGAATACCGCGGCTACGATTCAGCCGGACTGGCCTTCATCGATGCCGACGGCAGGTTGATGCGCGAACGCGCGGTCGGCAAGGTCGCCGCATTGGCCGACGCGCTGGACGCCACCCATGCCGGCCGGGGCGGCATCGCACATACGCGCTGGGCCACGCACGGCCGGCCGAGCGAAAGCAACGCCCATCCGCACGTCTCGACAGACCGAATTGCGGTGGTCCACAACGGCATCATCGAGAATTACCAGGAAATCAAGACGTCGCTGCAGGCCGAGGGTTACGGATTCGATTCGGAAACCGATACCGAAATCATCGGCCACCTGATTCATCGCCAGGTCGCCAGGCATGCATCCATGCTCGAGGCGGTGCGCGCGGCGGTCGGAGAACTGGAAGGCAGCTATTCGCTTGCCATTCTCGACGTCGAACACCCGGACCGGGTCTGGGGCGTACGCCAGGGCAGCCCGCTTGTCGTGGGCGTGGGCGTGGGCGAGCATTTCCTGGCCTCCGACGCCGCGGCGCTGGTGCCGCTGACGCAGCAGATGATCTACCTCGAAGACGGCGATATCGCCGAGGTGGACCGTCGTTCGGTCCGGATCACCGACGTCGACGGCCGGACCGTGGAAAGACCGACGCGCATTTCGTCCATCCCGGCCGACAGCGCAGATCGCGGCGCATTCCGCCACTTCATGCTCAAGGAAATCCACGAGCAGCCCGCAGCAATTGCCGCAACGCTGGACGGCTACCTGGACGGGGCCGAGATCCTGCCCGGACTGGATCGAAAGCTGCTGTCGGAGGTTCGTGCCATCCATATCCTGGCCTGCGGCACCAGCTACCACGCCGGAATGGTGGCGCGCTACTGGATCGAGGCGCTGGCCGGCATCCCGGTGATGGTCGAGATCGCCAGCGAATATCGCTACCGGACCCCGGCGGTGCCGAACGGCACACTGATGCTGGCGATTTCGCAATCGGGCGAAACCGCCGATACCTTGGCAGCACTGGAGCTGGCCTCGGACCGGCGCTACCTCGGGCGGCTCGGCATCTGCAATGTGCCCGAGAGCGCCATCACCCGGGTCTGCGACCATATCCTGATGACGCGCGCCGGGCTCGAAATCGGCGTGGCCTCGACCAAGGCCTTCACCACCCAGCTGACGGTGCTGCTGCTGCTCAGCGCGGCACTCGCCCGCGAGAATGGCCTGGCGCCGGAAAAGCTGCGCGAGGTCACCGAGTCACTGGGCGAAGTCGTCCAGGAAGCGCGCGAAGTCCTGGCGCTGGACGACGTGATCGCCGAGATCGCCACCGGCATCGCCGACAAGTCGCACGCGCTGTTCCTTGGCCGCGGACCGGAATTTCCGATTGCGCTGGAAGGCGCGCTGAAGCTCAAGGAAGTGTCCTACATTCACGCCGAAGGCTATGCCGCCGGCGAGCTCAAGCACGGCCCGCTGGCACTGGTCGACGAAGATCTGCCGGTCGTCGTGTCGGCCTCCAGCAATCACCTGCTGGAAAAACTCAAGTCCAACCTGCACGAAGTCCGGGCGCGCGGCGGCAAGGTCATCGTGTTCGCCGATCGCAACGTCACGCTTGACAGCTCGGACGGGATCGAGGTCGTGCACCTGCCGATCAGGCACTCGATCGCCTCACCCATTCTGCAGGTACTTCCGCTTCAACTGCTGGCCTATCACGTCGGCGTGCTGCGCGGCACCGATGTCGACCAGCCGCGCAATCTGGCCAAGTCGGTGACGGTTGAATAAATAGCCGGGGCCGCCCGTCGGCGGGGCGGAACGAGCCGGCCGGCGGCTCTCGTTCGTTAGTTGTCGAATTCAAATACAAATGCTGTTTCGCCCCGCGCTGCGCGCTTGCGAGCGAGTGACTTTTGTCGGTTGCAACAAAAGTAACCAAAAGGGCGCTTTGCGGGCGGCAGCTGGCGGCGGTGCTGACCGGAGGGTCTGGGGGTTGGGTGTCAGGCATGGGGTTTCGATTGTGGATCTTCTTGTACGAGCGGAGCGTTCGGCTTTGGCTCCCGGGCAATCCGAAGATTCCGGCTTCGATGGCTACCGGAGCGGGCTTGTCTCGATCGAGTCGGCATTGATCCGCTGGGGATGCTGGAGTGGGTTTCAGTATCCACCGAAGCACACAATGCCCCGCAATCGTCACGACCCCGCTCCGACAGTCATCGAAGCCGGCATCACGTTGTCGCCCGTAAGCCAAAGAGGAACATGCCCCACGGACAAGAAGATCTCGAACCAGTGCCCCGATCAAGCACCTAACCCCTCATCCATTGATCTGCAACTCAACTCTCTGCCGCCTGTAAAAAGCGCTTTTGCCTACCTTTCAGGCGCTTGTGAAAAGTCGGTCGCCAGCAAGCGCGAAGCGCGTGGCGAAATGGTTTTA
>CAYYZR010000121.1:0-5986 GCA_964476005.1 uncultured Halomonas sp.
CAAGCAAAAAAGCGGTGCAGGCTCGCTTGAGACAGGATCGAAAATCGAACATGGGACTCCTTCTGGCCAGAGTGGCTGCCGAATAGCAGGCAGGCAGCTCAAATTCATCGATTGGCCAGTGATTGCGTGGCAACTGACATCAGCATCTTCGCGAGCACTGACTAGCCCTGCAATGCTGGAGAGTGAAGCTCTCAGGTAGCTTATCCCAACTTCCGCGACACCCGCAATCCACCCCGCGCCCTCCACCGAGGATGGCTCGGGCTTTCTGGCCGCTGCGTGGCCGACACGTCAACCGAGTCTGAGGTCGGTGCGGCTGGCATTCAGAATCAGGAATCGGTGGACGCCAGGCGGCCTCTTCGAGAATTTCCTGTCCAACCTGTATTTTCATCAGAAATGGCCTGTTTCGGCTGGAGAAGCCGGAATAAGCCCGATTCACCGATTCTGCGCCGCAAACTGGAAGAAATATGCACGAAAAGCGTGCATTTCCTGCAGGGAGGCACCCAATTTTGTGTATAAAGCACGGTCGAAAGTGCAATTGTGCCGGCGCCACCCTGCGGTGAGCGCCGCGCTGCGCATATTCCGGTTTCATCGAGGCGTCAACAACGCCCCAGCGCCATCGACAAGGCGGTATCGGGCGGCCTTGCAGTGCACCGAAGCTTATCCACGAAACTATCCAGCTGGACTGACAGAACCATGAGTGATCTTTCACACTACCGAAACATCGGCATTTTCGCGCACGTTGATGCCGGCAAGACCACCTCGACCGAGCGCATCCTGAAACTGACCGGCAAGATTCACCGGACCGGTGAGGTGCATGACGGCGCGGCAACCACCGATTTCATGGCACAGGAGCAGGAGCGCGGCATCACGATTCAGTCCGCTGCCACCACCTGTTTCTGGAAGGACCACCGCCTGAACATCATCGACACCCCGGGCCACGTGGACTTCACGGTCGAGGTGTATCGCTCCCTGAAGGTGCTCGATGGCGGCGTCGGCGTGTTCTGTGGGTCGGGCGGCGTCGAGCCGCAGTCCGAAACCAACTGGCGCTACGCCAATGACTCGGAAGTGTCTCGCATCATCTTCGTAAACAAGCTGGATCGCATCGGCGCCGATTTCTACCGGGTCGTTGATCAGGTCAAGAACGTGCTGGCCGCGAAGCCGCTGGTGATGGTGCTTCCGATCGGCACGGAGAGCCAGTTCAAGGGTGTGGTCGATCTGCTGACCCGCAAAGCCTGGATCTGGGACGATACGGGTCTGCCCGAGAATTACGAGATCACCGATGTCCCGGCCGACATGGTCGATGACGTCGAGGCCTGGCGCCAGGAACTCATCGAGACCGCGGTCGAGATGGACGATGACGTGATGATGGCGTACATGGAGGGCGAAGAGCCTTCCCTGGAAGACATCAAGCGCTGCATCCGCGAAGGCACCCGCACCCTGGCGTTCTTCCCGACCTACTGCGGTTCCGCGTTCAAGAACAAGGGCGTGCAGCTGATCCTGGATGCCGTGGTGGACTACCTGCCGAGCCCCACGGAAGTGGAGCCCCAGGACCTGACCGACGAAGAAGGCAACCCGACGGGCGAAGTTGCGACGGTGACCACGGAAGAACCGTTCCGCGCGCTGGCGTTCAAGATCATGGACGACCGCTTCGGCGCGCTGACCTTCGTTCGTGTCTACTCCGGCACGCTCAGAAAGGGCGACACAATACTGAACTCGGCGACCGGCAAGACCGAGCGCGTGGGCCGCATGGTGGAAATGCACGCCAATGACCGCAACGAGATCGATCACGCCCAGGCCGGCGACATCTTCGCCTGCGTGGGCCTGAAGAACGTTCAGACGGGCCACACCCTGTGTGACCCGAAGCACCCCTGCACCCTGGAAGCCATGGTCTTCCCCGAGCCGGTGATCTCGATCGCCGTGGCCCCGAAGGACAAGGCGGGCAGCGAGAAGATGGGCGTGGCCATCGGCAAGATGATTGCCGAGGATCCGTCCTTCCGCGTTGAAACCGACGAGGATTCCGGTGAAACCATCCTCAAGGGCATGGGCGAACTGCACCTGGATATCAAGGTCGACATCCTGAAGCGCACCTACGGCGTGGAGCTGATCGTGGGCGAGCCCCAGGTGGCCTACCGCGAAACCATCACCAAGCCGGTGGAAGACAGCTACACCCACAAGAAGCAGTCGGGTGGTTCCGGTCAGTTCGGCAAGATCGATTACCGCATCCGTCCGGCCGAGCCGGGCACGGGCTTCAAGTTCGAATCCACCGTGGTGGGCGGCAACGTGCCGAAGGAATTCTTCCCGGCGATCCAGAAGGGCTTTGCCGGCATGATGGAGGCAGGCCCGCTGGCCGGCTTCCCCGTGCTGGACGTGGAGATCGAACTCTTCGACGGCGGCTTCCACGCGGTCGACTCCTCGGCGATCGCGTTCGAACTGGCCGCCAGGGGCGCATTCCGTCAGTCCATGCCCAAGGCGGGTCCGCAGCTGATCGAACCCTTCATGAAGGTCGACGTGTTCACGCCCGAAGACAACGTGGGTGACGTGATCGGCGACCTCAACCGTCGCCGCGCGCTGATCAAGCATCAGGAACCCAACCCGACCGGTATCCGCATCAAGGCCGAAGCGCCGCTGGCCGAAATGTTCGGCTACATCGGCCACCTGCGCACCATCACCTCGGGTCGTGGCCAGTTCTCCATGGAGTTCTCGCACTACATGCCGTGCCCGCAGCAGATTGCCGAGAAGGTGATCGAGGCAGAGAAGGAGCGCAAGGCGGCCAAGGCCGGCTAGGCACGGGCTTCAAGGCAGCAAACGAAGGCCCCGGTGGCGAAAGCTGCCGGGGCTTTTTTGTTGTCGACCGGCATCGGCTTCGCAGCCGTCAGCATGTTTCGGAAGAGAACCTTTCTTTCCACCGGCAAGCCTGCGACAACCATCGAAAATCCGGGACAGGCACCTGGCAAGCATCGAATGTTTATCGATCAATACCCCACGCGGCCTCGAATTCAGTCATCATTCGCATGTCACTTCCCCGTTAGGCATCTCATATGAAAGTCGGCTTCGCTCTTGTTTCTTTGCTTCTGTCTGTCTTGCTGCCCCTGACCTCGGAAGCTGCACCCCTGCGGTGGCACCTCCAAGGCGTGGTCTTCGCTGACGGCGCTACGATGGAGGGATCGTTCACCTTCGATGCCGACACCAACACCTACAGCGACATCGACGTGGTCACCGGCGCAGGGTTGGCCTCGATAGCCGGCGGCACCGAAACGGCGGCAGTACCCGGCATCGGCTACGACCGGATCTCAATTCGCTTGCCTATTCCCCCTTCGCCGGAGATCGTTTACGTGGACGATGCAGAACAGGATGTGCTCCAGGGAACAGGCATTGTCGAGCTGAGCTTCCGCTCACCCCTTACCAATGCAGGCGGTGAAGTGGCATTGGCCGGAACCAGCGGCCCGCCGGTTCCAAGCGGTTTTGCCGGCGAACTTTTTTGCCCGCCGCCCCAGAATTATCCCTGTGAAGGGACAGTACGCGTCCGACTGCTGGAGCGCGGCGTAGTCACCACCCACCCGTCGTATCCGGTGCCCATCCTCGGCCCATGGGCGGCGCTAATACTGGTCCTGGGATTTTTTTTGCTCGCCGCTACCGCGCTCCGTAGTGCTCGGAGCCGTTCTTAGGCCTGGACCGGGCCAACCTCGCCTTCCGAGCTTCAATTTTTCCTAATCGGGAATGCTGACTACGCTGGTCGATCACCGGAATCGAAGCTTATGCCACAAGCCGGCGTGACAGACCGGACACCCATTGATTAGCGCGACATGCCGGAATGGGCATCTTTTGCCACGATGTTCCAGTCGATGGGCGCATTCTTCTTGTCCAGCGCAAGGACAGAGCGCAACCGCAGCGCTGTTCGGTCTTGGCTAGTCAATCCGCGTCGAGACACCCGTCAACTCGCTGGACCTGGTGCATCACTCCAAGACAAGGCTCCTCAGGATATCGGGGTCTTCGTTATTCCATTTCCATTATTCCACTTATGCAAAAATGCAATTAAAGAACACCGAGGGTCAACCGCCCATGTTGCTGCGTCGATTTGCTGTTCACGTCCGGGACCAGAACTGGATCGCGGTCTGCCTCGATATTCTGGTCGTGATCGTCGGGATTCTGATCGGCCTTCAGGTGAACGACTGGCAGGGCCGGCTCGAATCCAGAGATCGCGAGCAGTTTCTCGTCGAGCAGCTGGAACAGGACCTCGAGGACTCGCTGGTCGCGCTGGATGAATCGCTTGCCTTTGGACGCGAACGCCTCGTTTATGCGATGGAGTTCGGAAATTACCTGGCAAGTGAAAGAAACGAGCCGCCCGATGATCTGAATCGAATGTTCCGCTTGATGCGCGGCGGTGTGGGCATACAGGTGCGCACCGGCGCGCTCAATGAGCTGACCATGGAGGGCAATCTCGGCATTGTCTCCAACAACGAGATGCGCCGACGGATCATCGCTCTGGCAGATTTGCTGCGACAGCGCCAGAGATGGTCCGAGTCCATCATCCCCGATGTGATCGACGATCTCGGATCATTGAATGCAATGATTGGAATCACCTATGACACATCGCTGTTTCCTGACAGACCTTCCGGGTTTGATGAGATTCTGGATCTTGAGCAGGTCGACATTGAGTGGCAAACCGTTAAATCGAACCCCGATTTCAGGCAAATCGTGACCAGGCACATACAGCGCCAGGTTTACATGTACTCGCTCGCCCAGAACGTTCGAGGTGAGATCGCGGCGACTCTGGATATACTTAACCGCCACTCGTCGGGCGAGTAGCGCGCCGACGCACGGTGCCGACGGCGGGTGACCGTCGGCGACGGGAACCTGGACGCGCATGCTATACGGGATCTGGTGGCAACTGGCGCTCGACTGCGTGAAGAGCCTTTGATCCGGAAGATCACGAGCCGCAAAGAACGCGCGGGTCGAACTTGACCTGCGCAGCATCTTCAAGAAGCGCCTGTCCATCTTCAGGAGATGCCTGGCCAATTTTTTAATGCCGGTCACACCTGCAACGACCTGAATCGGTATCCTTCAGAGTGACCACCTTCCGGAGGCGAGCATGCCTTTGATCAATCGATTCTCTGCATTGGTAATGATCGGCGCGCTACTGACCTCCTGCGCCATTCTCGAGGAAGTCACCCGGCCGGCTTCCACCGGCGCGGACGCTTCACGCGAACGAATCGCCGACGGCCTGCGCGAGGCGCTCACGGTCGCCAGCCGTCGCGCCAGCGATCAGGTCAGCCGTCCCGGCGGCTATCTCGACAACCCGGCGATCCGAATTCCGCTGCCGCCGACCTTGCGCGACGCCGCCGATCAGTTGCGCCGCTTCGGCTTTTCCGATCAGATCGATAAACTTCAGCGCGCCATGAATCGGGCTGCGGAGATAGCTGCAGAAGAAGCTGTCTCGGTATTTGCCGCCAGCATTCGAAGGATGTCTCCGTCGGACGTCTTGGCGGTCTTCAACGGTGGCGATGATGCCGCGACGCAATATCTTCGCGCAAGTTCCGAGGCCGAGTTGCGCCAGCGTTATCAACCGATCGTGACCGAGCGCCTTCGGCAAGTTCAGGGCCTGGATCTATATCGTGAAATCGCCGCGGGCTGGAATCGACTCCCCGGTGTCTCGCCGCTGGAGCCAGATCCGGAGCGATACGTGACCGACAAGGCGCTGGATGGATTGTTCATCGTCATCGCCTCCGAGGAGCAGCGCATCCGCAACGATCCTGTCGCTCGCACTACCGAACTGTTACGCGACGTATTCGGGCGACGCTGAACGACAGCCCCATCTGGGCTGCCCCTTCGAGCAGTGCCTGTCCGATTTATTGTTGCCATACTCTCCTGAAGCCAATCCTGAAAAAAGTGCGAACCGACATTGGTTGCGGGTCGAAATTAGCGTGCGCGGCACCTTCAAGGAGTGCCTGTCCACGTCAGTCTTTTGCTTCTCAGGATACGGGCGTCT
>CAYYZR010000121.1:6086-7224 GCA_964476005.1 uncultured Halomonas sp.
CCTTCAAGGAGTGCCTGTCCACGTCAGTCTTTTGCTTCTCAGGATACGGGCGTCTGCATCGGGTCGCCGTGCTACTCTTTCTCGCATGAAAACCTCGAAATCGTTCCTTGTGGTTCTCCTGCTGGCCGCAGCCGCCGCGGCGATTGCTAGCGAGGCAAATGACCGGGACTCGGGCCTGCGCTTTACCAACGTCAGCTTCATGGACGCCGCCCTTTGGCGAGCGGACACCGTGGCCGATCATCGCATCAGGTACGACAGCGATAGCCGGGGCATCCCCCAGTTCGGCGACCTGCGCCTTCCCGATGGCCCAGCGCCGGAAGCCGGCTTTCCGGTGATCGTGTTCATCCACGGCGGCGCCTGGCGCGCACAATGGACGAAGGACTACACCGAGCCGTTGGTCGAGCGATTGGTGCCCGAGGGCTTCGCGACCTGGGACCTCGAGTTCCGCCGGATGGGAAACCGCCGCGGCGGCTACCCGGGAACATTCGAGGATGTCGCCGACGGCCTCGACCATGTGCGCGAACTGGCCGACGAGTACCCGCTTGATGTTGACCACGTGATCGCCATGGGCCACTCCTCTGGCGGCCATCTGGCCCTGTGGCTGGCGGGCCGGCACCATCTTTCCGAATCCAGTCCGCTGCATCGGGACAATCCCTTGCCGCTTCGCGGCGTGATCTCGATTGCCGGGGTCAACGACCTGGAACTCGCACTGACCCTCGGTGGTCGCACCGATGTGCTGGAACTCGCCGACGTGGACGACCTGGCGTCGGGCCGCGACCGACTTGGCGAAGTCGACCCCGGGCGCCTGCTTCCCCTCGGCGTCCCGCTGGTGCAGGTCATCGGCGACCGCGACTCTAAATGGCGCCTGGACATGCACCAGCGCTTCGAGGCCAGGACTCGCGATGCAGGCGATCCCGTTCGCACGCTCATCGTGCCCGGTGCCAACCACATGGACATCGTCGACGGCGAGTCAGGCATGGCCCCGGTCCTTGCCGGAATCGCACGCGAGCTTCTGTCCACAAGCCCCGAATAAACACCTGCCCGAGCCGTCGCTCGCGGTCCTTCGGCCTTTAACGAGAGTGGCAGGATATGGGTGATGAGATGGACGCCTCCATCATTCGCGCCGGCGTCGTAATGC
>CAYYZR010000122.1:0-7207 GCA_964476005.1 uncultured Halomonas sp.
CCAGCAGATCCGGCGTGGCGGCGAACAGGCTGGCATCGACGATGCCCTTGCGGATGGTCGAGGTGACGCCGCCGCCGGCCAGCACCGCGCCGGAGAATTCGAAAATGGCGGCGATGATCACCGCCTGCCGGATCGTGATCGATCTGGATCCGACCGCCGGCGCCATGGCGTTGGCCACGTCGTTGGCGCCGATCCCCCAGGCCATGAACAGCCCGAACAGAGCCGCGAGCAGGATGAATAGGACTGCGAATTCCATCTGCCCGTCTGTTTCAGTTCGAGATCAGCAGGTGCAAGCGCCCGCCGACCCCTTGCGCGAGATCGCCGAGATCGCCGGTCCAGTCCAGAATCTTGTACAGAAACATCACATCCACCGGCGGCAGATCCTTTTCGATCCGGAACAACTCGGCCCTGAGCGCGATCTGCTTGCGGTCGGCCTCGCTTTCGATGCGGCCGAGTTCCTCGGTCATACCCATCATCAGTTCCACCTCGCGGCCGCGAAAGCCGGTCTCGAACAGTTCATCCAGCTCGGCGACCGATTGCTGCGCCTGGGCAACGGCCCTGAGACTGCAGCGCAGGAACTCCAGGTATTCATCGGCGAGCGATGCCGGCGGCTGCATCTTGCGGCCGATCACCAGGCCCGAAATGTCCTTGGCCTTGTTGGCGATGCGGTCCTGGTTGGAGATCAGGTCGAGCAGGTCGGCACGGCTGACCGGCATGAACATGCTCTTGGGCAGGTTGAGACGGAATTCCTGCTTCAGATCGTCGGCGGCGTCTTCGAACCCTGTAATGCGTTCGCGCGCCTCGGTTGCTGTCGCCCAATCCCCGGCGATGACTGCCCGGAAGAATGGGACGAGCTCCATGGCGCATGCGGACGCTTGCTCGAAATGCTGCTGGATCGGCTTGACCGGTGAACGTCCGAACAGGCGTGACATGTAATGGTTGGGCACGGCGAATCCTCCTTGGTCACGGCAACGAATGTGTCGCAGCGTCCGGCGCGCCGGGCGAATCATGGGCGCTTTCGGACGTTCCGCTGCACTTTAGCCCGAAAGCGTCACGACTGCAGGAGAGCGGACTCGCGCTGATTTTCTCCGGCGGACCCCAAACCGCGGGCGCATCAGTCGCTGCCGATATCGCCTTCGATGCGGTCCCGGGACGGCGAGCCGCGTTTTTCGACGTCGACCGAGAATGCCCGCACCATCCCGTAGCAGGCCGCAGCCAGCAGCAGCGTCATCGGAAGCGCCATGGTGATGGCCGCCTGCTGGATGGCCGCCAGGCCGCCGACGATCAACAGCGTCGAGGCCACTGCGCCCTCGGATACCGCCCAGAACACGCGTTGCGAGACCGGCGGGTGGGGATGACCGCCGGAGGTCACCATGTCGTCGACCAGCGAGCCTGAATCAGACGAGGTGATGAAGAAGATGATGATCACCAGCGTGGCGAATACCGTGGTGACGGCGCCCAGCGGCATTTGGCTCAGCAGCAGGTGCAACGACACGGCCACGTCGTCGACCGCCTGCTGGGCAATATTGATATCGGTGAAGCGTTCCAGGTGCAGGGCCGTGCCGCCGAAGGTCGACATCCAGAAGAACGTCACCAGCGACGGCACCAGCAGGCCGGCGGTGATCAGTTCGCGAACGGTTCGTCCCTTCGAGATCCTGGCGACGAAGATGCCGACGAACGGCGACCACGATATCCACCAGCCCCAGTAGAACAGCGTCCAGCGCGACTGCCAGTCCGATGTGGTCGCGAAATCGGTTTCCAGGCTGGTCTCGATCAATGTCTGCAGGTAGATGCCCAGCCCGCCGATGAGCGTTTCGAGAATATAGGCGGTGGGGCCGACCAGGAACACGAACAGCAGCAGCACGAAGGCCAGCCCGATATTGAGCGCCGAAAGCCGCCTGATGCCGCGCTGGATGCCCGAGACGACCGAGATGGTGGCAACTGCGGTGATCGAGGCGATGATCAGCACCTGGACAAGGGTCGAGGTTTCGATGCCCAGCGACATCGAGAGCCCGGCATTGATCTGCATGGCACCCAGCCCCAGCGAAGTGGCCACCCCCAGCAGCGTCCCCACCGTACACAGGATATCGGTCAGGTGGCCCGGCATGCCGTAGATGCGTTCGCCGATCAGCGGCCACAGCACCGAGCGCGGCGCCAGCGGCAGGCCGATACGGAAATGGAAATAGGCGATGGACAGCGCCAGCACCAGGTAAATGGCCCAGGGGTGAAGGCCCCAGTGGAAGAACGAATAGCGGATCGCGTCCTGCATGGCCGCCGCGGTTTCGGGCTCGGCGTAGTGCGGCTCCATGTAGTGGTTCAGCGGCTCGGCCACGCCCCAGAACACCAGCCCGGTGCCCATGCCGGCGGCGAACAGCATTGCGAACCAGCTCGGCCTCCCGAATTCAGGCTCGTCGTCGGATTTGCCGAGTTTGAGCTTGCCGGCCGGGCTGATCACCACAGCGAGCGCGAACAGCACCAGGGCCGACGTGATCAACATGTAGTACCAGCCCAGGGTAGTTACGATCCAGCCCTGGATGGACTCGAAGGTGTTTGCCGCAGTCGCCGTGAAGCCGCCCCCGAAGATGCAGAACGCGACGACCAGCGCCGCTGAACCGAAAAACACCGTGGGCTGCATTCGCTTGAACGGCCCCAGCGGTCGCGAAAGATTGTGTTTCGGATCCCATTTGTCGATCATCGATCTCCCATGGCGCGTGGCCGCGTGTCCGGATGAATCGGCGTTTCCAGGCGTCGCTCAATCGGCAGCTATTCGGTTGAAGGACTACTCGAGTTCAATGGCGACCGCTGTGGCCTCGCCCCCGCCGATGCATAGTGAGGCGATGCCGCGCTTGCCGCCGGTGGATTTCAATGCATGGATCAGCGTGACCAGTATGCGCGCGCCGCTGCAGCCGATCGGATGGCCCAGGGCGCAGGCACCGCCGTGGATGTTGACCTTGTCGTGCGGCAGGCCGTGCTCGTGCATGGCGGCCATCGTGACGGTGGCGAACGCCTCGTTGATTTCGAACAGGTCGACCTCGGCGGCACTCCAGCCGGCGCGATCCAGGGCCTTTTTCATCGCGCCCACCGGCGCCGTGGTGAACCACTCCGGCTCCTGAGAATGAGTCGCATGGGCGATGATTCGGGCGAGTGGCTGAATGCCCCGCTGTGAGGCGTTGTCGGCGCTCATCAGTACCAGGGCGGCGGCGCCGTCCGAGATCTTCGAAGAACTCGCAGCGGTGATCGTGCCGTCCTTTGCGAAGGCCGGGCGCAGATTCGGGATCTTGTCGACGTTGATCCGGCCGGGCTCCTCGTCGGTCGCGATCTCCACGTCGCCCTTGCGCGACTTGACCGTCACCGGCACGATTTCACTGGAGAACAGGCCCTCTTCGATCGCCCGGTTGGCGCGCTCGACCGAGGCGCGCGAGAAATCATCCTGCTGCTCGCGCGAAAAGCTGTACTTGGCCGCGCACTTCTCGCCGAAGCCACCCATCATCTGGCCGTCGTAGGGATTTTGCAGCCCATCGAAGAACATGTGGTCGATCAACTGATCGTGGCCCATTCGCAGGCCGCGCTTGACCAGGTAGGGGGCGTTGGTCATGGATTCCATGCCGCCGGCCACGACAATATCGGCAGAGCCCGCGCGAATCGCGTCGTGCCCGAGCATCACGGCCTTCATGCCCGAGCCGCAGACCTTGTTGAGTGTCGTGGCTCCGACCGAAAGCGGCAGGTCCGCGCCGATCGAGGCCTGGCGCGCGGGCGCCTGGCCGGTGCCGGCTGGAAGCACACAGCCCATCAGGACCTCGGAGACGTCGTTGCCGTCCAGGCCCGAGTCGCCGACCGCCGCGCGAATGGCCGCAGCACCCAGTTCCGGGGATGAAACGGGCGAGAACTGTCCCTGGAAGGCACCGATGGCGGTGCGGCGCGCGGCGGTAATGACGATCGAGTCGGTCATGGTCGTGAATCCGTGGTGGAAAACAGCATATTATCGCAGGTTCCGCCAACTCTGGCCGAATGTCCCGGCGCAGTGCAAAAACATGCCGAAATATTCGGCCGGGGATATCGGTGCCATTTTCGCTCAGCGTCGAACCGCCAGGCGAACGCTTGCCGGGACGCTGGCCGGGTGAGTGGCTCTGTCGTGCAGCTTCGGGTTAAATCATGCGTTGACCGGCCAGAAGTGGACCACGGCGAAGCTGGTCACCACCATCAGAATCAGGTTAAGCGGCGCACCGACGCGTGGAAAGTCGGAGAATTTCAGCACACCGGTACCGAAGATCATGGTGTTGGTCTGATAACCGACCGGCGTCAGGAAACTGTTGGAGGCGGCAAACATCACCGCGATCGTCAGCGCAATCGGATTCAGCTCCAGCATCTGTGCCAGTGAAATCGCGACCGGCACCAGGATGACCACCGATGCATTGTTGCTCAGGATGCTGGTGAGCAGGGCAGTGGCGGCGTACAGCGCCATCACGATATAGACCGGCTCCCATTCGACCGCGTAGACGGCCAGCAGCGAACTGAGCCATGCGGCCGCACCGGACTTGGTCATGGCTATGCCTAGCGGGATGATGCCGGCCAGCAGGAATATCACGTCCCACGAGACATCTTCATACATGTCGGTCTTGCCGATGCAGCCGGTGGCGAACATTGCGATAACGCCGGCGATGGCCGTGAGCACGATCGGCATCGGCGTCAGCGCCGCGAGGCCGACGACCGCAGCCACGATGCTGCCGGCCACCAGCATGCGTCGGGTATCGAAATCGTCCTTGTATTCATCGAGTACAACGATGTCGGTGTTGCGGTGCAGCCGCGCGAGCGCGGTCTTTGAAATCTCGAGCAGAACGATCTCGCCGACGTGCAGTTTTTCCTGGCCCAGGCGCCGCGAACGGACGCTCTTGGTGTCCAGCCCGATCAGCCTCGCCTGGTAACGCTTCCAGAAATCGACCGCGCGTGCGGTCCTGCCGTTGAACAGGCCGCGATTGCGCAACAATATAGGTACCAGCTGACCGTCGCTGCGGGCCTTGCGCGTGTCGCCGAAATCGGACAGGACATCGACGTGATCCTCCTTGATCAGGTCCATGATCTGGCGGACGGTGGCGCTGGACATGACGATGTCGCCGGACTCGATCGGCGTGGTGCGGGCACGCTTGATCCAGGTCTGCTCGCCGCGCGTCAGCTTCATGATCTCGGCGCCGGCGTGGGCTTCGAATTTCGCGTCCTGCAAGGTCTTGCCGATCAACGGGCTGGCGGGGGGTACGCTCAGTTCGATGACGAAGGATTCTTCTTCTTCCTGCTGCAAAGGACGCGCATCGCTGGAGGGAAGCAGCCATCGGCCCAGGGTAAGAAAATACAGCACGCCGACGCCGAGCACGATCAGGCCAAGGTGTGCGAATTCGAACATGTCAAGTTCGCGGCCGACCCGCGGATCCTCTGCCAGAATGGCCGAGGCGAGAATGTTGGTGGATGTGCCGATCAGCGTCAGCGTGCCGCCCAGCATGCCGAAAAAACTCACCGGCATCAGGACCCGGGAGGCCCGCAGCTTGCTGCGCCTGGCCATGTCGAGCACCAGTGGAATCGAGATCGCGACCGCGGCGGTGTTGTTGATGAAACCCGACACCAGCCCGACCATGATCCCGATGACGATGATCTGTCGCACCTCGGAGTTGCCCACCAGCGGGAATAGCCGTTTGCCCAGCATGTGGATGAGGCCGGATCGCTGAATGCCACCGGACAGGATGAACATGCACAGCACAGTGACGGTTGCGGTGCTTGAAAGGCCGGACAGGCTTTCCGACACGTTCGGGAACGCCGACTTGAGATCGACCCCCCGTTCGAGCAGCCACTCGGAGTGGAACAGGATCGGAATGGCCATCACCGTGACGAGGATCGCCAGCGCGGTCACGTCCACAGGGAGCTTCTCGGTCGCGAACAGGTACAACGCGCAACCGATGATGACGAATACCACGGCAATTTCAACTGTCATGGCGCAGCGCGCTCCGGACGTTTCGGGCTCCAAAGCTTAACGGTTTTGGCGAGCGCTTGCCGGAAATGTGTGTTACTGAACGCGCCGGACAGAAAAGTTATTTCTTTCAAGAAGTTGCGGTAGATTTCCAGGTCCCGCCAGATGCGCGATGTCGACGACGACCAGTGTCGGCTGTCCGGATTTCAGCTGTTCGATGATTCTGGGCACCCAGAACGCGTTTCGGCGGGCAACTACGGCGTCGAACAGTAACTCGGACCTGGCCAGCTGGCCCTTCAACTCGACCTGGTATTCGTGTATCCGCCCACGGCGCCATTGTTCTGCAGACGCTTGATAGGGCTTTCCGGCGCCGGCGCTCCCGGCTTTGCTTGCAGCGAGCATCGCTTTCAGGGCGGCGGCCTGTTCCCGGCATTCCTGACCATCCAGGGCGGCACGTATCGCATCGCGCCGGTCGCGGATGTCTTCAAGCCAGATGATCGATTTCCCTTCCTTTCGGGTCTGCGCCACGTACCAGTCGTCCACCCCGACATCGGTGTCCCAGCGCGACCGAGCCACGCTCGACATCGCCACGACGAACAGCGCCGAGGCCAGGGATTCGGGAGGCAGAGCGTACGGCCGTTTCAGATCATCGAAGATCGAGGAATATTGCGCCAATTCTTCGGCATCAAGATGCGCCTCTATCCCGAAACAGGTCCCCGCGCTATCCGTTTCAGCGGCCAGGTCGGCCAGATCGCCGATCTTGATTTCCACCGGCGGTACTGTCATGACGGCCTCGGATCGAACAAAGGCATGCCGGATATCATGCTCGAACCAGGTCAACGAAGGCGGCTTCGATGTCAGGCGCGAAGCCCGTTGCTGCATGGACTGCGGTACATCGTCGAAGCTGCGTTCGATCGAACGGGGGTTGAGGCGCGAAGGTCGAAACTGCGGTGGCAGATCGTCGATGCTGGCGATCAGCCAAAGCTGATTGCCAGACGGGCCCTCCGCATACCACATTGCCGGCGCGTCATGCGTGACGTGGCTCGCGCAGCCGCCGAGCGCCATGACGGCCGCCGCGGCGATGCAGCGGCCAAGCGTGCTGCCGAAGGGCAGAGGTTTCATGGTAGGGCCTCTTCCGGATCAATCGATCCGACAGATGCTGCCTTCAGCCGCGCTCGTGCACAAGCTCGCGCCCGATCAGCATGCGCCGGATCTCGTTGGTGCCGGCGCCGATGTCGTAGAGCTTGGCGTCGC
>CAYYZR010000123.1:0-7151 GCA_964476005.1 uncultured Halomonas sp.
CTCAGGCGGCCGTTGGTGCTTCATTTGTGCAATGGGGCGGTGATTGTTCCGGCGACGGCGTCTGCGTCGTCGCTATGGACGCGGATCGGCAGGTCACGGCGATTTTCGAGTCCGACGGGTTCGCACTTCGGGTCGTGCTGGAAGGCGAAGGGGCTGGGGAAGTGTTCGAAGTCCCCGTGCCGGGCACGATCGACTGCCCGGGCACCTGCAGCGCAACCTACCCGGACGGTACCGTCGTGACGCTCGAATTTTCGGCCGGCCCAGATTCCAGCTTCCAGGGCTTCGGCGGCGAATGCTCGGGCACTGCCTGCACAGTTACGCTGGACCGGGACCGAGTCGTACGCGGAACATTCCTTTCCGCCGAACAGTTGTTCATCGATTCGTTCGAGTTCTGAACTGCTGATTGAATATCCGCAGAGCTCGGTTCGAGACTTTGGATTTCAGAGATTGATTGGGACACAGGAATAGCGAGCCATGACATTGACGACGAAAGCACGATTCCGGATAGTCCTCACGACCGCCTCTTGCTGGCTGCTGGTTGGCACCTGTGCGGCGGGCATTGCCGAAACCTTCGAGGTGACCAATGGCAACGACGCAGGACCGGGCAGCCTTCGCGATGCGGTTGCACAGGCGCAGGTTTCGCCGTCGGACAATCGAATTATCCAAATTGCGCCTGGCGTACAGATCATCCAATTGACCACGGGGTCGATCGAAATCTCGACGGCCGGAAATTACTTTATCTCCGGTGTTCTGGCGTCGGGGACGACGATCGATGCCGGGCAGTCGTCTCGCATCCTGTCGGTGATGAACCCCGACACGGTATTGAACCTGAGCGCCCTGGTATTGCGTGATGGGCAGACAATCGCCGACGCGCCGGCCTCCGCGACCTGCGAGCCCGGTTCCGGTCACGGAGGGGCAGTCTGCACACTCGGGTTGTTGAATTTGTTCAGTGTCGGCGTGGTCAACAACGGGACCGTTGGCGACCAGGCGCATGGGGGTGCGATATACACCGAAGGTGGTGTGGTGTTTGCCTCAAGCTGCACTGCACCGGGACTCTGGTGCGTATTCTCCGGAAACTCGACGGCGGGGAGCGGCGCGTCAGGCGGAGCGATTTTCAGCAAGGTCGAACTCCAGCTTCCCGAAATGAACTCGATCGTCAACTACCGATTCGAGAACAATCACGCGATGATCGGCCTGGGCGGTGCGATTCGGGCCCCTTCGGTTCGCTTCGAGCGGTTGCGACCACTGCCGGTCGGCAATCCGCCGGGTTTTGTCGGCAACAGTGCTGATATCGGCGGTGCGCTCGGGCTGGACTGCGCCTCTTCGCCGGAGGCTGTCAGCCTGATCCAGGACGTAGTCTTTGAAGATAATCTGGCTCAGCGTGGCGGGGGAGCCGTCGCATCCATCCGGCAATGCCGACTGGAGGTCGTGGCCAGTCAGTTCACGGGTAATGACTGCCGGGGCGGCGGCGGGGGTGCGATTTCCTCCGATCACATTTCTGAGATTCGTCAGACACGCCTCGAGGAAAATTCGTGCGAGGCCCCGGGCGGAGCAATTGCAGGCGTCGACGTCCGCCTGATGGACAGTCACCTGGTTTCGAACGCAACGAGCGGCGACGAAAATCACGGTGGTGCGGTTGCCGCGTCTGCGCTGCTGATGACGGGCACTACGATGGAACAGAACAAGACCGATGGACGATTTGCCAACGGCGGCGGGGTCTGGGTTCTGGATTCGCTTGAAATCGGTAACAGCACCATTAGCAATAACGCGGCCCCGATTAGCGGCTCCGGCGGTGGCGGACTGTACTTCAGCGGGCAGGGGATGGCGCTGAACTTGTGGAGCAGCACTGTTTACCAGAACCAGGCCGCTCGCGGCGGTGGAGGTGTGCTGATTGCCGGGGATCCCGTCGGCAGCTTGGTCGAGTTCGACATCATCAGCACCATACTGGCCAGGAATCAGCCCGACAGCTACTTGCTGGAGGACCTGGGAGCGACATCCCAGGTCAACGTGATCCAGAGTGTGTTCGGCGACCCGGCAATGGAGATACTGGGCTCCGATTCAGGAACGCTGTTCAGCAACGATCCAGGAATTAACCCGTTGGAGGACAATGGGTGCGAGCTTCGGGCCGGGACGACTTTCGATTCGTCGTGCCCGCCGAACCACCGCACCGACCCATCGAGCATCGGAGTCGACGCGGGCAACAATCCGGGTGGGTTCGATTACGATCAACGCGGCTTCGGGTTCCCCCGCACCTTCGGACTCCAGTCCGATATCGGCGCGATTGAATGGAATCCCGATCCGTCGCTGCGGATCGTGCCGGAGGTCGTCGATTTCGGCACGGTCGTCGATGGCGCTACGCTGCCGCCGGAACAGACACTCAGTCTGCACAATGATGGTCCAGGCGTGCTGTTCCTCGAAGATTTCTCCAGCCTGGCAGGCGTTCGACGCGATTTCGCCGAATGCGAGGCTGCCTCGCCGCTCGGGCCCGGTGAATCCTGCGCGGCTTCCGTGGAACTCCTGGGCGTTGCGTTCGGGGTTTTCGAGGACCACATCGAGATCGAATCCAATGATCCGCAGTCGCCGGAGCGTCTGCAGATCCGGTATTTCGGAACTACCGGTGCGCAAATCGTTTTGAACCGGACCTTGATCGAGTTTGGCGACCAGGCGGTCGGTATGTCAAGCCCGGGCGAAACGGTCTTAATCAGCAATGCCGGCAGTCAGCCGCTCGCGCTGAATCAGATTACAACGCAGGGCGATGCGTTTGCGATCGCAGAAAACAGCTGTCCGGGCTCGCTACCTTCGGGTGATAATTGCGCGATCGATGTAATCTTCACTCCGGCGGCGACCGGCGTAGTTGCCGGGACGCTTCAGATCCGTTCAAACTCGAATTTTCCAGATACGCTGACCGAGGTCGTGCTGACGGGTACCAGTGGTATTGTCTTCCTGGATGGCTTTGAATGATTGCCGGCTGGATGGATGGGCATTCTGTATGGGTGCTCGCGCGGTTTAGACTCGCGCTTAGAGCTTTGCCTCGTCTTCAGGAGAGAATCGATTGAGGAGTTGGCTGATGAACGCGATTTGCAAACCCATGGCGCTGTGCGCGTCGTTCAGCAGCCTGATGCTGCTGCTGACTTTGCTGGGCAGCGAGAACGCCCGCGCCGACGAGTGGCTGGACCGGCTGTTCGGTATGGGACCGCCCGATACCTTCACGCTTGCTTCAGAGACGCTGGGCCGGGATCTCCATGTCTACGTCCGCGTTCCGCAGAGCTATGAAGCCTCCGATGAAGTGTGGCCGGTGATCTACCTGCTCGACGGCGGGATTCTGTTCCCGATGCTGGTGCCTTATCACTTCATGCTGACTATCGACGAGATTGCGCCCGAGGCGATCATTGTCGGCATTTCCTACGGCGGGCTGGGCTTTGCCAACGGCAACATGCGCTCTACCGACTACACGGCCGCTTCTGCCGAAGTCGATCACTATGGTGGGGCGTCGGTGTTCCAGGCATTTCTGGAAGAGCAGCTATTGCCGCTGATCGACGAGCGTTACCGGACCGACCCGCAACGGCGTGTAATTGTCGGGCAGTCGCTGGGCGGCCAATTCGTGCTCTACACGGCCTTGACCCGGCCTGGGCTTTTTTGGGGTCATATCGCGATCAACCCGGCGCTGCACCGCAACCTTGCGTTCTTCCGCGACTACCCGTCGAAGCCGGACGGAGGGCGTGCTCGACTGTTCGTCGGCGCCGGCACCCTGGATGCGCCCCGCTTCCGCGAGCCCGCGCTCGAGTGGATCGATGCGTGGATCGATCGCGCAGACAGCCATCTTGATCTGGAAGTCGCCTCGCTGGAGGGCCAGCACCATGCCTCCGCTGCGCCGGAGGCCTATCGAGTCGGGCTTCGCTGGCTTTTCAATGATCAGGCCAGCCGTTGAAATTGGGGCGCTCCTGTTCAGGGAGACCCTGATCGGAGGGCGGGCCCAAAGCCGGGTATCAAGCATATGACGGGCGGAGAGACACCCTGAAATTTCACGATAGATTGGTTTTCATCGTCGTGATCGATCAGGAATCCTTCTCCTTCCCCGGCGCGGTCGGCTCAGGCTGTGCGATCTCTTCTACCGCAGTAGTCGCGGCTTTTGCGCGTTGCTTGCGTTCGCGTTTTTCCCGCTTTTTCGGGCTCTCGCTCATGGCCTTGATGGCATCCAGAATATCCGCATCGCCAGTCTCGAGCAACTGGGCAAAAGTCTTGCGACAGACCGTCCAGGTCGCTCCGATCACGGCGAAGTAGATGACGGACATCAATGCGGCGTAAGTGAGTTGATCGACGAATTCGCCCACCCACTGCGGCACGCGGATGCCGAGTAGTATCTTCAGCAATGCGGCAAGGATCGGTCCGACGATGCCGATCTCGACGATCAGCAGCACCATCACGAAGACCAGGACCTTGAAGACGAACAGCTGCGTGGCGAGATCCTTGAGCGCGCGCGCCCAATTCTCACTGAAGCAGAGCGCCGCCACGGCTATGGTCAGCCCTGCGGCGACCGCCAGCGAGTCGGCCAGCGCGTCGGCGACGGCGCCGAAGTCGGTCCAGATCGGTGCCCCCGGAATGGTCTCGAGATTGCCCGAAGCTGTGTTTTCGATGAACGCCACCAGTACCAGTGCAGCCGCGGCTGGTATCAGCGACGCGGCGAGCCACGGGAAATCGGCGGTTCCGGCATGACCGCTTGAAAAAAGATAGGTGCGGAACATCAATGCATAACCCGCCCCGAGCAGGACTGCCGAAAGATCCAGGTGCGCGGTTATCACGCCCGGCCCCAGTGCTGATTCGGCCAATCGGCCAAGCACGATGCCGGAAACGATCAATGCAGCGATGGCTGCACGCGGTTTGGGTCCGAAGACGAGATCCAGTCGATCATCTTCGCGACTCCCGTTGAAGGCGCGGCGCAAAGCCGGTTCCATGTCGGAGAGGCCTGCTCTGGCCACCTTCAGAAGTTGCGCGACGTTGTAAATGAAAGGCTCCCGTTACCCGGTTCATTCATGACCCGAGCTCTATGAGCCATTGAAACTTCTGCACAGGCAAAGCCGGGACGACCGTTGGAAGTATAGGCGCTGGAGTGATGCAGGAGGCCGTCGGGCGCACGGCAATAACTTGGCCGCTCCCCGGGGCCCTCTGAGAAGGCTGCGCGCCTTTGGGATGGACTATCGTGGTTTCGCGAGTTCGGATACCTCGTGAAGCGCTCCGCCACGCATAACATGGGTGACGGTGCGGAAGGCCCGGACCGATCCGGCCGGGTCGTCACGCAGTATTACAAGGTCCGCGACCTTTCCTCGCTCCAGCGTTCCGATTTCATCGAGCAGCCCTATCGCTTGTGCGCCGTTGCGCGTTGACATCACGATGATGTGCTCCGGCGGGATGCCCGCCGCCTGCATGCTTTCCATTTCCGCGTAGATCGAAGGGCCGTGGAGCGTCAGTGGATTGCCCGCGTCGGTGGCTGTCGCGATCGTGATTCCGGCCTCGAAGACGCGCGCGAGGTTGCGCTGCATGATGCTCAGGTCCTGACCGCTTTCCTCCAGACTGGAAAACACCGCATCCACATCGCGCCAGGATCGCGGAGCGTCTTCGTGAAGCCGGGGAGCCTGGCCGATGACCTGGCGGGTTCTGGCGTCCACGCAACCGTTGGGATCGTCGATCGGCGGCACCACACCCAAACCGACCGCCGCGCGGGCACGGCGCCAGTTGGAACCCACGAGTAGCGTGGGCATATAGACCACATCATTGGCCTGTGCCAGAACGATGAATTCCTGGTCCACGAGCGCATCCTCAACACTGTGTACCAGTGCTGCAGCGCCGGCCCGCAGTGCCGTCTTCGCGTTACGCAATTCGGTGGCGTGAACGATCAGCGGAAGCCCATTTGCACGCGCCGCTTCGCCGATCCGCATCAGCCGTCGGTCGAGTTCATCCCGCTGGCCGGCCGGTGGGTCGAGATACCAGACCTTGACTGCAGCGGCGCCCCATTCGACAAGCTGTGTCACGCCGGTCATCGCCTCTTCGTCGGACGACATCGGCAGAAAAGTGTTGTTGCCATTCGCAACCAGGTCTTCGACCCGGGCGTGGGTGATCAGGGGGCCGGCCGCGCGGACGTGGGCGCGTGCGGGCGTGTCGGCGCCGGTGTCGGTCGTCCAGGGCAGGCCGCCGACGTCGTAGACCGCGGTGATCCCGGCGCACAGGTAAGCGCGATGCCATCGATCGGGGTCTTTCTGCAGTTCTTGCTGCAGCTTTTCGTAGTCGTAGAAGTTCTGGACGAAAGGCCAGTGCGGTCGGCCGTCCAACCAACCGGTCTGGGCAAAGTGAACGTGGGCGTCGACCAGCCCCGGGGTAATGAACCGCCCCGCGACGTCGATAACCTCGTCGCCGGGCAGCGCCAGGCATTGAACGGGGCTGCCGATGCAGGCAATACGATCCCCTTCGATTCGAATAGAAGCGTCCTGCAGCGCGGCGCCGCCGTTACCGTCATGCAAGGTTGCGCCGCGCAGCAGGATTGCTGCGTGTGCATCGAGCGCTACGAAAAACAGCGCGAGCACACTCGCACACAGGAGTGGTCGGCGCGATATTGTCATGAACTGTCCTGGTTTTCGTTGCCATTGTCGCGCAGGGCATCCTGGTGCGCCAGCACGATGCCGAGGTGGTCCTCGTAAGGCGGTATTGCGCAGTGAATCACCCAGTCGGGCCGGATGTCGAAGCGCGCCCCGACGAAATCGGCGTGAAGCGGCATCTTCAGGCCGGGCCGGGCACACAGGAAGGCGGTCTGGATGTAGGTAGCGCCGCCGGCGCGCAGGCTGCAGGCGGCGCGGAACATGGTCTCGCCGGTATACAGGACGTCGTCGATCAGGATCAGGTGCCTGTCCTCTATATCGATGTCCAGCGCATCCTCGTCGATGTGCGGGCGATCGTGCAGCAGCTCCAGCGAGTCGCTGTAGCGCTTGAGCTTGAGCGCGCCGAGCTCGGGGTTCAGTCCGTGGCGCTTTTCCAGGCGATCTGCCAGCATCTCGGCCAGCGGTTTGCCGCGCCGGAGGATGCCGACGAGTGCGGTCGAAGACGAGAGGTGCGGCCCGATGGCATCGGCCAGTTGGTCGAGCAGCGTTTCGACCCCGCCGGCA
>CAYYZR010000124.1:0-7036 GCA_964476005.1 uncultured Halomonas sp.
TGACGGCCTGGGTGCGGTTGTGTACGCCTAGCTTGCGCATGATGGCGGTCATGTGAGCCTTGACCGTGGCCTCCGTGATCTCGAGTTCCCAGGCGATCTGCTTGTTGAGCAGTCCTTCGCCGAGCATCAGCAGGATGCGATATTGCTGCGGAGTGAGTTCGCCGACGCGGCGGGCGAGTTCAGTCTGGTCCGGCTCGTTGGCCAAAGACTGCATGCCGTCGGGTACCCAGGTCTCGCCGGCCATGACCTGGCCGATCGCCTCGATTATGACTTCCGATTCGACCGACTTGGACAGAAATCCGGCCGCGCCATCGGCCAGCGCGCGCTGAATGATGTCGGGGTCGTCATGACCGGAGATCAGCACCACCGGTAAGGCCGGGTAATGCCCGCGCAACCAGGCCAGGCCGGAAAGACCATGGTTGCCGGGCAGGTGAAGATCGAGCAGCACCAGGTCCATGTCGGAGCGCTCGGCCAGGAGCGCCTGCAGCTTCTCGAACGAGCCCACGGCCTGCACTTCGCAGTCCGGCAGATGGGTCTTGATCGATCCGGAAAGCGCCTCTCGGAAAAGCGGGTGATCATCGACGATCACCAGCTTGTCGGGGGAAACGAAAGAGGGCGGGGGACTCATGGCATGGCGTCGCCGCTGTCCGCCTGGTGCGCGGATCGAGCCCACCCCGGATCGGTCAGGATCCAGGTCATTCTCATTGACGCCGATTGGCGACGAGATTGTCGACCACATCGGGATCGGCCAGCGTCGACGTGTCGCCCAGTTGATCGTGTTCGTTGGCCGCGATCTTGCGCAGAATTCGGCGCATGATCTTGCCCGAGCGCGTCTTGGGCAGGCCCGGCGCCCACTGCAGGTGATCGATGGTGGCGATCGGCCCAATTTCGTTACGCACCCACTTGACCAGCGCCTTCGCCAACTCGTCGTCGCCTTCGCGGCCTTCCATCAGCGTGACGTAGGCGTACACGCCCTGGCCCTTGATGTCGTGCGGGAAGCCGACGACGGCGGCCTCGGCCACGGCCGAGTGCGCGACCAGCGCCGATTCCACCTCGGCGGTGCCCAGCCGGTGACCGGAGACGTTGATGACGTCGTCGACCCGGCCGGTGATCCAGTAGAAGCCGTCTTCATCGCGGCGCGCGCCGTCGCCGGTGAAGTAGTAGCCGGGATAGGCCGAAAAATAGGTTTCGCCGAAACGCTTGTGATCGCCGTAGACGGTGCGCATCTGGCCCGGCCAGCTGTCGGTGATGACCAGGTTGCCTTCGGCCGCGCCCTCCAGAATCTCTCCTTCCGGCCCCAGCAGCGCCGGCCGGATGCCAGGCAGCGGCATGCTGGCCGAACCGGGCTTGAGCTCGGTCGCCCCGGGCAGCGGGCTGATCAGGATGCCGCCGGTCTCGGTCTGCCACCAGGTATCGACGATCGGGCAGCGCTCGTCGCCCACCACCTCGAAATACCAGTGCCAGGCTTCGGGATTGATCGGCTCGCCGACCGAACCGAGGATGCGCAGCGACTTGCGCGAGGTCTTCTCGACCGGCTCATTGCCTTCCCGCATCAACGCCCTGATGGCCGTAGGCGCGGTGTAGAAGATGTTGACCTGGTGCTTGTCGCAGACCTGCCAGAAGCGGCTGTGGTCCGGGTAGTTGGGCACGCCTTCGAACATCAGCGAAGTGGCGCCATTGGCCAGCGGGCCGTAGACAATATAGCTGTGCCCGGTCACCCAGCCGACGTCGGCGGTGCACCAGTAGATGTCGCCGTCGTGGTAGTCGAACACGTATTCGTGGGTGTAGCTGGCGTAGACCAGGTAGCCGCCCGAAGTGTGCAGCACGCCCTTGGGCTTGCCGGTGGAGCCCGAGGTGTAAAGAATGAACAGCGGATCCTCGGCCGACATCTCTTCGGGTTCGCAGTCGGCGTCGACCTGCTCGAGTTCGTCGTGCAGCCAGTGGTCCCGGTCGGCGTCCCATGCCACTTCGTCACCGGTGTTTTTGACCACCAGCACGTTCTCGACCCGGCTGGCGGCTTCGGGATTCTTCAGCGCGGCGTCGACGTTCTTCTTCAGGCCGGTGGAGCGGCCGCCGCGAACGCCGGCGTCGGCGGTGATCACGATCCTCGAATCGCAGTCGACGATGCGCCCGGCCAGGGCGTCGGGCGAGAAGCCGCCGAACACCACCGAGTGCACCGCCCCGATGCGCGCGCAGGCCAGCATGGCCACCGCCGATTCGGGAATCATGGGCAGGTACAGGGTGACCCGGTCGCCCTTTTTCACGCCGAGCTTCTTCAATACGTTGGCGAACCTGCAGACGCGGTCGTAAAGATCGCGATAGCTTATCTTCGCGTCGCGTTGCGGGTCGTCGCCTTCCCACAGTATCGCGGTCTGGTCGCCGCGCTTTTCCAGGTGTCGATCGACGCAGTTCGCGCACACGTTCAGCGTGCCGTCGCCGTACCAGCGGATATGCAGATCGTCGAGTGCGAAAGAGACGTCCTTGACCCGGCTGTAGGGCTTGATCCAGTCAATGCGCTTGCCGACCTCGCCCCAGAACCCTTCCGGATCCTGGTCGGCCTTGCGGCTCATTTCGTCGAAACGCGCCGCGTCGACGTGGGCATCGCGCGCAACGGATTCGAATACCGGGTAGCGCTCCTTCAGTTCATGCGGATCGGACATCGATGACTCCTGTGGCTGACGGTTCTTTAGCTCTTTTAAGTTTCCATCAAGCCCGACGCGCTTGTAAAGGCCAAAAGAGCCGGTCACGTCTAGACTTTGGTCGCATGGGACGCCGGTTCGTCGGTTTGTCGGTTTTTCGTTCTGTCGTTTTGTCGTTTCGTGATGGGGTCGCCGAAAACGAGCAACGCCGCATCCGAACCGCCCGACGAAACGACCAAAACGACGAACCGACCAAGGCGCATCTCGTATTCGACCAAAGGCGAATGGTCAGCAAGGCCGGATTCAGGCCAGAATGACTTTTGGTGCTAAATTGGATATTGCATAAACCGAGCCACGGGAGAGGACGATGCAACAAAGCACAAGAAAAGAAACCACCTTGATCCAGCGCATGGCGCTGACACTACTGGTCAGTGCGTTCTGCGCGGGGACGGCCTGGGCCGATGGCGACCGCGTCGCCGAGTTGGAACGCCGGGTAGCGGAGCTCGAGGCCATGGTCGAGACGTTGCTGGACAGGGCGTCTGATTCCGGCACGCAGGCTGCCGCCCAGGCACGCCAGGCATCTGCGGATGCGGCAGAAGCGCGCGAGCGCGTAGGGGAACTGGATCGGAAGATCGCGCCGGTGATCGCGGCGGCGGAAAAAAAGGCCGACATGCCTGAATTTTATTACGGCGGCTACATCAAGACCGATTTCATCTTCAGCGATTTCGGTGACGGCAACGTTGCCGGCAACAGCATCGGCCGTGACTTTTTCGTACCCAGCACGATTCCGGTCAGCGGCGACAGCGAGGGCGTTCAGTTCGATGTGCATGCCCGTCAGACACGCTTTCATTTCGGCACCCGCCACGAGGTGGGCGAAGCCAAGCTCGGCAGCTACATCGAAATGGATTTTCTGGTCACTGCCGGTGGCAACGAACGTGTGAGCAACTCGTTTACACCACGCTTGCGCCACGCCTACGTGACCTATGACAACTGGTTGGTCGGCCAGACCTGGAACACGTTCATGGACGTCGCAACGCTGCCTGAAAGCGTGGACTTCATCGGTCCGACGGGCAGCACGTCTTTCGGGCGCGAGCCGATGGTCCGATACAGCCGTGGCGGCTTCGCCATCGCGCTGGAGAATCCCGACACTACCGTCACGCCGCTTGGCGGCGGGCGAATCGACGCCGACGACAATTCCATTCCTGAACTGGCTGCACGCTACACCTGGAAAGGCGACTGGGGACATCTGCAAATCGGCGGCATGTTGCGGCAACTGGAACTCGAGGACGCCGCACTCGGGGTGGACGATAACACCACCGGTTGGGGTCTGAGCCTGTCAGGCAAGGCCATGCTGGGTCGCAACGACGTGCGCTTCATGATTCTGGGCGGCGAAGGTCTGGGTCGTCAGGTGGCGCTGAACTTCGCCAACGGCGCGGCAATTACCGACACCGGCGAACTGGAGGCCATCGGCACTCTCGGCGGCTTCGTCGCCTATCGGCACTGGTGGAACCAGAAGTGGCGGTCCAACGCCGTGGTTTCCTACATGGAAGTCGACAACCCCGTGCGCTTCACCGGCACCGGTGTCAGCGAGTCGAACTGGAGTGGCCAGATCAACCTGCTCTATTCACCAGTGCCGCCGTTCACCTTCGGCATCGAGTACCTGATGGCCGAGCACGAACTCGAAAACGGCCTCGACGGACGCCTGGACCGGGTTCAGTTCATGGCCAAGTACGCGTTCTAGCCAATTGGGAAAGCTGCACGATTCCCTCATGCGGCGCCCTTCGGGGCGCCGTTTTTTTTACGAAGTTTGCGGTGGTCGGTGGTCGGTGGTCGGTGGTCGGAAAAATAGGCCGGTTCTTACGGCTTTTGCCTTCCGATTTTGCCTTTCCGGAAACCCGAAACCGGAAACCGTCTTTCCGACTTCCGGCCTACGCCTGAATCGTCGCCGGATCGACAAGCTCCAGTCGTCTGAATGCGATGCCGGCCTGGGTCCGGTTTCTGACCTCGAGCTTGGTAAAGATTTCGCTCATATGAGCCTTGACGGTGCGCTCCTGAATCCCCAGCCGGTCGGCAATCTGCTTGTTGAGGCTGCCTTCGGCGACCATCTGCAACACACGGAACTGCTGCGGAGTGAGGCGGGCGATCCGCTCGGCAAGTTCGCCATCGCCGCCCTGGATCGAAGTCACCGTCCGGTACAGGTGCGGCGGCACCCAGGTCTTGCAGTCGAGCACCGCCGTCACCGCCTCGGTCAGCACGTCCAGTCCGGAACTCTTGGGAATGAACCCCGCGGCCCCGTGATCCAGCGCGCGTCGGATGACGGCCGGATCCTCGTTGGCCGAGATTACCACCACCGCCACTTCAGGGAATTCGCAGCGAACGCTGGCCAGGCCGGTCAGGCCGTTGCTGCCCGGCATGTGCAGGTCCAGCAGCAGCAGGTCGACGTCGCGGGAATCGGCGAGCAGGGTTCGAGTCTGCTCCAGGTCCTCGGCTTCGAGCACCGCGACGGAATCCACGCAAGCATCCAGCGCAAGCTTGAGCGCATTGCGAAACAGCGGATGGTCGTCGGCGATCAGGACTTGCGTCATGAAGACATTTCGTATCGTGGCTGGTGCAGTACCGGCATGTTACGACGTATGACCGCGCTGTACCAAAGTCCAGCGTCGCCGATCTTTCGGCGGTGATACATTCTTAAATCCGCTCGCAACCGGGATTCATCGTGAAACCATCGCGCCTGACCGCCCTCGCCCTGCTACTGCTCGCCGGCTGCGCCGCCGACGGCCCGCCCGCCCCGATCGCCCCGATCGACGAAGCCGAACCCAAGTCGCGCCCGGCGCCGCACGTGACGGTGTCCGAAATTCGCGAAACCGCCCACCGCGGCGACGACGACCTGCTGACCGGCGGCCTGGGCCTGGCCGGACTGCGCGGTCCGGCGCCGCGGATGACCGACAGCACGATGGCTCGAAGCGCGCTGCTGCGAAGGCTGGCGATCCACGCCAACTACAAGAGCCTGGTCGACCTGGGCGCCACCGGCGGGTTCGCCGCCGACGCGACGCTGTCGGAAGTCCCCGGCCGTGAATTCCACGCCTTTGTCAGGCTTGGACCTGCCGACCATCCGTTCCGGGTGGCGGTGCAGTTGCCCGATACCTTCGATCCGCAAGCCCCCTGTCTGGTCGTCGCACCCGCTTCCGGGTCGCGCGGCATCTACGGCGGACTGCCGGTGGCCGGACCATGGGCCCTGCCGCGCGGCTGCGCGCTGGCCCATACCGACAAGGGCGCCGGCACCGACATCTTCGACCACGCCTCGGATACCGGGGTGGCGCTGGACGGGACCCGTGCCGCGCGCGAAGATGCGCAGCTCGGATTCGCGCCCGATCCAGCGCAAGCGCCGCTGATCTCGGTGCCGCATGCCCACTCCGGCGACAACCCGGAGGCCGGCTGGGGCGATCACACTACCGCCGCGACGCTATTCGCGCTGGACGTCCTCGGCCGGGCCTTTCCGGGAAGCGGACCGTTTTCTCCGGATAACACGCGCATCGTTCTGGCCGCGATATCCAACGGCGGCGGGGCGGCGCTGCGGGCGCTGGAACGGACCGCACCCGGCATGTTCGACGCCGCCGTGGTCGCCGCACCCAACATCACCGCGCCCGGCGCTCGCCATCTCTACGACTACGCCACCCAGGCCGCGCTGCTGCAACCGTGCCTTCTGGCCGACCCGACCACGCTGATGCAACTGCCGTTCGGCAACCCGGCGCTTCTGCCGGCCGGCCAGCAGCGCTGCCGGACGCTGCACCGGGCCGGACTCATCGACGAACCGACCCCCGCCGCCGCGCGCAGCGCGCTGGCGGCCTCGGGCTTCGAGGCCGGCGCGCTGGACCAGGCCGCGGTGAACGCGACGCTGGACGTCTGGCGCTCGGTCGCGGCGATGTACGCGTCGGCCTACTTGCGCCGACCGGTCGATGCGATGCCGTGCGGCTTCCGGGTGGCGGTCACCGACGCCGGCACGCCGCAGCCGGCCGACGAGGCGCAGCGCGGCCTGTGGTGGGCCACCTCCAGCGGCGTGGTGCCCGGTGCCGGGCTGCAGTGGATCGACGCAATGGCCGCCGAGAATGCCGAAGACCCGACGTTTCCCGGCCTTTCGTGTCTGCGCGGATTGTGGACCGGCGAAACTCCGGACGCCGTGGCGCTGCGCGAGGCGGTCGGTGAGACGATCGCCACGAGCTACCTCCCGAACATCCCGGTGCTGATCCTGCACGGCCGCCAGGACGGCCTGATCCCGGCCGCCTTCAGCAGCCGCCCGTACGTCGAGGCGGCGCGCGAAAACGGCGCGACCCGGCTGGCCTATTGGGAAATCGACGGCGCCCAGCACTTCGACGTCATCGTGCCCTTCCCCGGCGTCT
>CAYYZR010000125.1:0-6939 GCA_964476005.1 uncultured Halomonas sp.
GCACTCAAGGCAGGCGCCGGTTGCGGCCACGACGGCCCGGCCTTGCCCCTGGAACAGGCTCGCGCCCGCATTCTCGAGCAGGTCGAGCCAGTCGCCGGTCACGAACGCCTGAATCTGCTGGACGCGCTGGGCCGAATCCTGGCCGAACCGGTCAGCGCCGCAATCGACGTCCCCAATCACACCAATTCGGCAATGGACGGCTATGCAGTCCGTGCCGCAGACCTGGTCGAACCCGACGCGAAGCTGCGCCAGGTCGGCGAGAGTTTCGCCGGACACCCCTACGACGGCCGGGTCGGCGCGGGCGAGTGCGTGCGAATCATGACCGGGGCGGTACTGCCCGACGGTGCCGACTCGGTCGTGATGCAGGAACGCACGGAGCGCGAGGATGACCTGGTGCGATTCCAGGAAGCCTGCAAGTCGGGCGCGAACGTGCGCGCCGCGGGCGAGGATGTGGCGCGCGGCCAGACGGTTCTGGAACCCGGGCGTCGCATCGGCGCTGCCGACCTGGGCGTACTGGCCTCGGTCGGCGCCGCCGAGATCGACGTGTTGCCCCGGCCGCGCGTGGCGTTTTTCTCGACCGGAGACGAAATCGTCCCGGTCGGGCAACCCCTGGCGCCGGGCAAGATCCACGATTCCAATCGCCACACGCTGTTCGGCCTGCTGTCCGAGCTCGGCGTCGAGATCCACGATCTTGGTATCGTGCCGGACGAACCGGAGGCGCTGGACGAAGCCCTGCAGCGCGCCTCGGAATTCGATGCCGTATTGACGACCGGCGGCGTGTCGGTGGGCGCGGCCGACTATGTACTCGAAGCGCTCGAGAAGGCCGGCAGCGTCGGTTTCTGGCAGGTGGCGATGAAGCCGGGCCGCCCGCTGGCGTTCGGCCGCCTCGAACAGGCGCTGTTCTTCGGCCTGCCGGGCAATCCGGTTTCGGCCATGGTCACGTTCATCCAGCTGGTCCGTCCGGCGCTGGTCAAGCTCGCCGGCGCCCGCCCGGCACCGGCACTGGCATTCGATGTGCCGACCCGGCACGCGATACGCAAGAAGGCCGGGCGGCGTGAATTCCAGCGCGGCCGCCTGGTTTCGGGCGAGCATGGCCTGGAGGTCGAACCGTTCGGCCACCAGGGGTCCGGCGTACTGCGGTCCATGAGCCGGGCCGACTGCCTGATCAATCTTGCGCCGAACCAGGGCAACGTCGAGGCCGGCGCGCGGGTGACCGTGGAACCGTTCGCCCAACCGATCTGGAACGGCGACTGAGCGTGTGGCTTCAGTCGGTTTCCAGCCGGCCTTCGATTTCGTGGCTCAGGTCCAGCGCCGGGCATTCGAGCCGCACCGAGACCGCAAGCCCGCCGCTCGGCAGATTGCCCTGCTCTGCCGCATCGCGCGCGGCTTTCTCGATTTCGCGCTGCGAGGTCACGCCGACCTGCTTGAGAAACTTGCGCAGAGTGATGTTGAGTTTTTCTTCGTTCATGCCGTTACTCCTTGGAAAGGTGAAGTGCAGTCAGGGTAATTGATGTGCTGCCGGCGGGCCTGTCTCACGCCTCGGTTTCGTTCAGACGGGGAATCAGTGTGGCGAAATTGCATGGTCGGGTACGCACATCCAGCTGGTGTCGCAGAATCCGGTTCCATGCGGTACGGCAGGCGCCGGTCGACCCCGGGAGGCCGAACACCAGCGTCGCGTTGGCCACCCCGGCGAAGGCCCGGGACTGGATCGTCGACGGGCCTATTTCTTCCAGCGAGTAATGTCTGAACAATTCTCCGAACCCGTCGATCATGCGAACCAGAAGCGGGTTGATCGCCTCTGGTGTTCCATCCCGCCCGGTGATCCCGGTGCCACCGGTGGTCAGAATGCATTCGACTTCCGGATCGGCGATCCAGCGCGAGACGACAGCCCGAATGCGAAACACGTCATCCGGCACGAGTTCCCGGTCCGCCATCACGTGACCGGCCGCTTCCAGACCATCGCGCAGCGCATCGCCGGAACGGTCGCTGGCAAAGTCGCGGGAATCGGAAATCGTAAGCACAGCAATCTTCAGCGGTTGCGGCGTCGGGCTGTCGGGTGCGGTATGCGGCATGAAGGGTTTCCGGGGAATTGGTTTACTGGCCGTCCAATTCTAGTGCCAAAAGCACTCGCCCGGCGGAGAACGACCAGGCGGGCGTGCATCGGGCTGGGCCACCGGATCGGGCAATCCGTTACTTTATACTCGCAGCGAGGATTGCTGACCAATCGCCCGTTCGAAGGAATCACTATTGAATGCCTGCAAAGCGCGCTTCAGCCGGAATAGCCGTAGATCGTGTGGTGCGGCCCCGGTGACGGTAGCGATTGCTACCACACTCGCTTGCGACGCGCGAGACACGGCTGTTCCGATGCCCGACCCCGGGAACCGGTCTTTGCGCCCGGCCCGCCGCGTTTGGGCGCGTTTATCCCGCATGACCCAAACGTACGCATGCAAGCACCGCCGGCACCTTGATCAGGACCTGTTGCGCCCGCGGCTGTTCGATCCGAGGTGCCTCAATGGATGAATTTGGCCAGGCAATCCGGATTTCGCTCGATCTTCTGATCAACCTGCAACCGGAATTGCTTGAAATCATCGGCCTCTCGCTCAAGGTCAGCCTTGCCGCGACCCTTCTGGCAGCGCTGATCGGACTGCCGCTGGGCGCCGCGGTCGCGGTTTACCGCTTTCCCGGGCGGTCGGTTCTGGCCGCGCTGCTCAACGCCATGATGGGGCTGCCGCCCGTGGTCGTGGGTCTTGGCGTCTACCTCATGCTGTCGCGTGCCGGGCCGCTGGGAGACCTCGGTCTTCTTTTCACGCCGCAGGCCATGGTGATCGCGCAATGTTTGCTGATTGCGCCTCTCATCGCAGCACTCACCCGGCAGACCATCGCCGACCTGGACCATTCCTGCCGTGAGCAGCTTCAGGTGCTCAACACCAGCCAGCACGTCATGGTGGCGACGCTGTTGCGCGATGCCTGGCTGTCGCTGACGACCGCGGTACTGGCGGGTTTCGGTCGCGCCGTCGCCGAGGTCGGCGCCGTGATCATCGTTGGCGGCAATATCAAGGGCGTCACCCGCGTGATGACCACGACCATCGCCCTTGAAACCAGCAAGGGCAATCTGGCCCTGGCCATGGCACTCGGTTTCGTGCTGCTTGCCGTCGCTATTTCGATCAACCTGCTTGCCGGAATGCTGCAGCACGCCGCGGCCCGACGGCATGCCTGACCGCGATTCCTCATGCCGGCTTGAAATGCTTCCGCTATGCGTCGAAACGCTGGTTTTGCGCCGTAACGGCAGGAATCTGATCGAGGATGTGGCATTCCAGCTCGAGGCCGGAAAGATCAGCGTTCTGCTGGGGCCGAACGGCGCCGGCAAGAGTCTTTTATTGCGTCTGCTGATGGGGTTGATTCAGCCGGATTCGGGACGGATCGAATGGAACGGCCAGGCGCCGCACAAGCTGCGGCCGGCTCTGGGTATGGTGCTCCAGAAACCGGTGATGCTTCGCCGATCGGCGCTGGCCAACGTCGAATTCGCCCTGGCACGCACATCGATGCCGGCCGGGGCGCGGCGCAAAACGGCTGCGAAAGCCCTGGAGCAGGCGGGCCTGCTCCCGCTTGCGAATCAACTGGCCACCCGGCTTTCGGGCGGCGAAGCCCAGCGCCTGGCAATTGTGCGGGCCTGGTCGCAGCAACCTCAGGTATTGCTGCTGGATGAGCCCTGTGCGAATCTCGACCCGCACAGCACGGCTCAGGTGGAAAATTTGATCCAGAACATCGATGCCGGAAATACGCGCGTTATCCTCAGTACCCACGATCTGGGTCAGGCGCGCCGGCTTGCCGACGAAGTCCTGTTCATGGCCGACGGCAGACTATGCGAACACACACCGGCCGAAACATTTTTCGACCGCCCGGCCAGTAGCCAGGCGCGATGTTTTCTCGAAGGGAAACTGGTTTTATGAAAACGCTCGATCCCCACGCCAGGATCTCTGCTGCGATCCGGCTACTCGCATTCATGTTGCCATTCTCGGCGGGTCTCGCGGGCGCCGCGGAAGAGAACTTCATCATCGTGGCTTCGACCACATCGACACAGAATTCCGGTCTGTTCGACTACTTGCTGCCCGAGTTCCAGGCGGCGTCGGGAATCGATGTACGAGTGGTCGCGCTGGGAACCGGCGCTGCACTGGCTTACGGCAGGCGCTGCGACGCCGATGTAGTGCTCGTTCATGCGCCCGCCGCGGAACGCGAATTCGTTGCACAAGGCTACGGCCTCGAGCGCATCGCACTGATGCACAACGACTTCGTGATCGTCGGACCGGCCAACGATCCTGTCGGGATTCGCGGCGCCGAGTCGGCATCGGCGGCAATTGCAAGGATCCACTCGCACGGCGCCAGATTCGTGTCGCGCGGCGATCGCAGCGGCACCCACATCAAGGAACTTTCGTTATGGCGCAAAAGCGATCTGGACCCCTCGCCTGATTTCGGTTCCTGGTACCTTGAATCAGGGGCCGGCATGGGTCAGAGCCTGAATATGGCGCGGGCGATGGAGGCCTATATTCTCGTTGATCGGGGCACCTGGCTGAGCTTCGAAAATCAAGGCGATCTGGAACTGCTGGTCGAAGGTGACCCGGATCTTTTCAATCCCTACAGCGTGATCGCGGTCAATCCCGGCCACTGCCCCGATGTCCGCAACCAGGCCGCGCAGCAGTTCATCGATTGGTTGGTGTCTGAACAGGGCCAGCAGATGATCGGGAAATTCCGACTGGCGGGTCAACCCCTGTTCGTGCCCGACAGGCCTCACCGCTGAACCGGCCCGTCGGTTGCAGCCCGCTGGTCCGGGGGCAACGAAGCTCCGCCCCGATGCGACCGGCCGACGGTCTATTTCTGTCCGATGTTGTAGTAATCAGACGCCTGTTCAGGTTATCGTATGCATCGATACTCAAACTGTGCACTCCAAGCGCCAGACGCCTACAGCATCCCACTGCCATGGCACCGGCGCCGCTCGATGGAAGGTCCATCGAAACGGGTGAAGGCGGGAAACCGCGGCACCTGCCGTGTTCGTAAAGGAGGCCAAATTGACGACGCTTCAGGACGGCTTCGGCCGGCGGTTCGCCTATCTCCGCTTGTCGGTAACCGACGTATGCAACTTCCGTTGCGAATACTGTCTGCCGAACGGCTACCAGGGCACACCGACCGGTTTCATGAACGTCGACGAGATTCGCCGGCTGGTGGCCGGTTTCGCCGAACTGGGCACGACCAAGGTGCGGCTGACCGGCGGCGAGCCCATGGTGCGCAAGGATTTCATGGAAATCGTTCGCGTCGTGCGTGAAACGCCGGGCATAGAGAAACTGGCCATGACGACCAACGGCTACAGGCTGCGCGAGACCGCCAGAGACCTGAAGGCTGCTGGCGTGGACGCCGTCAATATCAGCATCGACAGTCTGGAATCCAGCCGTTTCGAGGAAATTACCGGTGACCGTCGCTTCGAGAAAGTGTTCGAGAGCATCGATACCTGCATGGAGGTCGGTTTCGGATCGGTCAAGCTCAATACGGTGCTGCTGAAGGGGTTGAACGATCATGAACTACCTGATTTCTTTGAGTACGTTCGCAACCGACCGATTGCCCTGCGCTTCATCGAGCTCATGCAGACCGGAGACAACCAGGACTATTTCGACAAGCGTCACGTCAGCGGTGACGTCGTGCGCGAAAAGCTGAAGAAAGAAGGCTGGCGACCCGTTGACCGCGGCCCCGTGGACGGTCCCGCGGTCGAATACGGTCACCCCGATCATGCCGGGCGAATCGGACTGATTGCGCCGTATGCCCCGGGATTCTGTGATACTTGCAACCGGTTGCGCGTCACTGCACGCGGCGGCTTGCGGCTGTGTCTGTTCGGTACGGGCAGTCAGAATCTCAGGCCGTTCCTGCAGCGCGACGAAGACCGCGAACAGCTCAAGGCCTGCCTGCTGACCGCACTTCTCGGCAAGAAGGTATCGCACTTCCTGCACCAGGGCGATTTCGGCGATACGCCGCACCTTGCCTATACTGGTGGTTGAAATGACCCAAGGCGGCAAGCAGCCCAGTCATCAGTACAGAATGATCGATGTCGGTGGCAAGAATGTCACCCGGCGTCGTGCAATTGCCACCGGGCGTATCCGGCTTGGGCCGGTGGCCTATCCGATGGTGCGCGACCGCAGCCTGCCCAAGGGCGATCCGCTGGTGCTGGCCGAGACCGCCGGGATTCTCGCGGCCAAGAAGACGGCCGATCTCATTCCGCTGTGCCACCCGCTGGGACTGGATCACGTCGTGGTGGCGTTTCAGCTGGATCCGGTCTCGGAGTCGGTCGTCGGTTTTTGCCAGGCGGCTACATCGGCGCGCACCGGTGTCGAGATGGAGGCGCTGGCAGGCGTGCAGACAGCACTGCTGACGATCTGGGATCTGGCCAAGCAGGTCGAAGCCGGCCTGGCGATAGACAACGTCCGGCTGCTGCTCAAGGAAGGCGGAAAGTCCGGCCGCTGGACTCACCCGGATGGCCTCCCGACCCTGCCGGCGGACTTCGACGAATTCCAATCTATCGAACCCCAACGAGACACAGCCCATGAATGATGTCAGCGTCGGCTCCGGAACGCAGGAAGTACGGATCAAGCTGTTCGGCGGCTTTCGCCAGTTTCGCAGCGAGTCAGTGCTTGCAGTCGAACTCGAAGCCGAACCCACCGTTGCCGATCTCAGGGCGCAGGTCGTGCGCGCTTTTGGCGACGACGACAATGCCTTGAGCCTGCTCAAAGCCTCCGCGTTCGCCACCGACACCCGAGTGCTCGATGACGACGAGACAGTGCCCCTGGACGCCGATCTTGCGTTGCTGCCTCCGGTATGCGGCGGATGAGCAAGCTCATTCACGTCGAGACCACGAATCGACCCCTGGACCCCTCGGCCGCGCTCGAATTCTGTTCATCG
>CAYYZR010000126.1:0-6917 GCA_964476005.1 uncultured Halomonas sp.
ATCACGGCCGGTGCCCCCATTCGAACCCCCGACCAGACAATCGGTTCGAACCGAGGCGCAGGCGAGCTCGAACTCGATCGATCATGGCGAAAGCCGTCGTCTAGGACTGGCCGGGGACAACCTGCTGCGACTTCACACTTAGTGCTCGGCCGCCCCACGGGCCGGCTTATTCCGCGTCGTCGGCGCTGTCTTCCGCGGCCGCCTCGCTATCCGTGTCCGGGTCGGTCGGTTGCGAGTAATGGCTGGCCAGGAAACCCACAAGGGTATCGGCCCAGCGACCCAGGACGCGACGCGCGTCGGCCGTGTTGGTTACCCGGTTGGTCCAGGTAATTTGCCCGAAGGGACTGCGGACCACCGATCGGTCGATCGCGCGCGCGATCACGTCCCCGCTGACCGAATCCACCAGCTGCAGGTATAGCGTGGCGGCTCCGCCCGATACCGAATAGACGCGAGAACGCGCTGCCGTCCTGGACTCCGGGGCCGCGACGTCCAGGTCGATGATGGCCGGTCTCAGCACCAGCACGTCATAGTCGGCCGTGTTGACGATCTGAAACCCCGCAGCCTCGAGTCGCTCGGTGAAAACGGTGCGGAACAGCGACTGCATGTCCTGCTTCATCCGTTCCATGTCACGGCTGCTGATGTTGCGGCTGCGGCCGCGATTGGCATCCCGAAGCCAGTTGCTCCGGAAGGCGACGAACGGGTCGAGTATCGCCACGCGACGGAATTGGCTGAAATCCGCCGAGGGGTCAACGTAAGCCGTGCCGACATTCGCGCCCTCGATGCGCTGGAGTCCGTCAAAGGTTGTATCGGCAAGCTGATCCTGCGCAAGGGTGGTTCCTGCGGAAAACACCAGGAGAATCACCGGCAAAAGCCTTCTCATCGTTCATGCTCCGTTAGACGCGTATGCGCTAAAAGTATATATATCACGAAATCGATACCCTGGACAGCTCCGGGCTTCGCTTTCCGAGCGATAGATTTTTTCCGTCGTCGCGTGGCCCGATTCGCCTCGGACAAGAATCGCTCGGAGGGGCTGCCGAGAGGATCGAAGGCGGGGCTTTTTCTTGATCGGATACTGTTGGAATTCGGGAAATCCAGCGTCTATACTCTTTCCAACGCCTGCAGATGGCAATATTGTCTGTTGCGTGCCGGATATCGCTGGTACTGGACGCTGCCGTCTGATGATTCGCTCGCTCACATTCGTATTCCTGGTTCTTGGGTGCTGGCTTTCGACGGGTTGCTCGCGCGATCCGGTCGAGATACGGCTGTTGACACCGACGTTTCTGCTGGACCGGGAAATCGTCACTGTGCTCAAGGAGACACTGGACGACAGCCCGCATTTCCGGCTCGAGCTCGTCCCGATGACCGACCCCGAAGCGAATCCGCTTGAACTGCTTGCCGACGGCGTCGCGGACCTGGCGCTGGTCGCCAACAACGAGTCCTTTCGCGGCGGCGTCGAAACCGTCATCCCGCTCTATTCCACGGTGCTGCACATCGCCTATCTTAAGACGCTCGAGCCCCTGGTCGGATCCGATCTGTTCGCGGGCAGAACGGTTTTTGCCGGGCCCCCGGGCTCTCCGTCCCGCATCCTGCTGCAGCAGACGACCGACCGCCTCGGCATCGACCCGGAAAATATCCGGTTTGTCGACAGCATTGAACCCAGACCGGAGGTCATCGTGCTGTTTACCCCGGTCAGGCCGGGGCTGATGGATGATTTTCTCGATTACAGGCTGTTCAGCATCGGGACCGTGGATCAACTTGGTCGAGGTTCGCAGGTCGAGTCGCTGAGCCTGATGTATCCGGAGTTGAAGCCCTTCGTCCTGCCCAGGGAGACCTATCCCGGCGTTGTCGATACCCCGGTTGTCACGGTAGCGGTGGACAAGCTGCTGGTTGCGCGCAGAGACGTTTCGCCCTCTTTGATCTATGACCTGATCAGTGAACTTCTGCGCCTCAAGCCGGCGCTGTCGGGCTCGTATCCCGGACTCTTTCACGCGCTGACCGGCGACTTTGACGCGTCCGGCTCGAGCTTCGCGCTGCACCAGGGCGCGCAGGCTTATGTCGAGCGCGATGCACCTTCCGTCTACGAGCGTTACTCCGGGGCGGCGGAAGTCGTCGTGACCTTGTTCATCGGCGTCGTAAGCGGGGGTTTTGCGATCCTGAAGTTCTACCGGGTGCGACGCAAGAATCGCATCGACAGGTTCTATGCAAAGGCGATCGGCATTCGCAAGTCCGTCCTCGGCGACGCGAGCGAGGCGGCTCGCGCCCGGGCGCTGCACGCGATCCGCGCCTTGCAGGACGAGGCCTTCGAACTCCTGGCTGCCGAAAAGCTTGCGGCCGACGAAAGCTTTCGCATCTTCATCACCTTGTCCAACAACATCATTTCGGACCTCGGACGAGAAAACGCCACGAGACCCGTGCGAGCTGGATAGAACGTGACAACGTCTCGACCGCCAAACGCGCGATGGCTTCGGAAAGGCGCTCGCTCTGCAGGTTCGGCCGCGGCAGCATGTCCACAGTGCCGCTCGTCCTGAACGGCCGGCAGGGATGGGCGCCGGTGTCGTTCGCGCCGTTCTGGGCCGTGGCCCTGGTCGTCTGGATGCTGCTGCTGTGGCTTCTGCCGGACCCGCGCCCCCTGGGGGCGCCCGAGTGGGCCGTGCAGTGCGCGCAGACCTGGGTGGACGTGTCGGAACCGACCGCACGCGCGGTCGTGACGTGGTTTCTTCGGGCGGTCGGCATCGTTGTCCTCGGCATTCTCCTCGGCCTGGCGTTGTCTCGTCTCCCTGCAAGGCGGGCAGCTGTTCTGACGGTATTCGGCGCACCCTTGCTCGCCATGGTCGTCAAGTGGCTGAATTTCGGCTATTTTCCGATCGCTCCACAGCTGTTCTTCATTGGGGCCGCGGGGGTCGCCGGGGCGCTGGTCGGCCTCGCATTGCGCCGGAGTCGCACGGCGCTCGCGGTCCTCGGCGTTCTCGGCGCAGGCCTGTTCGCCTGGGGCACCTCCACGCGCATCGCCGACGACCTGTACGAGGCCGCCCGGATCACCGGGCAGCACGTCCTCGAGCGAGCCGGCGAGGTCCCGGACGATGCGGACGGTTTTGCTCGCCTGACCGACTTGGCGTTCGCTTATGCCCGTGACAACAGCAATGGTCTCGATCCCGTCTTTCCGAACCGCGCGGCGATCCTCGCCCTGTCCGTTCTACTGGGCGACGACCAGGTCGCCGCGGTAGCCCGTCGACGGGTTCATTCCGGCCGAACGGCGGAACGTGAAGCACTCCGCCGCCGCGCACGGGTCCATGGACGCGGGGACCTCGGTCAGCATTTCTGGGTCAGCGCCGGTCTTGTCGTATTGAGCGATGCCGGAAGAGCACTGACCGTCGGCATCGCCAAGGAAATGAAGGATTCCACCCCCGGTGGCTCCGGTTTCTCCTTCGTCGACATGGCGGCCAACAAGGCGGGCATCCGTTTTGCGGTCTTTGCCACCCGGGACGCCGAATCCGCCCGAGAACTGCAGCTTCGCATGGTCGGTGGGATAGACACCGCCGATTTCTTCCCTGCCATCGATGGACTTCCCGAGGGCCTGTCCCGGGATGAATTCCAGTCCGAGTTCGGTGGACTCGGCGGTGGCGAAACGCGCCGACTGTTCGCCGAGATAGATCTGCGCATCGATGCCCTGCCGGGCCTTCAGCGCTTTAGCGATTGACGGACTTCACGGGCGCTGCTGGTGGAACAACCTTTGCGCGCGGAAGGCCATGATCGAACGCCCAATCGATGGCCCGGTTCTCGAGGTATGAATAGAACGGATTGTGCCGGAGGCGCAAGAGCCAGTCCGCCGAAAGCGCGAACAGGCCGCGCTCTCCCTGGATGGCCAGTTGGCCGAGAAATATCGTCTGCTCATCGGCCGGTCGGCGCTGCCCGTACAAAGGATCGTCGGGGGGGAAAGGCAAAGCGACGTGCGAAAGCGACAGAACGCTAATCGGCCAGCTCGATCCCAGCGGCTCGGTGGCAACGAATTCGGCGCTGAAAGGCGGCTTTTGCCGCGCCACTACGGCCAGGCTGGCGGCATGTTCGTTGGTGACCAGCGTAAAGGCAAAGGGCAGACCGGCGTCGCTGTTCAGCCGGACCGTGAGCGCCCCCGGGTCGTAGACTTTCAGCACCGACGCGGCGGCCAGGCGGTTGACGTCGAACAGCACCAGTTCGTGTTGGTGCGGTTCGAGCAGCCCGAGCAGACCGTCGACCACCGCAGCGTTGGTGACCGTCGAATCGGCGTTGGATTTGAAGACCAGCGTAGGCGGAAAATTCTCCAGTCCCTCGCTGCGGGCAAAGCCGGACAGGCGCCTGGCGACCGAGCGCGTCAGCCGGTGCACCTGCTGACCGGCATTGGTCGCAAAGGAATTGTATTTGTAGGGGTCGAACTCGGGCTCGGTGACCAGCCACGCCAGCCTGCCCATGCCCGGCACGATCGAAAGGCGCGTCTTCACCCCGGCCAGCGCCGCGGCTCGGCTGATGCCGATCGCCGGCGAAATCAGGACAAGGCTGGCGGGCAAGGGGCCCGCCCGGCCGTCGAGGGTGTCGAGAGAAAAATCAATGGCCAGCGCCGCGCCGGTCGAATAACCGAAGATGTGTATCGGTCCGCCGTCTACCTTAGCGGCAAGATGGTTCACGGCCATGCGCACCGCAGCGGCCATATCTTCCCAGCGGACATGTTTCAGGCCCGACGGCGCCGTGCCGTGGCCCGGCAGGCGCAGACCGAGCACCTGGTAACCCTCGCGATTCAGCGATTCGGCCAGTGCGCGCAAGCTGTAGGGGGAATCCGACATGCCGTGCAACAACAGGGCCCCGCCGATCGGTCTCGTCGCCTGCAGCTCGAAGGTGCGATTCCAGTTCGGCTGCCACCCACGCGGGTCGGCGGCGCCGCCGCTGCTGAAGCGCAGCAACTCGTTGCCGGAACCCGTGGCGGTAACCGCATAGACCTTTCGATCGAGTTGCGCGTACAGCCGGTCTTCGAGAGCCAGATAGTCGTCGAAGCTGCGCACCTCGGGGGTGCCGCGCAGGCTGAACTCTTCGGTCAGGTGTTCGCTGCGCCACGGGCCCGGATCGGTGCTGGCGCAGCCGGCAGCCAGCAACGCAAGCGAGAATGCGAGCAGCCCGCGCAATTCGAGCATCACCGGGGTGTCCGGAATTGCCCGGCCGCGCTGCGTCCAGCCTGAAAAGCAATCGGGTGCCGGAACGGGATAACGATCGAATCGCCTGCCGAGCTCAGAAAATTCCCGCGCATCCGGGGCTCCCTTGTGATGATGAAGTCTTCGGCGGTAGCATGCTGCCGCATGCGGAGCATATCATTGGCTGCTATATAATCGACAGGTGGCAACCGACGATTTATCGGCCCGCGAAAGAACGCTGAAAATCAATGTCCCGCAACCGCTGCGCAGGTTTTCGACCATGACGGCATTGTTCGCGATTCGGATGGCAGTTCGACTCGTCTTGCTCACGGGGTTGCTGGCGATGCTGACGGGTTGTGCCAGTTTTGGTGAGGGCCTGGGACGGGGCCTGTTGTCCGGGATGCAGGGCGACCCGGACACCGACAGTCGTGCCTGTGAAGTATCGGGCGCCTCTTTCGAGGGCCTTGAGCCGGCGTTGAGGCGGCAGGACGGGCAGGGCGCGATCGGTGATACCCCGGCCGCCGAGCGGGCCGTGGTCAAGGTCATGATGGTGCACGGTATCGGCTCGCACTATCCGGGTTATTCCGGCAGAACCATCGCCAACCTGGCGGCTGCGTTGGGGCTGGATGTGAGTGCGCCTCGGCAAAAGACCATGGAGATCCCGGACGCGTCGAACCCCGACGCGTCACTGGGAACGCTGACCGTACAGCGCCTGACCGACGCCAGGCGCGAGCGCGAACTGCTGGTCTACGAGTTGACATGGTCTCGCATCAGCGACCCGGCGCGCGCCAGTCTGCGCTTCGACACCACACAGGTCCACAGCCGCAACCGGGCGCGGCTCAACCAGCTCGGCAAGGTTTTCGTCAACGATGTGCTGGTCGATCCGCTGGTGTACGTGGGAGCCGGGCGCGAGCAGATCCTGACTGCCGTGCGCCAGAGTCTTTGCTGGGCCTACAGTACCGATTGGGACGGTTTTCCGGCAGAGCCGGAGAACTGCGGGGACGCGCATCCACTTTTCGGAAGCCGCGTTGAGCAGGACCGGTTCTTCTTCATCACCCACAGCATGGGCAGTCGAATCCTGCTCGATGCTCTTGAAACCACGGCCGAAGGCGTCGCCGCGGCGCAGGATTTCAACCCGCGCGCCTCTGCGTTCAGAGCGGCGCTGCAGAATCAGACCACCACGGTGTTCATGCTGGCGAACCAGTTGCCGCTGCTGCAGGCAGGGTTCCCGCCGGTTCCGGTGCGCGGTCAGATTGCGGAATTCTGCACGCCGGAAGGCGAATTTTTCGACCAGCGGATGCTGGCGAAGACAAGAGTGGTGGCGTTCAGTGACCCGAACGACCTTCTGAGCTATTCGATTCCAGAAGACTTCGTTCAATACGGTATCGACTCCAGGCTATGCCCCGTGGTGGTCAATGTCTCGCTCAATATCGCGCATGTCGCGCAGGTTTTCAGGGGTGACGGTTTCGCCAATCCGCTGACCGCGCATAGTGAATACAACGACGACGAGCGCGTGCTCGGCTTGATGACCGGGGGGCTCGGCCAGGCGGACACGCCAGCGGCGGTGGTGGATCGCTGCAACTGGATGCAGATCGAGGAAGAGCTCCGCTGATGCCGCAATTCGGCGACCCGGCCAGTGGCTTCGGGGAACTTCCAAAGCGCACTCCGGCCCGGCATCCGGCAGGGCGACCCCTGCGCCTTGGCCTAAAATGTTATATCATTACGTTTTGCATGGCCCAACCCCCGATGATGGCTGCCGTC
>CAYYZR010000127.1:0-6884 GCA_964476005.1 uncultured Halomonas sp.
GATCGAGGATCCGCTCTGGCACATGCCGCTCTACCGTCCCTACAAGCAGCAGATCGAGCCGAAGATCGCCGACCTGTCCAATACCGGCTCCACCGGCCAGGGCGGCAGCCTCACCGCTGCGCTGTTCCTCGACCATTTCGTGCCCGAAGGCATCGACTGGATGCACCTCGATATTTACGCCTGGAACCTCTCCGACCGACCGGGCCGACCGGCCGGGGGCGAGGCGCAGTGCCTGAGGACGATGTTCGAGTGGCTGGAGGGTGAATATAAATAGGGACTTTTCCGGCGGGGCACGCCGGCTCCGAGATGCGGATTCAGCTCGAATCCGGTTCGCCACGTGATGGTGGGCGCGCCGGGGCCAGGCGCGGGCGGCTTTATTCGTCTGACGTCTGACTTAAAATGCATTTCGCCCCGCGCTGGCGCGCTTGCGGGCGACCTGCTTTTGTCAATCACGATAAAAGTAGGCAAAAGCGCTTTTTACAGGCGACAGCTGTTCAAGGTGCGGGTCGGAATGACCTGGGGGTTAGGTGTGTGGCATCGGGCTTTGGTTTGAGATCTTCTTGCCCGTGCTGAGTGTTCGGCATGTGCTCCAGGGCGATGAATGGATTACGGCTTCGATGGTTATCGGAGCGGGGTCGTGGCGATCGCGCTCGCATTTGTCTGTTGGGGATGCTGAAGTGGGTTCCGGATTCGGGTGGTGAGGGCTTGTGCGGGTCTGGTTGCGGACGGTGTTCTTGCCCCGTGGCGGGCTGGACAAAAATTCTTGAATTGTCTTGTAGGAGCGGTCTCCAGGCCGCGATTCGGGCCGCCGCAATCGCGGCCTGGAGACCGCTCCTACGAAATTCCGGCGTGCGGGCAGCTCCGCCGAGAACGCAGAACGAGATAAGGCCCGAATCCTGCTCACCACCCCAACCTGAAACCGTCTTCAGCATCCACCGATGGTTACAACGACCCCGATCGAGACGAATCCGTGGTTTCCGTTTTCTGAAGTGGGTTTCAGCCCCGTGGCCATGGATGCCGCCGTGGCCTGGTCTTGAATTGCGCGCGTAGAAGCAAAATGCGCGGCAATGGCGCCGAACCCACTCACTGCCCCGATCTGGAACCTTCTTCAGAAAACGGAACGGCAGCTAGCCCAGCGGGCGACACGAACCACCTCCGATAACAATCGACGCCTCGATCCATTCGTCGCCCTCGAATCAAGGACGAACGGGCAGATCGGCGAAAAGGATCCCGGCTCGGTACCACGATCCAATACCTAATCAACCCTTGCATCGACCCGCGCCGCAACCCTCTGCCGCCTGTAAAAAGCGCTTTTGCCTACTTTTCAGGCGCTTGTGAAAAGCAGGTCGCCTGCAAGCGCGAAGCGCGTGGCGAAATGAATTTGATTTTAAAGGCTGCCGCACCTAGCCAAGGTGCCCTCATCAGCGCGGCATCAAGTTGAATTCGAAAATCGAATTGAACCGTCCAAAGGCCAGACCCGGGCCGTCGAGCCGACACAGCTCCATTAGACTGAGCGGCTAACCGTAAAGCCGAGCACGATGACCATTAACGCACCGCCGCCACCGCCGAAACCTCCCGGTTCCGGCATCGGGTACGAAATTCGCCGAACGCTTTTGCTCGCCGGTCCTCTGATCGTCGGTCAGGTGACCAGCTACGGCATGAACTTCGTGGATACCGTAATGGCCGGCAGACTGGGGCGTATCGATCTCGGTGCAATCGCGATCGGGTCGTCGATTTGGGCGGCCGGCCTGTTGTTCGTGCTTGGCGTGCTGATGTCGGTGTCGCCGGCAGTATCCCAGCTCGACGGTGCCGGTCGCCGACTTCAGGCCGGCGAGATGACGCGCCAGGCGCTGTGGATCGCGCTCGGAATCTCGGTGCTGATGGTCCTGGTCATGCGCAATGCCGGGTGGGTCATGACGATGCTGGAAGTCGAGCCGTCGGTGGCCGGGCTTGCGCTAGGCTATCTCGAGGCGATGACCTGGGGCGCCCCGGCCCTGACCCTGATGTTCGCGCTGCGGTTTTTTTCCGAAGGGACGGGCTACACCAGACCGACCATGTACATCGGCCTGCTCGGCATCGTGTTCAACGTGCCGCTGAATTACGTGCTGATGTTCGGCAAGCTGGGATTCGAACCCATGGGGGCGGTGGGCTGCGGCTGGGCGACCGCGCTGGTGTTCTGGTTGCAATTCATTGCCCTGGCCGTGTATATCCGTTACCGGGAGCACTACCGGGCGTTCGAACTCTACCAGGGCTTCAGTCGGCCCAATCTGCGTGAGATCAGTGGTTTGTTGCGCGTCGGGCTTCCGATCGGCGTCACCATTTTTTTCGAGGGCAGCTTGTTCGTTTCGGCCGCGCTGCTCATCGGCACCCTGGGCGCGCTACCGATCGCGGCCCACCAGATCGCGATCAATTTTGCCGGTATGGCCTTCATGGTCCCGCTGGGACTGGCCGGCGCCATTACGGTGCGAGTCGGTAATGCCATCGGTCGCCGGGACCCGGCCGGGGCGCGACTTGCGGGCTTGGTGGGGATCGGGATTTCGATCGTATTCGCCGCGTTTTCGGCATCGCTGATGTTCTTCTTTCCGGAGTGGATCGCGCGTATCTATACCGGTGAACCCGAAGTCGTGGAACTGGCCGCCAGTCTGTTGATGCTGGCCGCGATTTTCCAACTGTCCGATTGTCTGCAAGTGGCTTCCGCCGGCGCCTTGCGGGGCTACAAGGACACCCGCCGTCCGATGCTCTACAGCGTTTTTTCCTACTGGGCAATCGGCCTCTCCACAGGCTATTGGCTCACGTTCGAGCGCGGTTGGGGCGCCGCCGGTATGTGGGTGGGGCTGATCGCCGGCCTGACCGTCGCGGCGATATTGCTGGGCGGACGCTTTGTTCGCCTGTCCAGGGCCCGGAAAACAAACGGGCCACCAGCCGTCGAAACCCGAGCCTCCTGACTTTCGGCCCTTGCAAGAGTGATGGAGCAGACGCACGATATCGAAGCATGGCGCCGCGTTAATCGGCACAATGACAGTCTCGACCCGGTGCGGGCTTGATCGGATATTGACCCGCATCGCCGATGATTCGGCCATATAAAACTCAACCTGGGCGACAAGCCAATGAATGACCAAAAGAAGGGAAACTTCCTGTTGCGCGTCTGGCGTGGCTTCTGGAACGGTCTCACCGCATTTCGAATGGCGGTCTTCAACATCCTGTTCCTGATCGTGCTGGCGCTGGTGGTGCGGCTGATTCTCGCGCCGGGGGATACCATCCAGGTCGAAGGCGAAACCACGCTGGTGATTGCCCCGAACGGTCTGATCGTCGAGCAATATACCGGTTCGCCGTCGGAACGCGCGCTCAACGAGGCGCTGGGGCAGCAACTGCCGGAGACGCGGCTTCGCGACATCGTGCGCGCGCTGGAACTGGCTGCGGACGACGAGAATATCGTCCAGGTGTTGATCAGCACCGACAAGCTGCTTGGCGTGGCGCCCGGTACCTTCACCGAATTGTCGGCGGCATTCGATCGATTCCGCCAGGGCGGCAAGACCGTGCTCGCCTACGGCAGCAATCTTGGACAGAGTACCTACGGACTGGCTTCGCTGGCCGACGAGGTCTGGCTGAATCCCGACGGCGCGCTTCTGATCGAAGGCTACGCCTACTACCGCAACTACTTCAGCGAGGCACTGGAGAAGCTCAAGGTGGATGTCAATTTGTTTAGGGTCGGCGAGTTCAAGTCGGCGATGGAGCCGTTCATCCGCGATTCCATGTCCGAAGCCGACCAGGCGGCGGCCGAGTACTTCATCGGCGGGTTGTGGCAGGAGTACCTCGAAATCGTCGCCGGTCATCGCGGCATGCCGGTCGAGCGGCTGCTGGACGTAGCCGAGAACATGGTCGAACTGCTGGAGACCGCCGACGGAAATCCGGCCCGGATGGCGCTGGAAGCCGGACTGGTCGACCAGCTGCTGACGCGTCCGGCCGCGCGAACGGCGCTTGCAAATCGGGGTGCTCCCGACGACGAAGGAGGATTCCGCCAGATCGGCATGCGTGATTACCTCAAGGTACCCAGGAGACCGGAACTCGGCGGGGAGCAGGTCGGCATCATCGTGGCCCAGGGCGCCATCACCGAAGGCAACCAGCCGCCGGGTACCATCGGTTCGGAATCGCTATCGAAACTGCTTCGCAAGGCTCGCCGCGACGATGAAATAAAGGCCGTGGTGCTGCGGATCGATTCGGGCGGCGGCAGCGCATTTGCATCCGAAGTCATCCGTCAGGAGATGCTTGCGCTGAAAGAGTCGGGCAAGCCGGTCGTGGTCAGCATGGCCAATGTCGCGGCCTCGGGCGGATACTGGATCGCGATGGGCGCCGATGAAGTCTGGGCATATCCCAACACCATTACCGGCTCCATCGGTATCTTCGGGTTTCTGCCGACGTTCCAGGATTCGCTGGACGCCATCGGCGTGCATACCGACGGCTTCGGCGTCACGCCGCTGTCCGGCGCGTTTCGCGCCGACCGCGAGTTGCCCGAATCGGCGCGGCGTGTCATCCAGTCGATCATCGAGCATGGCTATGAGCAGTTCATCGGCCTGGTGGCGCAGTATCGCGGCATGACGACCGATGAAGTCGACGATATCGCCCAGGGACGGGTGTGGACCGGCACGCAGGCGCGTGAGCGTGGCCTGGTCGACCAACTCGGCAGTCTGGAAGAAGCGGTGGCCTCGGCGGCTCGTATTGCTGGCGTGGCCGATGACTACCAATCCGTCTACATCGCGCCCACGATGAGCGCCTTCGAGCGTTTCTTCGCCAACATGGGCGCGCAGGCGCTGGCCTGGTCCGGGCTTGAGCGCATCGTCTCCCGGGCCGCGTGGTGGCCGGGCGCCGACCTTTACCGCAGCCTGCTCGGCCAGTTCGCCGAAATCAACGGCGCCAGCGGGTCACGCGGCCCGGCCGAGCCCATGGCGCACTGCCTGTGCGAGCCGCCGATGTAGGTTTGACACCCTTGCCGGGTGTGGGTGGTTTTTTCTTTTATTCAACTACCAAAGGTTCTCGCCCGGTGGCATGCCAGCACGCCGGAATTTCGTAGGAGCGGTCTCCAGGCCGCGATTCGGGCCGCCGAAGTCGCGGCCTGGAGACCGCTCCTACAAGACTATTCACGCGTCTTTGTCCGCCCGCTGTCGGGCACTTCCGCCGGCGGCAGGTAGCCGTTCATGCGCGCAAGCGCCTCGACCTGGGGCAGGTCCCGACCGATGACGATCAGGCGCCGTTCCAATTCGCGGCGGTGTTCGGGGGAAAGCGATTCCACGGCCAGGCTGTGCTCGATTTCTTCGACCTCGTTTCGCATGCCGGCAATCATCTCGCCGAGATTCCAGGCGCTTTCGAATCCGGCGCTTGAGCATTCGTCGGGCCTTACAGCGCCGGTCAGGGCGGCGTGGAAACCGAATACCGGCGCGCATTCGTCGGCCAGTCGCACACGCCACCTTTCCATCGCAGCATTGCTGCAGTCGGGGTGGACCTCGCTCATCCACGCGCCCGGCGGCCGATGTGCCAGAACGGCCGCATCGGCGGCCTCAAATGCTTCAGAGCAGTCCATGCGTGCCGCGCAGCCGGTCAGTGCGACGGCCGCGCCCAGTGCGACGACGCCGATGAAAGTCCTGTGGTTCATATCGCGTACACTCCTTTGCACGCAGCAAGGATAGCAGCACATTGGACCCTTTTACCCAAGGCGTATTCGGCAGCCTGTTCGCCCAGGCAGGCGCACGCGGAAAGCACGTTCGACCGGCTGCCGCGGTGGGTTTTGCCGGCGGCTTGGCGCCCGATCTGGATGTGCTCATACGATCTGCGAACGACAGTTTGCTGGCCATCGAATATCATCGACACTTCACCCACGCGCTGGCGTTCATACCGGTCGCGGCGATGCTCGTGGCGCTGGTGGCCTGGCCGCTGGTCAGCCGCTGGCGCCCCGATGTCAAATTCGCCCGGGTATTTGGCTGGAGCCTGCTGGGGGTGGCCTCGCACGGGGTGCTGGACGCGATGACCTCTTACGGCACGCGCCTGCTGTGGCCGTTCAGCGACGAGCGCATCGCCTGGAACATCATCAGCGTCATCGATCCGCTGTTTACCGCACCGCTGGCAATCCTGCTCGGCCTGGCGGTGTGGAAGCAAAGCCGAAAGGGTGCGCGCATCGCGGCGCTGTGGGCGATTTTCTACCTGGCGGTCGGTACGCTGCAGCAGCATCGCGCCGAGCAGATCGTCGGCCACTGGGCCGACAATGCCGGTATCGAGGCCACCCGGGTGGTCGCCAAGCCGTCATTCGCCAACCTGGTGCTTTGGCGGGGGCTGGTCGACGACGGCGAGCGCATGCACATCGTCGCCGTCCGGATTCTGCCCGGCCGCGACGCGCTGGTCTGGCGCGGCTCGTCCGTACCTCATTATGGTCACGACAAGCGCAACGGGGAATGGCCGGAAGACAGCCGACTGGAGCGCGATCTGGTGCGGTTCCGGCATTTTTCCGACGACTGGCTGTTTCGCTATTACACCTACGACGAGGAAGAGACCCGGTTCGTCGGCGATCTGCGCTACGCCATCGATCCGGCCAGTGCGCGGCCGTTGTGGGGCATTCGCCTGGATCCCGACCGGCCGGCCGTTCCGGTGCGCTTCGAGCGCCCGGCGCGCGTCACCGAGTCCGAGCGCGAAGCATTCCTGGATCGCCTCATGGGCCGCGACCCGCCGCCGTGATGCCTTTCACCGATCGATGCCCGGGTTAGAATCGACGCGCGGAATCAAACAGTCGGTAAAGGCTTTTAACCACGAAGGGCACGAAGGACACGAAGAACTGCAAAAAATCCCTGCCGTCCGGTGTGCGTGAGAAAAATTCGACGCGCTGGCATTCAGGCAAAATA
>CAYYZR010000128.1:0-6771 GCA_964476005.1 uncultured Halomonas sp.
CCGCCGGTCAGCGCCAGCGGCACGCCGGTGAAGATGATCGCCGCGTCCCGGAGCGACCCCAGCGCCAGCAAGCGGATTTCGATTCGCTCGGGCCGCAGCGGCAGTTCTGCCACTGGTGGGGAGTCTGGACACTCACGCCGAAAATTTCACCTCGAACGATTGCTGGGCCTGATCGCAGCGCTTGCCGGGACCACCCACCCGCGCCTGCCGGCCTGCCTGCAACGCCGCCGGCATCGTCGACACTCGTCCGGCATTGACATAGGTTAAGGCCAACACCTCGGGATTCGGGGAGAATCAACTCAATTAGGCGTTTGTTGCGCCTGCTCGAATCCAAATCGTGAGACACGCATCATGAATATCAAACAGAGCGCTCTTGCAATCGGCATCGCATCGGCGATTGCCTTCGGATCGACGATCGCGTCGGCACAGTCCGAGGACAGTGGCAGCATGCTCGGCAACATCGAAGAAGACACTTCCATCACGCTGTCCGGCGCGGTGCTCGAAACACACGAGGACGAATTCGACCTGCGTGTCGGCGCCGCGATCGTGACCGTCGAGGTGGAAGACGAGATTCGCGACGGTGGCGCCTACACGCTGTCCCCGGGGGATCGCGTGACTGTCTCGGGTCGCGTCGATGATGATCTGTTCGAGGGCAAGGAACTGAAGGCCAACGCCATTCACATCGACAAGCTCGGCACGACCTTCATCATCGATGAAGAGTATGCCGACGAGTACGGGATGGTCTTCGGGCAGGACATCGGCGACTACATAGCCGTCGCCGGCAACGTCACGACGGTTCGCCCCGATGACGGCGAATTCCGGATTCACGGCAACCTGGGCGACTTCACCGTCGAGGTCGACAAACTGGCCGAGAATCCACTCGACGAGGACGGGTACATGAGGATCCGCACCGGAGATGCGGTGCGGATCGTCGGTAAAGTGGACGAAGATTGGCTGGAAGGCCGGGAAATCGTGGCAACCAGCATCCGCGTTATCCGCCTCGGTGTCGTAGTCGACTGATTCCAGACAGGCAGGATACCCATACGAACCGGGCCCACCGCCCGGTTTTTTAATGCCCACGGCCGAAAAGGTGAAACAAACCCCATACGGTGGATGTCGGCTTGTCCGTTTTTTCGATGACATCCGGGCAAAAGCGCTCGATTGCCGAGATCGATAGGCTCGAGGTCTACTGACACATTCTCCGGTTTGACTGATTCGATACGCCGTCGCGAACTATGATCGCCGTCGGCTGAACGATTTCTTCAAAGTCGATATTCAGCATGCATTCTGCGCGAATGACCGAATCGGTCCAGCGCAGCGCCTGCGCCCAGCACGATCACCAAGGTGGCGAGCGGCCGGGCTCTGATATCAACAGGCGTCAGTCGGATTCAAACCCGCCGGCGAATATGAAGTCCTCATCGTCCCGGATCAGCACCTCGACCCTGGAGGGGGACACCAGGTTGCCGCCGTTGGTTGCCGATGTCAGGTCGACGAAAAACGACTTGTCTCCGTCGACCTCGCCATCGTCGAACAGCGTCACCGGAACGGTTTCCGAAGTCTCGCCGTCACCGAATCCAACGCTGCCGGATGCACCGCCGAAGTCGATCCCGGATGTTGCCGATCCGTCGGCCGTCGACCAGCTGATCGTCACCGGTCCTTCGGCGAAATTGACCCGCTCGATGGTCACGACCAGCGTGCCCTGCCCTTCGAGCACCTCGACATTGGCGGATATCCAGCGGAAGTCACCCGCGATCGGTGCACGCACGGCAAATATCGCGTCCGTGTCTGCCGCCTCCCAGCTTTCATCGATCGAAGCCGGCTGGAACGAAAGCGTCCAGGCGCCATCGGCGAATGTCTGCTCGACGATGTCCTCGTCGGCAAACGCAAAACCGAGGTCCGGTACCGGCGCAGCGAAGCTGGCCAGCATGGCGCCGGTATCGAGCACGTGGACTGCATCGAGGTCGGCATTCGCCGGACCGAGGCGAAACAGGGAGAACGTACCGCCCGAAAACCGGACCACATCCGAAGGCCGAAACATGACGCCGTCCAGCTCCACGGTCGTGTCGAACGAAATCAGCAGATCGCAGGTCGCCGGGTCGCGCGCGACCGCGTCGAGACCCACGCCGTCCGGAATACCCTCGAAAGCCGCGTCCAGCACCTTCAGCCCCACTTCGCGGAACACGTCGGCCGGTCGCATCACGGTACCCGCGATCTCGGCGGTCGCATCCAGCGAGTAAAGCGCCGCGCCGCAAGCGTCGGCGGCGTGGAACGCGTCGACATCGGCCTGATCCAGCGTACCGAGAAACGCGAAACCCTCGGCTTCGCCGGGCGCGATGTCGTAGATCACGACGGCGTCGTCCCCGGCGACCAGTATCGAACCGCTCTCGCCGGGCATGGTGATATGGACGTCGGCCGACAAGTGAATTTCCAGCAAATCGGTCGCTGCCTTCGCGGGATCGCCCATGCTGCACGCTCCCAGAGCGATCGTCACCGCGATGACGGCCGGCAACGGTGATCGGGTCATGGGCAAATGCTTCCGTTGCAGATACTGTCGTCGATGTGGTTGCCGCAGTTTTCCTCGCCCACGCCAGTCGCATCGCCGTTGTCTGCAAAGATATTCGCGCTGCAGTTCGCGCCGTTCACGCCGAACTCGCCGTTGTTGTAAAACACGCTGTCACGCACGATGGTCCCGACAGACGCAGACTCGATTCCGTGCCCGAACGCATTGCGAACCGTCACCGATTCGATGGTGGCATAGCCGCCAATGCCGATGCCGTCACCGCCACAGTTCGATACGTGAAGATCCTGGATCAGAATTCCGAAAGCACCTCCGAAGCCGGCCAGCCGCACACAATCCACGAAAAAGCCGCTGACGGTGCCGTTTCTTATGGTGGTATCGCCCAGCGTAAGCAGCGCTGGACTGGGGGAAATGCCGTAAATCGGACCTGAATTGAACCCGGCACAGCTGGGACCCGGCCCCGTGCATTCCACCGGACCGAGAATCGCATGGCCGCCGAGATCCAGAGTGATCCCCGACCCATTCAACTCGATGCCGATCTGGTTGTCTGGCACCTCGAGGTTGGAGGTCAGGATATAGGAGCCGGGATTGCTGATCTGGACGGGAAAGCCGGGAGAGTCGCCGGCGAAACATCCGGTTGCGACACAAAGCTGGTTGATCTCCACCTGGCCGTCAGCCGCGCCGGAATCATGCGCGACCGCGATGCCCAGGATCAATATCAAGGATTGTGGAAGCACTCCCGCCAGTCGTTTCATCGATGCTCTCCTTAGTCTTGTTTCATACACGCCGTTTCTTCGAACAAAGCCACGGGGCAACCCCGACGAACTCTCAGATTAACTCAGTTCGGGCCCTGGCGCCAACGGCGGGCCGGCGGTGTCATTTCCTGGTTGGCGTTTTCATTGTCCGTTCCCCTCTCGCGACCAGATCGCTTTCGCCGGGCCTGGCGTTCGAAACGACTTGTGGCACGGCTTGCGCGTCGCACAGCGCCAGCGTGGTTACCTGGAACATCGGCGATCTCGCTGCAATGACGACGGGCACATGCAGCTTCCCTGTGCGCCTGCTCCGCTTCGGCGATCTACAGCTGGAGGGCGCGAATGTCTCCGGCGACCAATCCGATCCCGACCCCGGAAACAACGGGGCAATAACCGCAGTACTGCTTCGCATGCCGGTTGTAATACCCGCGCTAGACATGATCGGACTGCTCTTGTTGGCAATGCTCCTCGGCTTGACCGCTATTGTCAGGAAAGGCATCGTATAACCCTGGCGGGATTCGCACCGAGTGAGCGATGATCGGTTAACCCGCACATGGTCGCGCGGGCTGACATGTTCTCGACCATCGTCTGCGGCTACGCTGCGGCGAAAATATCAGTGGCCACGTCGTTCTCGCAGAAGAAGCGTTGACCGGGGGGAGACTGAATATATGTCCAACTTATCATCCCATCCGCGTAACAGTAGTTATGCGAACGATTCAAAATCTCAAACAGCCCGTCCGAACAACAGCGCCTAACCCCACGCGACGCTCAATCTGCAATGCAGAGACGGCCGAACACCGGGGTAGTGGCTTCACAATCCAGCGAGCAACCATCGCCGGTGTGATCCTGGCCGTTCTCCTGGTGCTGGAAACTCCTTTGCAGGCCGGCACGGATCAATCCAGGCAGACGCTCTCGACCGGCATCGCCAGTACTCAGAACGTCTCGATCCGCGGCGCGAGTTCGCAGTCGCGTTACGTGCGCGATCTGACCCGGTCCAACTGGGACGCCGCCACCAGTTTTCAGGCGCTGGCGGGACGCGATCCGGTCGACATCGAGGTGCGCTGGACAGGCACGGAAGAGCGATACAGCGGCGTATTCTTTCCTGTCGATGGCACCGTGCGCACTTTGATCCAGGGTTCATCCAGCCAGTGGCAGGATTTCATCAATCTGGTCGCCCCGCTCAACGGCCGCTTCCTCGATGTCGAGGTCGGCTACTTCGGCAGCACAAAGCGCTACTCGGCGATCTTTCTGGAGGACGGCGACAATTACAGCTTTGCACTGCGCACCACCAACACCGAAGGCCAGTTTCAGGCCTGGCTGGACCAATACCTGCGGGAAGGACGTGCGATCGTTGACTTCGAGGCCTACACCGAGCCCGACGGCGACTTTCGCCTGGCCGGGGTCTGGGTGAACGACCCGAATCAGCCTCGTACCGTGCTCCATTACCACATCGAGGCCGCCGACATCAGCGACCTGCTCCGGCCACTGGCCGGACGATTGATCGACTTCGAGCGCTACTGGAGCCCGCTCCACGACGAATGGCGGTACGCCGTCATCACCGCGATGTACCCCAGCGGCGAGTGGGGACACTTCCGCTGGATGACGTCGTCCGAGCTCGACGACCGCCACGCCCAGATCGCCGATTCCAACACCCACCTCACCGACATCGAGTCATGGGCATCCGGTGGCACGGTTTACTACGGCGGCGTGTGGGGCGACGGCAGCAAGAGCCTGCTCGAGGTCGATGCGATTCCGACCGACCTGGATCCCCAGACGCTTTCCAGCGACCTCAGCACGCTGCTGACCAACTTCGAAGCTTCCAACCAGGGCACGATCGGTCTTTGGGCCAAGAACCTCCGCACCGGTCAGACGCTGTCCTGGCGCGCCGCCGAGCCCTTCTATCTCGCAAGCTCGACGAAGGTCGCTGTGCACATCCGCTTCTGGCAGGAAATCCAGGCTGGGCGGCTCACGCTGAACCAGATGCTGCCCTATACCAACTGCGCGAACTGTCGTGACGACTGGTTCAACGGAACCGCCGGGCGGGGCTTCCCCGGATTCAACGCCAACAACTTCGGCCAGTCCTTCTCGCTGCAGCGCTTCGACCGCGCCATGATGGAAGTCAGCGACAACGCAGCCACGAATGGCCTGGTCGATGATCCCGGCGTAGGCGTGTCCTGGGATCCGGTGAACCTCAACGAATGGTTGTCGGGTATTCCGGGTGTCGGCCGCGGATGGTGGCCCGTGACCAGCATCCACGACGTCGACCGCACGATCATGTGGCAGGGGCAGGTGGTCCGCTTTCCCGACGACACGTCCTTCTTCACCGTGCCGGGGTGGGCCCTTGAGGCGCTGTTCCGGGACGGCGGCGATACCTACGGTGACGTCGCGGCCTGGCTCGGCAATCCGGCCAGCCTGCCCCGCTGGAACTCCAACGAGGGCCATGCACGCTACTACGCCATGGGTCTCAACAGCGCGACGCCGCGCGCTTTCGGGCGTCTGCTCGAGGGCCTGTGGTTCGGCGACTACCTCGATGCCGAGACCACCCGGGACGCGATCACCAGCATGACCGAGTTTCGTCCACTCGGCGCCCGGCTGCCGTCGCATATCGCCGTCTGGGCCAAAGGCGGCGTCAAGGGCGGTGCGAGCGATCCGGTCAGCGACACCAGCCTGTTCGAGGTCGGCCCCGATGCAATCTCGGTCGGCGTCTTCACCAAGGACAACGTGCGCGGGGCGGGAACCATCCGATCCAGTTTCACCGGCCCCATCGGCCTGGAAGTGGCCGAAGCCCTGTTCGCCGACCTCCAGCCCGACGTTTCTCAGAGTGGTTTCCTGCCGAGCGAGGTGTTTGCCGGTCGGGACCTGGGCGTCGCGGTGCGCGTCGTCAATACGGGCGGCGGCCACAGCGCTTCGAATTTCGATGTCGACTTCTACGCATCGGCAGACACGACGATCTCGACCTCGGATTTCCCTATCGTGACGGTGCGGGTTCCGTCCATTCCCAGCGGTGAAAGCACGGTGGCCAACAACATCAGCGCTTTTCCCGACACCATACCGCCTGGAACCTACCATATCGGCTTCATCGTGGATTCCTCGAACGCAACCATCCGCGGCGAAGTCGGAGAGTTCTCGGAGAGCAACAATATCGGGATCGTGCCGGATGCACGGCTTGAGGTGATTCTCGATCCGGAGCCTGTCTTCAGCGACGGTTTCGAGTCTACGCCCGGCTAGCAAACCGGACCGCTAGTGCCGGGAAAGAGTTCTACGAGATGGGCGTCTTGCGACTTGGGCGTCCACGTTGTCCACGCCGTCTACCCACGCCACGCTTTCCCCTGAGTCCGGACTGGCTACCGAAAAGCAGCGGCCGTATATAGGAAGCATAAACGCCCTTTTCGCGGAATTCCAGCAGTATCCAGAGCTATCCAGAGCCACGCCAATGCGGCTTTTGACGGGCACGCCAGGGGCTGTTGGGCGCGAACACTCCATGAAAGCGGATAAGGTTCA
>CAYYZR010000129.1:0-6672 GCA_964476005.1 uncultured Halomonas sp.
ATTCAGGTCGCGAACTGGAACGATGCGCGCCGCGATCGCGCACACGAGGAGATCTACCTCGAGCGGCTCGAGCAGGAGCTTGTACCGGTCCAAGCCGTCGCGGAGGCAGATTACGGGAACCAGGAGACTCGTCTCGAACGTCTCGAAGAGGTGCGGCGATATCTGGTCACCGGCGATGGCGCCGAAGCCCTGGGCGGCGAGCATTGCGGCGCGCCGAGTCAGTCGCACATCTTCGCCGATACGATCTTCTACCCGGCCACCATCAAGGAACTGATTTCGACCGGCCGCATCGTGCTGATCCGCGACGAGGCCGCGAGAAGCGCGATTCTCTCATTCGATCAGACCCGCAATCGGCTGGAACAAGTGCGAACCGATATCCAGATCGACCGTCGGGTCCGAACGCTCTAGGGATTACGAAAGCCGGACACCGTGTTCGAGCGCGTCGATGCCAGCGTGGATCATTCCCTGAAGAGAGTGGCTCCGACCGATTACCCGGGCGAACCCCATGATTCCTCGCGGCCTCATGGCGCGGCTCAAGCCAGCTGACCACTTGAGGCGGCTGCTCACATAAAAAACGCCGATCGTCGAAGCGACCGGCGTTTTCTTGAAGTCTGCAGCAGGGTTGAAACCCTGGCCTACAACATCAGAGGAACGTGACTTCGCCAGTGCTGATGTCGTGGACCGCGCCGACGACCTTGACCTGGCCCTGTTCGACCAGGCCGCGGACCACGTCGCTGCGGCGCAGCAGTTCGTTGACCTGCATCTTGACGTTGGTTTCGATGACGTCATTGACGAACGCGGTGTTGGCCGAGCTGCGGTCGGTGCCGACCGGCGTGCTGACGGCATCGATGGCCGGCTCGATCTCGTCGAGCAAAGCGGTCAGGTTGCCGAGTTCGACACCGTCGCATGCGCCCTTGACAGCGCCGCAGGCCGTGTGACCCATGACCACGATGAGCTTGGAGCCGGCCGCCGCGGTGGCGAATTCGAAGCTGCCGAGGAGGTTGGTGTCGACCACGTTGCCCGCGACACGACCAACGAAGATATCGCCGACGCCCTGGTCGAACACGACTTCCGGGGCTGAGCGTGAATCCAGGCACGACAGCACGACGGCGAACGGAAACTGGCCGGTGCTGGTGGCTTTCTGCTGCTCGATCAGGTCACGGTCGATGGAGTCGCCGGTGACGAAACGAGCGTTGCCTTCCTTGAGCAACTGCAGCGCCTGGTCCGGCGTCAGCGCGGCCTGGGCTTCCTGGTCGAACGTCCTGTAGTCGTCGTCTGCCCATGCCAGGGGCGAAACCGCGATGACGGCAGCGGCGATCAAGGATGCAACCTGATTCTTCATGCTTTGTTCCTTTGGAGTTGGTGTTGAGTGAGAATTATTCGCAGTAGATGGTACATCAGCAATTGTGAAGAAACCTTGACAGCCATCATGTTTTGCCAGTCATGATTCTGACCGCACCGCACCAAAAGAACCTGAACGAACGACTCGACGGCCTGTATGCCAAATAAAGCGGCCCGGCCATTGCTGGTCGCGGGCGGGGCGATTGGGTATCATGTGATCGCCATCACGGACAGCGTCGCTTTCCCCGCTCGGCGTCAAACAGCTTCACGGACAGCGAAAAAAATGTTTACCGCCATCGATATCTCCCGTCCGCCCGTTTCGACTGAAAGGGAAGACACAACCCTGCGCGCCACGCTGTTCGGCGCCTTCAGACTCGCTATGCCGGACGGCGAAGAACTCGCGATCACCGGCAAGCGGGCGCGAGGGCTGCTTGCGATTCTGTGCCTGGAGCCAGGGGTGGCCGTCGATCGCGAGCGGCTCTGCCAACTGCTTTGGCGCGGCAGATTCAAGGCCCAGGCGCGGGCGAGCCTGCGGCAGACTTTGCTCGGGCTGAAAAAGCAATTGTCGCCGGTCCGGGCGGATTTCTTCGACGTTACGCGTGACAGTGTCGCGGTCAACGAGACGGCCGTGCGCTCCGACCTGGCAGAGCTCGAGAGCGCACTTGCCAACCGCCCTTCGTCGCAGGCAAGCCAACTGCTGCTGGCGATCGGCGACCGGCCGCTGCTGGGTCGCCTCGAATTCGGCGAAGCGTTCCAGCAATGGCGTGACGCCCGCCGAGCACAGGTCGAACAGCGCCTGCAGCGCGCGGTCGAGAATGCGCTTTCGGACTTTCGGGACAGGGGTGACGCGCGTGAGCACTCACGGCTGCTGAATGCCTGGAAGCTTCGCGGCCCGACCAGTGCGATCGACGAATCCGTTTCGAGGGTTCGAATTGCGGTATTGCCCTTCCAGTCCCTGGCCTCCGACGACACCGGAGACCACATCGCCCAGGGATTCTTCGACGAACTGATCACGACCCTGGGACAGGTGCCGCAGTTGCTGCTCGCCGGGCGCGGCTCGTCCTTGAATATCGCCAAGGCCGAACTGCCGCTCACGGAAATAGCTCGTGCGCTGCATGTTTCCTACCTGGTCCAGGGCTCGGTCCAGCGCCAGGATGACCAGATGCGTGTCCACGTGAGCCTGGTCGACAGCGACAACGGCTTCGAGCGCTGGTCGCAAAGCTATCGCGGCTGCACCGACAATATCTTCGGCCTGCAGGAGGATATCGCCCGAGCCGTCAGCCGCGAGCTCGGGCGGGCGCTGGAACTGGAAATCCAGGCGCCGCAACAACGCCGCACGACGGCAAACAAGGCGGCATACGAACTGTATCTGCAAGGCCGTGCGCTGACCGCACGCGCGTTCGGCGATGGCGTCCTGGCCAAGGCCGTGGAACTGCTCGAGGCATCGCTGGCGATCGATCCCGAGTTCGCGGCCTGCTGGACGGCGCTGGCCGAGGCGCACGTCTACACCGCCGTCTACACACCCTGCCTCGACCGCGCCGCGCATACCGAGCGCATGGCCGAATGCGCGACCAGGGCGATCGAACTCGAGCCCGGCCAAGGCCATGCGCGCGCGATGCTCGGCATTCACCGGTGGACCCGACACGACCCTGTCGGTGCGCTCGACCTGGCCTACGAAGCCTATCGGCTCGAGCCCGACAACCCCGACGTGGCGGTTCGTCTGGGCTCGTTTCTGCTCTACATCGGCCGGACGCGCGAGGCCCTGCCCTTCATCGAGGCCGCAATCGACCAGGATCCGGTCAACGGGCGGAACTTCGCGATGCTCTCGGTCGCTCAGCTGAATCTGGGCGACCTCGACGCCGCGATCGTCGCCGGGCAGCGCATGGTCGACCTGGGACTGCCATCGATGTGGCTGGCGGTCGCAACGGCCGCCTCGGGCAATCGCAAACTGGCGGTCGAGCAGTACCGTAAGACGCGCTTGTTGATGAACACCGTGATCTTTCCGCCGGCCGGTACCAGGCCACTGACCGGCGCGGCCCTGGATACCTTCTGGCAGCTCGCCGCAAGGGGCGTATGCAGTGGACGAGCGGTCCACCGGGTCGCGTACTGCGCCATGCTCGACTATCTCCATGCAACCCTGCCGGATGCCTGCGACACCAGCATCGTCATGCCCGCGATCTGGATGGGCTATGCCGAGATGGTGTTCAAGACGCTGGGCGATCGGATTACGCCGGCCAACATGTTCTGCCTGATGTCGCTGTGGGCCGATCTCGAACCCATCCGGCGGATACGCCTCCACGCGGGCTTCCTGAGCTTTGCAGAGCAGGTGGGGCTGGTGGCCGCCTGGGAAAAATACGGCTGGCCGGATTTGCTTCCAAAGCCCGAAAACTTGTGAATCCCCCCCAAACCAAAAGTGCTGACTGGCTCCAAAACGGGACAGGATCGATGCGCCGGCCACCAGCCATGGCGACCGGACGGCATCAGAAAAGGTCGCGGATCGCCGATTATCCGGACCGGCGCGCCGAAACGATCAGCCCGGCCACCGGTGCATTTCCTTCAGTGCGGATGGTTGCTTCGGTTTGCTCGACCGATTGCAGGCCCGAAACAGCGAGTGCTGCGCGGACGTGATCAGGATGCTGGCTGTAACGGCCCGTTGGATGCAAGTTACTGCCGGGACGGCTTGACTTCTCTACCGTGAACGCCAGCAGGCCGTTTGGCTTGAGCGCCTGAGCCGCCGAAGACAGAATCGCGCTCAGGTCGCCGAAATAGCTCAGCACATCAACGAAAGCGCAGATGTCGAAAGATTGCTCGCGCTTGTCCAGGAAGTCGCCCAATTCGGCCTCGACAAGCGAATCGTAAAGCCCGGTCGCTTGGGCGCGCTGCAGCATGGCGGACGAGAGATCCACGCCGATCAGCTGTCGCGCGTAGGGACGCAGAAAGCCGGAACACAGTCCAGTGCCGCAGCCGCCGTCCAGCACGTCCAGGTCTCCGTTGGTTGCCGGAAGCCGGCCCGCGATCGCGTCGGCGATCAGTTCCGGCGCCCGGTAGTCCAGCGATCGGATGTGCTTGTCGAAGTCGGCCGCGTAGGCATCGAAGCTGGCCTTGACGACGGCATCGGGCATTCGAGCGGGCGCTTGGCCTTTTTCAAGTGCCTCGAGCATGAACACGGCAGTCGGATGGCCGGGAACCCGCCGGATCCATCGGCGATAGGCCTTCAAGGTGCGTCGCCGGCGAAAGCGCGACAGCCGCCCGGATTGTTCCAGCTGCAGCAGCGCACGGCAAAGGCTGTTATGCGCCGGGCTGAAGGCGGGCTCGATCGCGATGACCTTCTCGTAGGCCTGCACGGCTTGTTTCAGCGCACCGGCACTGCCCAGCGCATTGGCCAGGGCAAGCCATCCCGCAGCGCGGTCCGGCGCAAGCGCTACAGCATGCCGAGCGACGGCAATCGCCTCGTCGAAGCGGCCCAATTTGCGCAACGCGACGCTGTGATTGGTGTGGTTGCCCGGATCGCGGGGCCGTTCCGCGACCAGCGCGCGGCACAGCGGCTCGGCTTCCTCGCAGCGATTCATGTCGTTGAGGAGATTGCCAAGGTTCCTGCGAATATCGTAATCATCCGGATTGCGCGCGTGGGCCCGTCGCACCAGGGACAGTCCGGCTTCGTGATTGCCGTCCATGTGCTCCAGCACGCCGAGAAAATGCAGCGCCTGAGTCAATTCGGGGTGGCGCTTCAGGATGCGTTTGTAGCGGCGTCGGGCTTCGCTAAAGCGACCGCGCTTGTGTTCGGCTTTGGCCTCCTCAAGTTGGTGGAGCAAGGTCGGGGACACGGCGCGATTCACGCAAGGCAACCTCCCCTCAGGGCAAAGGTCAAAACTCGCCAACACGGAAAGCTCAAGGGCAAACCGGCGTCTCGAAGCTGTCGATAAAAATCAGTCCACTGCCGCCCGCCGTGACTTCCACCAGGGCGACCAGGCTCAGGGCCGCGGCGCCGTCACTTACAGCCAGCATCAGCTGCAGATCGCCAGCCTGATCCGGCGCGTTGCCGACGATCGTGCAATGGAGAGTGCCCGGATTGGCTGTGCAGGTCGATGCCAGCGGAGCGGGCAGGCCCGGTTGAATCGGGTCGATCCCACGCTGATGGGTGAACTCGCCCGATAGCGAATCGCCATCGGCATCACTGGCGAAGTACTCGATTGGCGCAATGCGTGCGCCTGCGATGCGGGTTTGCACCTGGCAGCCCACCATGCCATCGGGTGCAGTATTGCCCGGGCAGGTACATTCCGGCGCGCGCAGCGGCGCTGCCTGCAGGGCCGCCGCCAAAGTCACGAATGGCTGATTCAACAGACGCATCTTCAGGTCGGGCGGCGGGCGGCTCCCGGTGACAGCATGCAGAAGCAGAGGCAGACCAAGCTCGTCAGCTTTGGTGAGCTGCTCGCAGCGTTGCGAATCCGGGAAGAAAAGCAGCAGACTGTCGGGTCGCACAGCCGGCTTCAGACAAGCGCGTCGAAGCGCGCTGTATGCCAGGAAGCGCCCGGGCTGAATCTCCACGAACGCCGCAAGACGCCGTTCGGTCAACTTGCTGCCCGACAGCAGCACGACCGTCTCGGGCGTCGCGGCGCCGGGCTCGAACGGTGCCGCCTCGACTTGATGCGGCACCACCGATGCCAGGAGAACGCCGAAGACAACGACATATAGCGTCCCGATAGGCCAACGGCGAAACATGATCCGGAGTTTTCGATTCACCTCAGAACGGCGGAATCGAGGTGTTGCCGTCGCGGGTGAAAGCGAGGCATTGGGGCGTGCCCAGGGCGCCATTGACCGTTTGCCGATAACAATACGACATGTCGACGAAGTAGAGGCTGACGGCGTCGGTCGGCGCACCGCCGCTCGAACCGCCGCTTGAATGGGACGAAACGAAGACGTCGCGGAAATTGATGGTGAGGTACGGCTCGCTCGCCAGGCAGGAAGTGCCGCAGTCGGCATACTGCCGGTATTCGACAACCCCCTTGAACGGAGTGCCGGTAACTACCATCCGGAAAAAATCTTCCGAAGCGGCGTCGACGCGCTTGGTGAAAGTAAACTCCTGGATGTTGGGATTCCCCGTCGATGGTGGAAAACCGACAATCGGGGTGCTCTGGCCCCAGGACCAGGAAAGCACGTCGATGCAGCCGATATCGGTCGGGCGCTCGCTCTCTCCGATGACCTCGCTGCAAAGCACGCCCGCGTCGTTGGACTGCGCAGCCGCCAGCGCCGGATAAAGTCCCAGCAAGCTCAGCAGGAGAAGACTCAAATTCTTGAACGGACCCGGCATTGGCCTGCCTCTCTGGTTTGGAC
>CAYYZR010000130.1:0-4014 GCA_964476005.1 uncultured Halomonas sp.
ATCTTCGACATCGTCGACGGCCAGCTCGAGTTCGGCGGCTACTTCAAGATGCCGGCGCCGCAGAGCGAGGAAGAAAACTGCGTGGCGCACAACGGTTCGATCATCCCGGTTCCCGGCCGAGACATCTTCGTGCAGGCCTGGTATCAGGGCGGGGTCTCGATCATCGATTTCACTGATTCGGCCAACGCGTTCGAAATCGGTTTCTTCGATCGCGGGCCGGTATTCGAAGAGGAACTGGTGATGGGCGGCTACTGGTCGACCTACTGGTTCGACGGCCTGATCTACGGCACCGAGATCGCGCGCGGCCTGGACGTGCTGGCGCTGCTGCCCAGCGAATACCTGAGCGAGAATGAAATCGCCGCGGCGTCGGCAACGGTCGGCGGTGAATTGTTCAACCCGCAGCAGCAGTTCCCGATCACCTGGAAAAACGAACCGGTGGTCGCGCGCGCCTACGTCGATCAGCTGGTCCGAGACGGTGTGATCGATGCTGCCGGCAGGGAAGGAATGAGCGAGATGCTGGTGCGGGCCGACGCGCATCTGGCCGCGGGCACCACCGACGCTGCGCTGGCGGCACAGCTGGTTGTTCTGGCCGAAGGCCTGGTGCCGCTGGGTGCGGAAAGCAGCGCCGTCGAGCGCCGACGGCTGGCCGGCCTGGGTGGTGCGCTGACCGGGATTGCCGAGCGGCTTCGCTGAGGCCCAGTCGCTTTGTCGTTTCGTCGCCTCGAACCAAACGACGAGACGATGAAACGACGAAACGACGAAACGACCATCGTCACCGGGCCGGCGCTGATCGGTGCCGTTCCGGTCGCGGCCTGGAGACCGCTCCTACCGGGATGGTTCGGGGTCCGGGCCGAAAGGCTCGCCTGTGGGGTGGTGTTTGTAGGAGGCGTCTCCAGGCGTCGACGTTCGGGACCGGGCCGTCCTTGTTCGATTTTTTTAATACCCCGCGCGGCCGGGAGTCCGTTCCGGCCGCGCGGTTCTCCGGTTTCTGCCGGGCCGCTTATTGGTCGCGGTTCTGGCGCGTCGGGAACCGGGCGAAGATGTCGTCGACCGTATCGGCGATGGCCTGGCCGGGTTGCTCGAGTTCCTCGCCGGTCAGCCGGCCCTCGGCCACGCCTTCCCAGATCAACTGGCGTTCATCGGCGTCGATCACGTCGATGTTGGCGGTGCCGACCGTGTACTGCACCGTTTCGTAGCCGTAGGCCGGTCCGAAACCGTACCCGTAGCGTGGCCAAGGCGAATACAGGCCGTAGCGATAACCGTAATAGCCGTAACCGAACGTGCCGTAGGGATGGGCGGTGGGATAGGTTTCGGTACGCTCGCGCATGCTCGCGTAGAAATTCACCAGCAGGTCCGGGTCGCGCTCGGTCCAGGAGTATCCGAGCTGTTCCATTTCGCGACGCACGGCGCTCTTGAAATAGTTGGTGGTCAAGGTCGAATAGCCGGCGCGATCCGTACCGAGCTCAGAAACCCAGCCGAACGTTTCGTAGTCGGTGAAGTCGACCTGCGGGTCGTAGTCGGTGCGGATATCGGGACCGGTGGCGCAGCCGACCAGCGTGAACGCAGCAATGGCCAGCAGAAGCGATTGTGTAAATCGTCGGGCGATTTGCATGATTGTCTCCTTTTTGAAAAAAAGGTGGCGCTTCAAAGACCTGCGATCCCTGATCCCGCTTTTCAAGGCAGGCTATTCGCGGCGCCCGGTTTCGTGCGCAACGCCGAGCTCGGCTGGTGTATGCGATGCCTTTCTGATTGGCCCCCTGCGAAATAAACCAGGAGACGCCTTTTACGAAAATAAACAATGCTTTTCCGGTCGTGTGGGAGCGGTCTCCCGGCCGCGAGCGAGAAGCGGTCATCGGCGCAGGATGCGCCTTCCCCAGCAAGGACTCAGGCCACCCAGGCGTGGACTATTCTGGCGACGTCGGGGCAGCGCAGCAGGCCGAGATGACCGGTCTCGGTCGCCACGAAGCGGTTCCGAATGTCGATCGGCAGCTCGAACGTCGGCTCCTGGTGCTGGCCCAGCGCGCTGGGCACCGGCACCAGGCCGTCGCCGAAATGCCGGGCACGGGCGCTGTCGGGCACGTCGTCCAGCGTCGCGGCCACGGCGAAGCATTCGACGTGAGCCGGCAGCCGCGCCGGGCTGCGGGTGTCGTGGGCATGGTCGAACCGGCCGTGCGTGGCCCAGTCGGTTTCGATGATGTTGCCGTGGCGCAGGTCGGTGATGCCGGCGCTGCGGATCTTGCCCAGCCGGGTGAACGGTGCACTGTAGCGGCTGATGCCCAGCGCCCGGTCGATGCCGTGGCCGGCGCGCTCGACCGGCGAGCCGTGATGCGGCGTGCCGAGGAAGACCATTTTCTTCAGGCATGCCGGCCATGCATGACCGGCTTCCAGGCCGTAGTGGGCGGCACTTCTTGCGACCAGCCCGCCCATGCTGTGGCCCAGGATCACCAGTTGTTCGACTTCCACTGGCCAGTTGGCTACCAGCCGCTCCAGCATCTCGGCAAAATCACGGCCGTTGTCGGAGATGTGGCGGCCGGTGTTGTAGTGAAAATCGATGGTCGAATAGCCGTGCGACGCCGCGAGGCTCTCGGGCAGCCCGCCGAATTCGAAGTCGGTGGCGTCCGGTGTTTCGTCGCTGTTCGCGGCGCGGCGCCATTGGCCGTCGTGCATGCACAGGCCGTGCGCGGTGACCAGCAGTCGGTTCGATGCTTTCGGCCAGGCCTCGGCCAGCGAGGCCCGGTCCAGCGCGACCGGACGGCCGACCCTGCGCAACGTGCTTCGAATGGCCAGCGGGTTGTCGCTGGCCGCCAGGTGGTCGCCCAGTACGCCGTTGAGCACCGCCAGGAACTGCTCACGAGTGGGTGAGGACACCGGCGGCGCCAGGCGCGGAATCACCTGGCCGAAAGCCAGGTCCAGCCCGCCGCCGACCAGCCCGGTCACGCCGTTGATCGAGCGATAGACCAGCCCGGTGATCCCGCCGGTGCGGCGGTCGGGCGCGACGGCCCGAAAGCCGGGGATGCGCAGCACCGCGTGGTGGACATCCTCGACCAGTTCGGTAACGCCGCGCACGCCGTCGATGCCCAGGCGGCTGAGACCGTGCAGATCCGATGGGTGAAGGCGCGTCGTCATGTCGGCCAGTATGGCACGTGCGGCGGCCCGGAATCGTCGGGCGGGGCGAACACTCAGTCGCCGGTTTTCGCCAATACGGCGTCGTCCAGTGCCGCGGCCTTGCGGAAGGCCTCGCGGTCGGTGGCGCGCTGAACGTAGTCCTCGAACGTCTTGCGCTTCTCGACGGTGCCGAACTGCAGGCCGAAGCTCAGCTGCGCGCCCAGGTAGACATCGGCGGCGCTGAACGTGTCGCCGGTGATGAACTTGTGTCGTCCCACGGCCGTTTCCAGCGTGTCCAGCACCCGGCCCATGTCGCCGTAGCCGACGAAGCCCTTCTGCTCGGCCTCGAGCTGGACACCCAGCGCCTGGTTGATGATCGCGCTCTCCAGCGGACCGGCGGCGAAGAACAGCCAGCGGTAGTAGTCGGCCCGTGCGTTGGGCGCCGGCGCGAGGCCGGCATCGGGGAAGGTGTCGGCAAGATAGGCGCAGATCGCGGCGCATTCGGTGACGATATTGGCGTCGTGAACAATTGCCGGCACCTTGGCCATCGGGTTGATGTGCCGGTATTCCTCGCCGTTCATCGACCCGTACTCGAGGTAGACGGGGTCGTAGTCGGCACCGGCTTCCTCCAGCATCCAGCGGATCATTCGACCGCGGGAGCGAGGGTTGGTGTAGAACTTGATTTCGGCCATTGCGGATACCTCGTTCGTGTTCATTCTGTGATGCCGGACTGGAGTGCCGCGACAGCAGGTTACCGGTTTCTCGCAGTTTACCGAAAATACCCGGCCGGCTCGAATCCCAGTATGGCGCGGTGGCCCTCACCGGTGCGGCGCGCCTTGAAAACCACGATCGTTGCACGAAGGTAGTCATTGTGGGGACGAAGGATCGTTGTTCCCTCGCCGACGTCAA
>CAYYZR010000130.1:4114-6627 GCA_964476005.1 uncultured Halomonas sp.
CAATGCAACAGCAAGGAGTCTCGAATGGCCAGTCAATCGCGAAACGAATTCATCGAAAAAATGAAGAAAGGTCTCGACGATCTCGATGAACGCATCGAGGATCTCAAGCAGCGAGGCGACAAATTGGAGGGCGAGGCGCACAAGGAATACGAAAACCGCCTGCACGACCTGCGCGAAAAGCGGCGCGAGGCCAAGCGCAAGCTCGACGATGCGCAGTCCGCCGGCGAAGAGAAGTGGCAGCAGTTCAAGGACGAGGCCGAACACGCCTGGACGGCGCTGGGCAACTCGTTCAACTATTTGAAGTCGCACTTCAAGTAGGGAACATCTGAACAACTCTGCGCGGAGTGCGTTTCAGTCGCAAAAGCCGCAGATCGCGTGGCGTGATCCGGCGAAACGCGCCCGTGCAGAGTGACTCAGTTGCCCCGGCCCTTCCCGTCAGCGGGGAGGGCGCAAAAACAGCCAATCCCGCGCTTGCGCGGTTTGGGGTGACATACGTTTCTCACCCAGGTTCCGCGTTATCTCCGGCCGTCGCCCGATTCCTTCCGCAGTGCTGTCTCGATCTCTTCGGGAATGTCATGTTCGGGATATTCCCGCTTCAACCCCTCGAGTACCTCGCGGGCGCGCTGAATTTCGCCGTCTTCGAGCAACGCCTTGATGCGCGCCAGCACCGTATCGGGATCAGCGGCCGTTGCGTGTAATTTCGGCGCCACCGGTTCGGCGACGTTGGCCGCTTGTTCGGTGACGATGTCGCCCAACCGTTCTGTGCGCTGCTGTTCGGGCAACGATTGCACCGGCGGGCGCAGCGCAGCTGCCGACGGCGGTGGCGACGCGTCTGACTCGTCGGCGCCGGCCGACGACATTTCACGTATTTGACTGCGCGCACGGCGTGTCTCGGCTGAAGACTCGAGCGTCGAATCCGCGCCCACCGACGGCGCCATGAGGATTTCCAACCCGGACGTTTCGGACTCTCCGGACGGTTGCGGGGCGAACGACTCGGGCGGTGGCGACCCGGGCGGCGCCTGTTGCAGCACTACGGCAACGGCTACGATGGCAACCGAGGCGGTGACCAGACCGCCGAGCCACGGAAGCCGATTCGATGAGCGCCCGCTGCGGCTGGACTCGTCGGCCCGGACGCGGATGATCCGGTCCAGTCCGGCATCAGGCTCGACGTCTCCGGCCTCCCGGTAGAGCGCCTCCAGCGCGGCATCGTGCTTGTCGTTTCGCTGTTCGGTCATTTTCCGGCCGCCTCCGGCCCCGGCTCCAGTATTGCCTTGAGCTTGCCGACCGCATAGCGCAGCCGGCTCTTGATGGTCTCTTTGCCGACGCGCTCGCGCTCGGCGATGTCGGCCAGCGAAAGACCGGCTTCCTGCTGCAGCAGGAACGCATCGCGCTGTTCGATCGGTAACTGCATCAGCGCCGCGTGCAGGCGTTCGGCCTGTTGATCTCGATACAGCATTTCTTCCGGCACCCGGCCGGCGTCGTCGGGCGCCGTCTCCAGCGCTTCGGCATCCATGCCGGGCCGGCGCCCGAGAACGCGCCAGTGGTCGACCAGCCGATTGTGCGCGATCCGAAACGCCCAGCGCTTGAACCCGTTGCCCCGGCGGAACTTTTCGCGCGAGGCGATGATGCGCGACCACACGTCCTGGTAGAGATCGTCGGCCGCGGTCTTGTCGCCGACGGCATGGTAAAGGTACCGGTACAGCGGCTTGCGATAGCGTTCATAAAGCACCTCGAACGCGTCCGACGCGCCGCCGGCAAAAGCCAGCATCAGGTCGTCGTCGGTGCGCGGGTCGGTCATCTGCTCAGCGTAATCGCGGGCGTCGTCAATGTCGAGTCCGGATAGACAGGCAAAAGCGGGGGCACGAAGGACACGAAGAGGAGCACGAAGAGCACAAAGAAAATCCTGAGAACACACTAATAACTTCGACGAAACATGAAGGCGCTGGATTCAATCGATTTCCCCATCCAGTCCGCTTCTTCTAGTTTCTTTTCTTCGTGTCCTTCGTGCCCCTTCTTCGTGCTCTTCGTGCCACTGCTTTTAGCAGTTTCAAGTCAACGCCCGGCCACCTGGAAACCTTCGGCCAGGCGAACGAGTTGCAGGAATTCGCCGCGGTAGCCGAACGGGTCTTCGCCCTTGGCGCGGCTGGCGAGCGCGTGGATGTCGTCGATGCCGAAACCCTCGAGGTACTTGCCGCCGCGCAGGTGCTGGCCGAAGGCGGCGACCGATGCGGCAAACGCCAGGTTGTTCGACGTGGTTTCATCGGCGCGGCGCTCGATCGGCTGCTCGATGAGCCGGCTGACGTCTTCGTCCGGGGCCTTGTAGCGGAGTCGCAAAAAGCCCAGTTCGCGCGATTCGCCGGTTTCGGTCGTGGCGCGCGCCCGCGTCGATTCATCGCCGTAGCGCAGCGGGTCGAGGCGCTCGCCGCCGGCGCCCTGGAGGGCAACTTCGTACAGTGCGGTGACGCTGTGTCCGGCGCCGATATCGCCGGCATCGACCGCGTCGTTGTTGAAGT
>CAYYZR010000131.1:0-6566 GCA_964476005.1 uncultured Halomonas sp.
CGATCCGTCCGACGACGATTTCGGCAAGGTCCGGGACACCGCACGGCACCTGGGAAAGCTGCTGGACGATCTGAAACTGACCTCGTTCGTCCAGACCACCGGGTCGCGTGGCCTGCACGTGATCGTGCCGCTGGACCGCGAAGCGAATTTCGACGAGGTCCGGGAATTCAGTCATCGGCTCTGTCGCGATCTGGCCGACCGGCATTCGGACCTGATGACCGTCGAACAACGCAAGAACAAACGCGGCAATCGTGTCTTTCTCGACGACCTGCGCAATGCCTACGGCCAGACTTCGGTCGCGCCTTACGCGGTGCGCGCGCGGCCCGGTGCGCCGGTCGCCACGCCGCTGGAATGGGATGAGGTGGGCGAAAGCAGCCTGACACCCCGAAAATATCGCATCGAGAACATCTTCAGGCGACTCGGCCAGCGCGACGACCCGTGGGCCGATATCGCCCGGCACGCGCAAGGCCTCGCTGAGGCCAGGCGACGCTTTTCCAGCTGAATTGCCGACTGAAACATCCAGGCCAGAGCGCAGCCGATACCGGCGAAAATAGTGAAACAATGCCGGCAGTGCACGCCCGAACCGAGGAATCGACATGAAGCGCTGGTTCATATCCCTTTATCTGGCCGCCCTGGCGGCGCTGGTGGTTACGGCGCTGTACGGTCTGCTCCTGCCCATACCGTGGACGGCACCGGCCGGCATGCTGCTTGCAGCGATTGCGCCGCTGACCTTCTTCACGTGGCTGACCGGCGCGCGCCCCGCTCGCACCGAGGCCCACCCGGTCATCGTCTCCGTCCTGTCAGGCCTTGGCGCGGTGGTGACGATGATGGCCGTCTATCGCTATGGTGACGATCTCCAGCCCTGGCTCATCGGAGCGGTGGTGGCCCTGGCCGGCTGGCTGGCCTACGTCACCTGGTATTCGCGCCAGCCGGCTCCGGTCGGCGCGCCGGTCCCCGGCGAGCCCCTGCCCGGCTTCTCGCTTGTCGACGCCGACGGCGAGGAAGTCGCCACGGATTCGCTGCGCGGGCACAGCGCGGTGCTGCTTTTTTACCGCGGCAACTGGTGCCCGCTGTGCACGGCGCAGATCCACGAACTGGCGGCAGCCTGGCGCAGGGTGGCGCGCTATAACGCCAAGGTGTGGTTCATCAGCAGCCAGTCGCAGAAACACACGCGGGCAATTGCACAGGAATTCTCGATTCCGGCGAAGTTTCTGCGTGATCCGGACAACCGCGTGGCCCGGCAGCTGGGCATATACGCCCCAGGCGCGACACCGGCTGGTCTCGAAGCGCTGGGCTATCTCGCCGATGCCGCACTGCCGACCGTGATCGTCATCGACGAAACGGGCATCATCCGGTTCATCGAGGTCGCCGAAAACTACCGCTTGCGTCCCGACCCCGATACCTATCTGAAGCAGCTGGTACCGCGCGAACGCAGCTGATCGACAAAGGGAGTTCTCACGGCCGCGCCGGCCGGTCGGACCCTCCGATCCGTGGCCGTCGATAGCGAACCCGCAGGGAACGCCCATTGAAGGCCAGCCCCGAGAACGCCGTGAACAGCGCCACCGCACCAAGAATAAGTGCAAGCCGGCCCCACGGCTGGTCGAAGCCTATCCGCATCGCGGCCAGCATGTAGAGCGTACGCAGCCATTCCAGCGCCCCGATGACGAGCAAGGCCTGAAACAACCGGGGCACCCAGGGCCGGCGCAGGAACAACAACAAAGGCAGGAACGCGCAAATTGCGACGAGCAGCGGCAGTTGTGCACGATAGAAATGCGCGGCCAGCAGAGCAAAACTGACGATGACCGGGAGCAATCTCAAGAAATTCATTTCGATCTCCTGGATGTGCGTTGGATACTCATCCTAACCGCGCTCGCGCTCGCTGGCGCAGTCTATGCACATGGTGAGCGCCGGATTCGAGTTCAGCCGGGCCTCGGCAATGGGCTCGCCGCATTCGAGACATTCGCCGAACTCTCCACTGTCGATACGCACCAGCGCCGCCTTCAGCGCCAAGATCTGCCGGCGCCTTCTTGCGTCGGTCGCCTGCGCCATGGCCTGACCCTGCAAGGCGTCCATGCGCGAAAGCCGGCCCTGCCGGGTCTGGTCCAGCTCGACCGGCGCTTGGGATTCGCGGGATTCCTCGCTCAGTTCGCTTAATTCGGCAATCTGCTTTTCGACAAGCCGGCGCCAGTCGTTTGTCTGCGACCGAGCCATGCCTACCAGCGGTGATAGGCGGGATGACCCGGCTTGACCGCGACGAATCTGCCGGTGCACAGATCGCACAGCTTTTCGCCGGCATACAGTTCGGATTCGACTGTGACGATATCGCCGTCGACGGCTACCGGACGCGCGACCAGCTTCAGCTCGGTGTCCGACGGCGTGGGCCGGCGTAGCCTGACGGTGAATTCCATGGTGACCGTGCACGGCGGCGAATCCAGCCCGCGCGTCGTCATCAGGTGCCAGGCAGCGGTCCAGTTGCAGTGGCAATCGAGAATGGCGCCGATGATGCCGCCGTTTAGCACGCCGGGAAAGGCCTCGTGATGCGGTTCCGGGGTCCAGTGGCAGACCACTTGCTCGCACTCGGGATGATCAACGTCGGGAACGGAACGAATGCGAAGGCCTTTTTCGTTGGCCGGACCGCAGCCGAAACACGCGTTGCGAGGCGCGAATGTCTCTTGCAGTCCCTTGCCCTCGGGCAGCGTCGTCGGCATCCGGTTACTCCTGCACGCCGCCGCGCGCCAGCGCCAGCGGATCCAGCAGCTTCTCGAGCTCCTCGCGGCTCATGCCGGTGGTCTCCATGGCCACGTCGATGATCGGACGACCCTCCTTGTAGGCCTGCTTGGCCGTGGCCGCGCCCTTCTCGTAGCCGATCACCCGGTTGAGTGCAGTGACCAGGATCGGGTTGCGGTCCAGGGCGGCCTTGATGTTGTCCTCGCGAACCTTGAACGTCGCGATCGCCTTGTCGGCCAGCAGGCGGCTGACGTTGGTCAGCAGCTGAATGCTCTCGAGCAGGGTCGCGCCGATGACCGGCAGCATCACGTTGAGCTGGAAATTGCCCGACTGTCCGCCGATGGTGATCGTCGCATCGTTGCCGATAACGCGCGCGGCAACCATGCAGGTCGCCTCGGGGATGACCGGGTTGACCTTGCCCGGCATGATCGAACTGCCCGGCTGGAGCGCCTCGAGCTCGATCTCGCCCAGCCCCGCCAGCGGTCCGGAGTTCATCCAGCGAAGGTCGTTGGCGATCTTCATCAGCACCGCAGCCAGCGTTTTCATGTGGCCGGACAGCTCCACCGCGCCATCCTGCGCGGCGATGCCCTCGAACTTGTCCGCGGCCGACTCGAACCCGAAGCCCGTCAAAGCCGAAAGGTGCTTCGCGACCTCCGAGCCGAACTCGGTCGGCGCGTTGATGCCGGTGCCGACCGCGGTGCCCCCCTGGGGCAGTTTCTTCAGCCGTTCCAGCGCCGAGGACAGGCGAGCTCGGCAAGAGGCGATCTGGCTGGCCCACGCCCCCAGTTCCTGGCCGAAGGTCACGGGCATCGCATCCATCAGGTGGGTACGGCCGGTCTTGACCGTCTCGCTGAGCGCTTCGCCTTTCTTGCGGATCGACGCCTCGAGGTATTCCAGTGCCGGCAGCAAGTCGTCCTGTACGCCCAGGCAGCCCGAGACCTGGATGGTGGTCGGGATCACGTCGTTGGAACTCTGAGACATGTTGACGTGATCGTTCGGATGGATCCCGTCGTGGCCGGCCCTGGCCGCCAGGTGCGCGATGACCTCATTGGCGTTCATGTTGGTGCTGGTGCCGGAACCGGTCTGGTAGATGTCGATCGGAAAGTGATCGCCGACTTCGCCGGCAATCATCTTTTCGGCCGCATCAATGATCGCGTTGGCGTGCTCGGCGTCCATCAGCCCCAGCGCATGGTTGGCCCTCGCGCAGGCCAGCTTCACCCGGCCGAGCGAACGAACGAAGGCCTCCGGCATGGGCTGGCCGGAAATCGGGAAATTGTTGACCGCGCGCTGGGTCTGGGCGCCCCACAGGGCGTCTGCGGGCACTTCGAGCTCGCCCATGCTGTCGGATTCGATTCTTGTCTTTGACATTGGTTGAGTTACTCGCGATGGGTGTTGAAAAGCTTTAACCACGAAGGGCACGAAGAACACGAAGAAAAATGCGAGCGAACATGTGTTTGGTTTTTCCTTCGTGTCCTTCGTGCCCTTCGTGGTTCAACTGAATTTGACCGGCTTTGCTTACAGGCGCTTCGTGGTGCGTCCAGCGCATATACGACAAGACGCGCGATGCTCCGGGGACCAGCGCATGATCAGGCGTGGTCGTCGATGCCGTATCGGTCCTCGACGTAGTCGCGGAAACGCAGGTACTCGCCTTCGAAGTGCAGCATGAATTCCCCGGTCGCGCCATTTCGGTGCTTGCCGATGATGATCTCGGCCTTGCCCTTGTCGGGAGAATCGTCGTTGTAGACCTCGTCGCGGTAAATGAACAGGATCATGTCGGCGTCCTGCTCGATCGAGCCCGATTCACGCAGATCGGCCATGACCGGTCGCTTGTTGGGCCGCTGTTCCAGCGCGCGGTTGAGCTGGGACAGCGCGATCACCGGCACCTTGAGTTCCTTGGCCAGCGCCTTGAGGCCGCGCGAGATCTCGCCGATCTGGGTGGCGCGGTTTTCCTTGTTGCCGGGGACCTGCATCAGTTGAAGATAGTCGATGACGATCAGGCCGATGTCGTGCTCGCGCTTCATCCGGCGGGCACGCGCGCGCAACTCGGTGGGCGAAAGCGCCGGCGTCTCGTCGATGTATATGTCGGCTTTCTTGAGGACGTTCATCGCCGACTGCAGGTTGGCGTAGTCCGGTGCTTCGAGCTTGCCGGTCCTGAGCTTGTTCTGGTTGATCCGGCCCCACGAAGAGAACAGGCGCAGGACCAGTTGCAGATCGGACATTTCCATCGAAAACACCGCGACCGGCACCTTGGCCTTGATCGCGGCACTTGCGGCCATGTTCATGGCGAAACTGGTCTTGCCCATTGCCGGCCGACCGGCAACGATGATCAGGTCGGTGGGCTGCAGGCCGGCGGTGCGCCTGTCCAGTTCGACGAATCCCGACGACACGCCGGTAATGTCGCCGTCGTTGTCCTGCAGTTCGTTGAGGCGGTCCAGCGCCAGCGACATCACGTCCTTGACGTGCTTGTAACTGCTGCCCGCGCGCATGCCCTGCTCGGCGATGGCGTACATCTTCTGCTCGGCCGCCTCCAGCAATTCCTTGCTGGAAATCCCCGACGGGTTCAGCGCCGAGTCGGAGACATCCGTTCCGATCTCGATCAGCTGGCGCAGGATGGATTTCTCGCGCACGATCTCGGCGTAACCGAGAATATTGGCCGTACCCGGGGTTTCGTTGGCCAGCATGGTCACGTAGGCGCCGCCCTCGACCCGATCGAGCAAGTTGTTGCGCGCAAACCAGTCCGCCACGGTGACCGCGTCGCTGGGCTGATGGGATGCCTGCAACTCGCCGATGGCGCGAAACATCAGGCGGTGGGTCTCGCGATAGAAGTCGCCTTCGGAAAGACGGTCGGCCACCTTGTCCCAGGCATGCTCGGAAAGCATCAGCGCGCCCAGCAGGCTCTGCTCCGCCTCCATCGAATTGGGCGGCTGTCGGACCGGCGTCAGTTGTGAAATGCGGGGCTCTGCCAAGTGTGCTTCCCGTTGCTGGATGATCCGTGGCTGGAAAATCTACGTCGGGCGGGGTGCCGCGGGCTGCGGCTGTGCGTCGACGAATCGGGATAGTCTACTCCAGGCAGCCCGGTGTCCGGGCCGCCCGGGCGGGTCGAATCAGGCTTCGTCGCCGATCACTTCGACCTTGACTTCGGTAATCACGTCGGCGTGCAGGATCAGGCCGACGGTGTATTCGCCGGTTTCGCGGATGGGCCCTTCGGGCTGGTCGACTTCGACCTTTTCGACCGGGTAACCCATTTCCGTGAGCTTGTCTGCAATCTCGCGCGCGCTGATCGAGCCGTAGAGACGACCCTCCGGCGACACGTTGACGTGAAACACGACCGACTCGAGCTCGTCGATCGCCTCGCGACGCGCCTCGGCGCTGGCAAGCTTTTCGCCGGCCTGGCGCTGCAGTTCGTCACGCTCGGCCTCGAACTTTTCCTTGTTCTCGCGCGTGGCCGGAACGGCCTTGCCGCGCGGCAGCAGGAAGTTGCGACCGTACCCGGGCTTCACGGTAACGGTATCGCCGAGGTCGCCCAGGTTGTGCACCTTTTCAAGAAGAATCAGTTCCATGACGGGCCTCAGTGGTTATCGGTGTAGGGCAGCAGTGCCAGGTAGCGCGCGCGCTTGACCGCGGTCGAAAGCTGACGCTGGTACTTTGCCTTGGTGCCGGTGATGCGGCTCGGGATGATCTTGCCGGTTTCGCCGACAAAATCCTTCAACAGGTCGACATCCTTGTAGTCGACTTCCGAAATGCCCTCGACGGTAAAACGGCAGTACTTGCGACGTCTGAAAAATTTGGCCATTGCTCTCAAGCCTCCTCGGATTCTTTTTCGGATTCGCTGTCGTCGG
>CAYYZR010000132.1:0-6556 GCA_964476005.1 uncultured Halomonas sp.
CCACGGTCTCGTAACCGAAATAGCCCACCAGCCCGCCGCAGAACTTGGGCAGGCCCGGAATCTCGGGCGTTCGTATCGCCGCCTGCACCCGTTCGATCTCGGCCAGGGGATCGACGTTTTCGCGGGTCTCGACCACCCGGCCGTGATCGAGGATCTCGAAGCACTGACCGTTCGCGCGGTAGGCGCGCCGGCACGGCAGACCGATCATCGAATAGCGGCCCCAGTTCTCACCGCCCTCGACCGACTCCAGCAGGAACGCGTTGGGACCGTCGGCCAGCTTCAGGTAGACCGACAGCGGCGTATCGAGATCGGCAGCCACCGAGCGCGACACCGGGATCCGGTTGTAGCCTTCGGTCCTGTATTGCTGGAATTGTTCGCGATCCAAGGGATTTCACGGACTTTGCGGGGCAAGCGGCAATTGTAGCGGAACGGCCCTTGCCCGCGCGGACGCAACCGCTCGCGGATACAATCGAGGGAATTGCAGTCGAAGCATTCAACCCGACGCGTCGAGCGGCTGCACGCCCGATGGCGAGCCGCCGCACCGGCAGTCCCAAATTGTCGACCCTATTTCGAGTACATCATGATCCACAAATCCGCCACCCTGTGCAAAATCCTGCGTAACGCGACCAGCGCTGCGATAAGCGTCGGCGTGCTGCTCTTGCTGGCCGGCTGCGGCGGCGAGTCGCGCCCGCCGCATATCTTCGTCATCAGCATCGATACATTGCGGGCCGATGCGCTGACGCCCTACGGCGAGACACGCGTGGAAACGCCGACCGCCTCGGCGCTGGCCGCCGAAGGCACCTTGTTTTCCCGCGCCGTGACGCCAATGGGCATCACGATCCCGGTGCACGCGACGATGCTGACCGGCCTGATGCCCCGGCATCACGGGGTGCGGGCCAACGTGCACCGCCTTGCCGAAGACGTGCCGGCGATCGTCGAAGATCTGGAGGCAATCGGCTACACCAGCGCATCCATTCTCAGCCTCGGGGCCATGAACTTCATTGCCGGCCTGGATCGAGGCTTCGACTTCGCCTCCGACCGCGCCGAAGAGGGACGCGAATTCAGGCGCGACGATGCCGAAACACTCGACATGGCGCTGGCCTGGATCGGCGAGCAGGACGGTGAAACGCCGCTTTTCATGCTGCTGCATTTCTACGATGTGCATTCTCCGCATATGCCGACCGAATACACGCCGCCGATGCCGGACGGCTACGATGGCCCCCTGATAGACGGTATCAGCGTCGAGACCCTGTACAACGAGTCGCAGGACCTGCTGGCCGGCCGGCCCGCCGAACTTGCCGCCCTGCGCGCGCTTTTTGTCGGCGAAGCGGCCGAGGCCGACCGACGCGCCGGTCGCTTCATCGAGGCGTTGCGCGAGCAGGGGCTGCTTGACAATTCCGTGGTGATCTATCTGGCCGACCATGGCCAGGGACTGGGCGAAAACGATTATTTCGGTCACGGCCCGACGCTGGAGCAGACTGTGCTGCACGTGCCCATCATCGTGCGCGATTTCCGCCGGCGCGGCGAGCCGCTACAAGTGACTGAAACGGTTGGCCTGATCGACATCGCACCGACCGTTCTGGGCCTGGCCGGGCTGGACGCCGGGGACCTGCCGGGCCGCGACCTGCTGGCGCTGGGCGAATCCAAAACGCCCAGTGTCTATATTTCCGAAGTCGAGCAGCGTTCTTCGCAGACGGAGTTCCGCCCCGAGCATTTCGACGACGAGGCACTTGCCGCGTTCTTCGACAACTACAAGTACGTCGAGTCCGACGGCGAACAGCGTCTTTTCCGGATCGACGAGACCTGGGGCCAGGAGATCCGGCCGGTCGAACTCGACGAGCTCCACGAATCACTGCGCATCTGGCTCGCCGACCTGATGCAGGAATACCGCGACGGCAACGCATCCAGCGAACGCGCCGAACTGGACGACGCGGCCATCGAACAACTCAGGTCGCTGGGTTACATTCAGTAAAATCAGGTTTAGGTTTTAGGATTTAGGATTTACGGAAAATCGATAGTTTCCCGGCCCGGGTAAACAAGTCTCGCGTCCGGGCCGCGGTTCTGAGCGAATCCGCCACCACCGCTCAACATCCTGCAAATGCGGTGGCTGCGCCACCGGGCCCACTCGAATTCGGAAAGCGTCAGTCTTCAAGAGCCAGCGAAGACGAGATCTGACACCAAACCGCCCACTCGATCGAACTTGCACCCAAGCGTTCTGCCGCTTGTAAAAGCGTTTTTGCTTCCTTTTGTCGCGATTGACAAAAGGAAGTCGCCCGCAAGCGCGCAGCGCGGGGCGAAATGCATTTGAAGTTGAGCTCGAAGCATCCAGGCCGCGGCGGCCTCGGATCAGACCGATCCCGACGCGCGCATCCGGGCGATGACCTCGGCGTAATCATCCGCGCCGAATATCGCCGACCCGGCAACCAGCGTGTCGGCACCGGCGACGATCACTTCGCGCGCGTTGTCGGGCTTCACGCCGCCGTCGATTTCCAGCCGGATATCGCGGCCGGATTCGTCGATGATCCGGCGCGCGCGCCTGAGCTTGTCCAGCGCGGCCGGGATGAACTTCTGGCCACCAAAACCCGGGTTGACCGACATGATCAGCACCAGATCGACCTTGTCGATGACCCATTCGAGCGCATCCAGAGAGGTCGCCGGGTTGAACACCAGCCCGGCCTGGCAGCCCTGCTCGCGGATCAGCCCCAGCGTGCGGTCCACATGTTCGCTTGCCTCGGGATGAAAACTGATCACGCTGGCGCCGGCGGCGGCGAAATCGGGGATGATCCGGTCGACCGGCTTGACCATCAGGTGCACGTCGATGGGCGCGCTGACGCCGAAGTCGCGCAGCGCCTTGCACACCATCGGCCCGATGGTCAGGTTGGGTACGTAGTGATTGTCCATCACGTCGAAATGCACCCAGTCGGCGCCGGCATTCAGCACGGTCTCGACGTCTTCGCCCAGTCGGGCGAAATCGGCGGAGAGAATCGAGGGCGCTATGACCAACGGCTGTGGCATGGAATGTTTCCTGTTTTTTTGGCGCCGGTGCCACGATGTGCGGCCGCACCGATCACCGTATAATCGAATCGAGCCCCCATTTTACAGGCCCCCGTGACCGATTACCCCGTCCCGCCGCTGGAACGCATCCACCAGGGCAAGGTGCGCGACATCTACCGCGTCGACGACGACCGCCTGCTGATCGTCGCCTCGGACCGCCTGAGCGCTTTCGACGTCATCCTGCCGGATCCCATTCCGGGCAAGGGCGAAATGCTCACGCGCATCTCGCGCTTCTGGTTCACCCAGTTCGACGACCTCATCCGCAACCATCTGATCGACCACGACCTCGGCGAGATCCTCGGCGACCGCGGCCTCGCCGCACAACTCGAGCCGCGCTCGATGCTGGTGCGCGCGCTCAGGCCGCTGCCCATCGAGGCGATCGTTCGCGGCTACCTGGCCGGCTCGGGCTGGAAGGATTACCAGGCCACCTGTTCGATCTCGGGCGTCAAGCTGCCCAGAGGCCTCAAGCAGGCTGCGCGCCTGCCGGAACCGATCTTCACGCCGTCGACCAAGGAGCAGACCGGCGACCACGACCAGAACATCGATTTCAACAGGATGCAGGAACTCATCGGCCCGGAACTGGCCATCCGGGTGCGCGACGTCAGCCTGGCCATCTACCTGCGCGCCGGCGCCTACGCCCGCGAGCGCGGCATCATCATCGCCGACACCAAGTTCGAATTCGGCGTCGACGACGACGGCCACCTCTATCTGATCGACGAAGTGCTCACTCCCGACTCCTCGCGCTTCTGGCCCGAGGACCAGTGGCAACTCGGCATCAGCCCCCCCAGCTTCGACAAGCAGTTCGTACGCGACTACCTCGAAACGCTGGATTGGGACAAGCAACCGCCGGGCCCGACCATCCCGCCCGAGATCATCGAGCAGACCATGGCGCGGTATCGCCAGGCGGCCCGCTACCTGCTCGAGGACACTTGAGAAACTACTGCGCGCCGACAGCCAGTCGCTCGCTACGTTTCTCAAGCGTCCTTGGCAGACGGATAGTTACCGGTCGGGTCTGAAACTACTGTGTCTGTTGCTCTTCGAGCATCCGGATCATCGCCTCGGCCGCCGGGGCCGACGAGGCCGGGTTCTGGCCGGTGACCAGCAGACCGTCGACTTCCACATGCGACGCCCAGTCGTCGCCGCGACCAAACTGCCCGCCGCGCTGCTTAAGACGGGATTCGACCAGGAACGGCACGACCCCGGTGAGACCGACCGCGTCTTCCTCGGTGTTGGTAAAGCCGGTCACGCGCCTGCCCGAGACGACATAACCGCCATTGGCACCCTTGACCTCCGTAAGCACTGCCGGTGCATGGCAGACCGCGCCGACCGGCTTGCCGGATTCCAGCATCGCCCGGATCAGGTCGATCGAGGCCTTGTTGCCACTCAGGTCCCAAAGCGGCCCGTGCCCGCCCGGGTAGAACACCGCGGCGAAGTCGTCTGGATCGATATCGGACAGCTTGCGCGTGTTGGTCAGCGCCCGCTTCGCAACTTCGTCGTCCTGGAAGCGGCGGGTCGACTCGGTCTGGTGCTCGTCTTCATTGCTGGTCGGATCCAGCGGCGGCTTGCCACCCTTCGGCGAAGCCAATGTAACGTCGGCGCCGGCGTCGATGAACGCGTAATACGGGGCAGCGAATTCTTCCAGCCAGAAGCCGGTCTTCTCGCCCGTATGTCCGAGCTTGTCGTGCGAGGTCAGAACGATCAGGATTTTCATGATGCAGGTGTTCCTGTTTCTTCGCGTTCGTGTTTTACCAGATGGTCCCTCATAAGCCGTGAATCAAGCGTGGTCTTTTTCCGTGGCTGGACGTCTGCTTTTTCTGGACCGGATTTCAGCTTGTCCACTACGCAACGCTGTCTGGCCGTCCCCGCTATAACGCATTGCGATTTTCTTGATTTCAAATTTAAAAACCATTTCGCCCCGCGCTTCGCGCTTGCAGGCGAAATGAGCTTGAATTTGACCCTGACAAAGGCCGTTGCCCGCAAAGCCTGGGTCGCCACCTCATCGCTTGGCGACAAGAACTTGAAGTTTGAAGTTGAAATTGAAAGCCACTGCCCCCGGTCCGGCAGCCCTCCACCCGTCAACGAATCACCCGATAGCAAGGCTCATAGGGCTTGTCTCCCGGCAGCTTCATTCGATGTTGTCGCACGAACCGGTCGAGCAACCGATCCAGGTTGTCCATCAGGTCGGGCTCGCCGCGGATCTCGAACGGCCCGTGTTCTCGGATACGGCGAATGCCGTCTGACTTGACGTTGCCCGATACGATGGCCGAAAACACCCGCCTGAGATTCGCGGCGAGTTCGTGGCGCGGAAGATCGCGCGCGACCGGCATCGAGGCGACGGCTTCATGGGTGGGATCGAACGGCTGCTGGAACTGCGGATCGATCTGCATCTGCCAGTTGAAATAAAACGCGTCCTTGGTTTCGATGCGGTAGTCGCGCACCGCCATCAGCCCCTTTTTCATCTCGACCGCCACGGCTTCCGGATCGTCGATGATGATCCTGTATCGCGAAGCGGCGTCGTCGCCCAGCGCATGACGCACGAACTGGTCGATTTCCTCGAAATAGTCGGCCGACGAGGCCGGGCCCGTGAAAATCAGCGGAAACGGCATATCCCGATTCGCGGGGTTGAGCAACACGCCGAGCAGGAACAGGATTTCTTCCGCCGTCCCGGCGCCGCCCGGAAAAACGACGATGCCGTGACCGAGACGAACAAACGCCTCGAGCCGCTTCTCGATGTCGGGCAGGATGACCAGCTCGTTGACGATGGGGTTGGGCGACTCGGCCGCGATGATGCCGGGTTCGGTGATGCCGACGTAGCGACCGGGCAGCGTGCGTTGCTTCGCATGACCGATGGTCGCGCCTTTCATCGGACCCTTCATGGCGCCTGGTCCGCAGCCGGTGCCGATGTTGCAGCCTCGCAGACCCAGTTGGTATCCGACTTCCTTGGAGTAGTCGTATTCGTGATCGGGTATGGAATGGCCGCCCCAGCAGATCACGAGGCTCGGCTCGTTGTCGGCGTCCAGCAGCCGGCCGTTGCGGAGGATCTCGAATACGGTATTGCTGATGCCCTCGGACGAGCCCTGGTCGAAATAGGGATTGGGCCGAATCTCGGTGTGAAAATACACGATGTCACGGACCACAGCCGACAGCAATTCGCGAATGCCGTAGATGATCTCGCCGTCGACGAACGCGCAGCCGGGCGCGTTTTCGAGCTCCAGCCGTATCCCGCGGTTGACCTGGTTGACCCGGATCGCGAAGTCGCTGTACTGCTGAAGCATGGCCTCGGCGTCGTCGCCGGCCTCGCCGCTGTTGAGCACGGCCAGCGCGCAGCGCCGCAGCATATCGCCGACTTCCTCGGTCGCGTCCGACAGCCGCGACACCTCTTCGCGCGACAGGATGTTGAGGCTGCCGGCGGGATAGACACGGGTGGTGTGGGTCGCACGACTGCAGTTTCGAGCGTTTGCGGCTTTTGACATTGGATTCCTGGTGTCTTCGTTGTTTGGTT
>CAYYZR010000133.1:0-6525 GCA_964476005.1 uncultured Halomonas sp.
AAGGTTCAAGGTTCAAGGTTCAAGGTTCAAGGAAAACGCCAGCGGGATTTGGCGGCCAATTGGACGGAGGGACGGGCAGCGGACGTATTGATTTTCCCTAAACCCTAAACCCTAAACCCTCCGACCGGAGAAATAACGGAAGCGTGATGACAACCCCAATCCAGCAAGCAATCAAGCATGTCGCGGTCGGGAAGGATGTGCCGTCGGCCCTGATGCGCGACGCGATGCATCAGATCATGGCCGGCGAGGCCACGTCGGCCCAGATCGGGGGGCTGCTGGTCGGGCTGGCCGTCAAGGGCGAGAGCGTGGAAGAAATCGTCGGCGCCGCGCGCGTGATGCGCGAGGTGGCCAGCGGCGTTTCCGATTTGCCCGGGCCGCTGACCGACATCGTGGGCACCGGCGGCGACGGGGCTTCGCTGTTCAACGTCTCGACCGCCGCGGCGTTCGTTGCCGCCGTCGGCGGTGCGGTGATTGCCAAGCACGGCAACCGTTCGGTGTCCAGCAAGTCCGGTGCGGCCGACGTTCTCGAGGCCGCCGGGGTGAAGATCGAACTCTCGTCCGAGCAGGTTCGCGAAGGCGTGGCGCGCCTTGGCGTGGGGTTTCTGTTCGCGCCCATGCACCACAGCGCCATGCGCCACGCGATCGCGCCGCGCAGGGAACTGGGTGTGCGCACGCTGTTCAACCTGCTCGGGCCCCTGACCAATCCGGCCGGCGCCACGCGGCAGGTCCTGGGTGTATTCGATCGGCGCTGGCTGGTGCCGCTGGCCAGGTCGCTGGCTGAACTGGGCAGCGAGCATGTGCTGGTCATCCATTCGGCCGACGGCCTGGACGAGTTTTCGATCGCCGCACCCACCGACGTCGCCGAACTGCGCGCCGGGCGGGTGAACGAATGGCGTTTCGACCCCGCCGACGTCGGGGTCTCGGGTTCGCTGGATTCGCTCAAGGTCGAAGACGCCGCCGGTAGCCTGGCGCTGATCCGCGCTGCGCTGGGCGGTGAGCCGGGGCCGGCGGCCGACATCATCGCGCTCAACGCCGGTGCCGCACTTTACGTGGCCGGTCAGGCCGAGACCATGGATGTCGGCATTGCCAGGGCGCGCGGCATCCTGAGCGGCGGCGCCGCGCTGGAACTGCTCCAGACCTACGCCGATTGGAGCCGGCAAGCATGAGTACGCCTTCGATTCTGGAAAACATCATCGCGACCAAGCGCGAGGAAGTCGAAGCGCGTCGCGGCAGCAAAACGCGCTCGGCGCTGGAACTCGAAATTGCCGCGCTCGACAAGCCGCGCGATTTCCATGCCGCGCTGCGCGAGCGAGTGGCGGCCGGGCGCCCGGCGGTCATTGCCGAATTCAAGCGCGCCTCGCCGTCGGCCGGGTGGATTCGTCAGCACGCCGACGCAGCCCAGGTCGCACGCGCCTATGCCGACGGCGGTGCGGCCTGCATGTCGGTGCTGACCGACGTGAAGTATTTCCGCGGCGGCGACGAGGATCTGGTGACCGCTCGAGCGGCCTGCGAACTGCCGGTGATCCGCAAGGATTTCGTCATCGACGAGTACCAGGTGTTCGAAACCCGCGCGCTGGGCGCCGACGCGATGCTGCTGATCGTGGCCGCACTCGACGACGCCCGACTGCGCGATTTCTCGGCGCTGGGCCGCGAACTCGGGCTTTCGGTGCTGGTCGAAGTGCACGACCGGGCCGAGCTAGAGCGTGCGCTGGCCGTGCCAGGCAACCTGCTGGGCATCAACAATCGCGACCTGCACCGCTTCGTCACGCGCCTGGAGACCAGCGAGGAACTGGCCGGCCTGGTGCCCGACGATCGGGTGGTGGTGGCCGAAAGCGGCATCCACGACCGTGCCGACATCGAGCGCTTGCAGGCCCGAGACATCCACGCCTTCCTGATCGGCGAGGCGCTGATGACGGGCGGCGACCCGGCCGCCACGCTTCGAGCGCTGATCGGGTCGGAAAGCGGTCCACAGACAGACACAAAAGATGCAGATTAACCACGAAGGTCACGAAGACCACGAAGAAAAAAACAAAAGCTGGAAAGCTTTTCGGTCTTGATCTTTTCCTTCGTGCTCTTCGTGCCCTTCGCGGTTCATGTTTTTCCGGAAGACTGGATTCGCGGTCCCGAAACTGAAAGTCGGTGCCAATCCGTGTAATCTGTGGAGAGATTTTCCAGAACAGGCCCATGACCGAACTGACTGACGAATATCGCGAACTGGTCGCCCGTCTCAGGGCTACTTTCGATTCCGGGCGCACCCGGCCGCTGAAATGGCGCCGGGCGCAGTTGGATGCCATGAAACGAATGCTCGAGGAAAACGAGCAGACGATTCACGAAGCACTTCACAACGACCTGGCCAAGCCGGGCCAGGAAGTGGTGCTCGGCGAGACGTCGCTGATCTTCAGCGAGATTCGCCACGCCAGATCGCGTATCGAACGCTGGTCGCGCCGGCGCCCGGTGCCCACGCCGCCCGTGGCGCAGCCGGGCCGGAGCTTCATCCAGCCCGAGCCGCTGGGTGTGGCGCTGATCATCGGGGCCTGGAACTACCCAGTTCAACTGGTGCTGGCGCCGCTGATTCCTGCGATCGCGGCGGGTAATTGCGCGGTGCTCAAGCCGTCCGAGGTCACGCCCAATGCGTCGCGCGTGCTGGCCGAGCTGGTGCCGAAGTATCTCGACCGTGACGCATACGCCGTGGTCGAGGGCGCGGTGCCGGAAACCACGGCGCTGCTGGAACAGAAATGGGATCACATCTTCTATACCGGCGGCGCGGCTGTTGGGAAAATCGTGATGAAAGCGGCCGCCGAGCACCTGACGCCGGTGACCTTGGAACTGGGCGGCAAGAGCCCGGCGATCATCGACGTCGGCGCCGATCTGAAGTCGGCGGCGCGGCGGTTGGCCTGGGGCAAGACGCTGAACGCCGGCCAGACCTGCATCGCACCGGACTACGTGCTGGTCTCTCCCGAACAGAAAGGCGAGCTGATCGAGGCCCTGCGCGCGCAGTTCCGGGCCATGCTCGGGCCGGATCCGCTGGCCAGCGACGATTACGCCGCGGTGGTCAGCGAAAAGCATTTCGAACGGCTCTCGGCGCTTCTTGGCCAGGGTCGTGCGGTGATCGGCGGCCAGGCCGAGACGGCCACCCGCAAGATCGCACCGACCGTGCTCACCGACGTCGAGCTGGATTCCGACCTCATGCGAGACGAGATTTTCGGGCCGCTCCTGCCGATCGTCGAGACCCGCGACCTGGACAGCGCGATCGAGTTCGTCCGGCGCGGCGACAAGCCGCTTTCGGCCTACCTGTTCACGAAATCCTCCGCCTCGGAGAATAAGTTTCTGCGCGAGGTGGCCTGCGGCAGCGTCTGTATCAACGATGTGATGATGTTCATGTCGGTGCCGGAGCTGCCGTTCGGCGGGGTCGGCAACAGCGGTATGGGGCAGTACCACGGCCAGGCCGGATTCGAGCGATTCAGCCACATGAAATCGGTGATCAAGCGGGGACGTTTTCCCGAAGTCACGATTCGGTTCGCACCTTACAGCGGGCTGAAGACCCGGCTGCTGAAGTGGTTTGCGTAACCGACCTTTCATTCGTATCGTTCAAACTGGTAAAACAAGCTGGAGGCATTTAATGTCCTACCTGCCGAATCCCGGCCGCGTCGTCGTCTTTATTGTTCTCGGTGCGCTCAATTCGCTCGCCGCGCCGCCCGCGCGAGCGCAGTGCGTAGCGCAGCCGACCGGAAACGGCGCCATCTTCTACCATCCGGACGGCACGTCGATGGGGCACTGGGACGCAGCCCGCATCCTGTATTACGGTCCCGACGGTTCGCTCAACTGGGATCGTCTGCCGCGGATGGTTGCGTACCGCGGGCACCTGACCGATAGTCTGTCCAGTTCCTCGAACGGCGGTGCCACCACGCATGCCACCGGAACGCGGGCCTGGAAGGCTTCGTTCGGACTCGATGATCACGGTCGCGAGATCGTTGCGGCCAACGGCACCACCAATACCATCATGGAAGACGCGGTCGAATGCGGCATGGGCACGGCGCTGGTCCAGACCGGTTCCCTGATCGAACCGGGCACCGCGGTTTTCGTCGCCGATGCCGAAAACCGCTACGCCGACGTCGAGGAGATTGCGCTGGAAGTGGTCGAGTCCGGGGTCGATATCCTGCTCGGCGCCGGTGAGGAACTGCTGCTGCCCAAGGGCGTGCAAGGCCATTTCGGCGTCGGCATGCGCAGCGACGGACGCAATCTGATCGACGAAGCCAGGGCCCGAGGTTACGCCGTGGTGTATACCGGCGCGGCGATGCAGGCGTTGCCCCCGGAGGTCGACAAGGTGCTGGGCGTGTTCAATGTCGAAGATACCTTCCATGACCGCCCGGAAGAGGAACTGCGCCAGGCCGGGCTGCCGAATTATCTCGAGAGCGCCCCGACGGTTGCCGAGATGACCGAGTTCGCGCTGGCGCGGATCGGCGACAATCCGAACGGTTTCCTGGCCGTGATCGAGGAAGAAGGTACCGACAATTTCTGCAACAAGATGAATGCTTCGGGATGTCTCGAAGCGTTCAAGCGCGCCGACGACGCCTTTGCCCCGATGCTGGACTTCATCGGCGCCAACCCGGATACGTTCATGGTGACTGCCAGTGACAGCAATGCCGGCGGCATCCAGGTCAGCGACGTGGCCTCGGCCGATCAGCATGTGCCTGCCACCGAGCCGAAGTCCGGCGCGGCGCTCGACGGGGTCGACGGGACCGAAACCATGCCTTTCGTCTCGGCGCCCGACAGCAACGGCCGGCGCTTCCCGTTCGCCATCGTCTGGGCCACCGGCGACGACATCGGTTCCGGCGTGGTCGCCCGTGGTGCCGGGCTCAACGCCGAAATGCTGATGCCGTCGACAGGCGTGGCGAATACCGATATCTACCGCATGCTCTATTTCACGCTGTTCGGCCAGTTGATCCCGAGGGGCGATACACTCGAACATGTCGAGATCAGCCGTTAAACCGGTCAACCCGCAAACACACCAACCAGCGAATCAGCCAATCATGTCCATCCCCCGCTTTCATCTCGCCCTTCCCGTCACCGACCTGGTCGAGACGCGCGTGTTTTACGAGGAAGTGCTTGGCTGTGCGTCCGGCCGCGAGTCCAGCCGATGGGTCGACCTGGACTTTTTCGGTCATCAACTGGTGCTGCACCTGGTCGAGCCGGAAGATCATCCGGCCGCGGCGACGAATGCAGTTGACGGCCACGACGTGCCCGCCGGGCATTTCGGGCCCATCCTCGCGTGGGAAGACTGGGAGGCGCTTGCCGAACGCCTGCGAGGGCGCGGCATGACGTTCGTCATCGAGCCTTACCTGCGCTTCGAAGGCAAGGCCGGCGAGCAGGGCACGTTCTTCATCAGGGATCCCAGCGGAAACCACCTTGAATTCAAGACTTTCCGCGATATCGACATGCTGTTCGCCACCGACCTGGATCGGCCGAAATGACTTGAAAAATCGGAACGGCAGAATTAACCACGAAGAGCACGAAGGGTAAAAAGAGTCAGAGCCGCATACCAGGGCTGCGGCGCGATTCCCGACACTCGCCCGCTCCGGTTGGTAATCGTCGATAATCGCGTTCTCGACTGGCGTTTTTTTCTTCGTGTTCTTCGTGCCCTTCGTGGTCGCTGCTTTTTTTGCTTTTTGTCTGTCCTGGAACCGCGCCATTGGCGTCGCGACAGGCCGACGCTCTCACTCGATCAACCAGCCAACCAGCCAATATGTCACTTGTCTCCCTGATCGATCTCGAATTCTCCATCGGCGGCCCGCTGCTTCTCGACGGCGTGGACTTCAATATCGAGACCGGCGAGCGCGTGGCCCTTATCGGCCGCAACGGTGCCGGCAAGTCGACGCTGCTCAAGCTTGTCGACCGTACCATTACCCCCGACGGCGGCGAGGTGCGCTACCAGTCCGGCGTGCGGGTAGCGCGGGTGGCCCAGGAAGTGCCCGAAGGCGAAACCGGCAGTGTGTTCGACGTGATCGCGCGCGGGCTGGGCGAACTGGGCAGTCTGATCCGCGAGTACCACGCCGCGGCCGAGCAGGCCTTCGACGCCGACCGTCTGGGTGCGCTGCAGGAACGTATCGAGGCTTCCGGCGGATGGGACGCAGACCGTTTGATCGAGACCGTGATCGAACGCCTGGCCCTGGACGCCAACGCCGAGTTCCCGCAGCTGTCCGGCGGCCTCAAGCGCCGGGTGTTGCTGGGCCAGGCGCTGGTCACGCACCCCGATGTCCTGCTGCTGGACGAACCGACCAACCACCTCGACATCGAATCCATAGAGTGGCTGGAGCAGTTCCTGATCGATTACGAAGGCGCCATCGTGTTCATTACCCACGATCGTCGTTTTCTGCGTCGGTTGGCGACGCGCATCGTCGAGATCGATCGCGGCAAGCTCACTTCGTGGCCGGGCGACTGGGACAATTACCTCAGAAGGCGAGAGGAACGGCTGCACGCCGAGGAGCTGGAACACAAGCATTTCGACCGCAAGCTGGCCGAGGAAGA
>CAYYZR010000134.1:0-6515 GCA_964476005.1 uncultured Halomonas sp.
GTCGCCTGGTCACGACCGGCAAACATTTTCCGGTACACCTCGGCTCGTCGAGCCAGCTCGCGGCGTTCGGCGTCGACGCCTTGATCCGACGCCAGCAGTACCTGGGTGTTGACCCATCCATCCAGCGGATCGTGATGTCCCATGGACGGCACCAGCGGTCGATCCAGATCGACGCTCATCTTCCAGAACATGTGCGGCTCGCCCCCTCCCGGCGCATGCTGCACGAATCCGTCGAAGGCCGCGAAAGCGAGATCCACCGCCCATTGATGGTACTGCGCTTCGGCGGTGGCCTCGGCCATACGCTCCAGCGCGTGCATCCAGCGCGTCAGATAGTGAAAGTACTGGCCGTCACGATCCCACTCGCGGCGCTCGTCGAACGCTTCGTCCGGTCCACGTTCCGGCAATCGTTTACCGATTCTAAGACCCGACCGGGTTGGCGACAGGAAATGCTTCCGATCGTCCATCCCGCCGAGCCAGCCGCTGCGGCCATCATTTTCGGCATAGGCGCCTAGCACTTCGTGAACCTGCTCGACCAGCGCCCGGGCCCGGTCGAGAAATGCACCGTCGCCGCGGGCACGGTAGAGCGCCAGGTAATTGCAGACGGCGAAGGAATCGGTCCAGAGGTATCTTTGCGGCACAGCCGTGCCCGCCAGACCAGTGCGGTCGGCAAAGTCTTCCATCAATTGCTCGACGTGCTCGAGGCGCTCCACGTTCAGCTTCACCCAGGCCATCGCGCCGCCAAAATGCACGAAAACCTCTTGAGTTCGCTCCCATCCTACGCCCGTGCAACGGGAAAGTGTGCCGCGCGACGGCAGTTCCAGGCAAACCGCGTATCGGGAATGCGCGGGATCGCATTGTGCTATTTTTGACCGATACCCCATCGATCGCTACCCGTCGACCGCCGCCCAGAGGAAAAAGAGGCAATGAACAGGCAAGCGTACCTGGAGTGTTCCACGGGTTCCGGCGCCGCCCCGAAACGCTTCGACCTGACGGAATTCCCGGCCCGAATCGGGCGCCAACCCGACTGCACCGTGCAGCTCAACGTTGCCCGAATCTCCCGTGTCCATGCCGAGATTCGTCGCGACGGCAATGGCGGACTGCAGATCACCGATCTGGGCAGCACCAACGGCACCTTCGTCAACGGCCGGCGCATCGAAACCTTTACCCCAATTGCCAGCGGCGATGTCATCCATGTCGGCGACCAGGAAATGCGGCTGGTCGAGGAGCAGATGGACGAGACGCCGACATCCGACGAAATGACCCAGCTCGGGCTCGGCACGCTGCCGCATGCGTTCCCCACCATGGCGCGCGAGTTCAACGAGTTGCTCGACGGGGAACTTGTCGTCGGCTACCGCCAACCGATCACCGACCTAAACGGGGAGCTTTTCGGACATGAACTTCTGGGGCGCGGGTGCCACCCGACACTGGGCGCTGGCCCGCGCGAATTGTTTGCGCTCGCGCACGCGCTTGACGCCGAAGTTCGACTCAGCCGACTTATGCGCCGCAAGGGATTCGAGGCCGCCGTACGTGCCGGAATGACATTGCCGCTGTTTTTCAACACCCATCCGGCCGAGTGCCGTGAACCGGAGCAGCTGGTGGCCGAACTCGAGGCTCTGCGCGCCCGCTACCCCTCGCTGGATCTCGTTTTCGAGGTGCACGAAGCCGCGGTCACGGATTTGGGCGCGATGGGTGAAATCGGCGCGGCGCTTCGCTCATTGAACATTCGACTGGCCTACGACGACTTCGGCGCCGGGCAGGCACGGCTGCGCGAACTGGTGGAGGTGCCGCCCGACTTCCTCAAATTCGACATCGGTCTTGTGAGTGGTGTTGGCGCCCCAGACTCGCCAAAGTACCGGCTGCTGGCCACGCTCAACACAATGATTCGCGACATGGGTGTCAAGACCCTGGCCGAAGGCGTCGAGGACGAACAAACGGCCAACGCCTGCGCAACGATAGGCATCGACCTGTTTCAGGGCTTCCTTTTCGGCAGGCCTGTACCGATCTGATCGGCCAGCCGCGGCCCGTGCTCAGCCCTGGTCGTCGCCAGCACGCATGACCCGCCAGCCCCTCAGCCGGTTGACTACGTTGCGGGCCGCCGGGATGGCCGCCCGGCGAGCTTTCCGTTCTGCGGTCAGCGCCACGTAGTCGAGCTGCTCGGCGGTCGCCGGACCGAGATTTCGGCGTGAATGAAGATCCAGCACCCGCACTTCCAGACTGGCCAGGTACTGCCGGTCGCGACGACCGTAGTAGAGCAACTCGCGTTCGCCGGTGGGCACAACGTCGGCATATACGAGCACGTCGGCCCCGGCATCCTGCACGACGCGTGCCACGCCGGCAACGCTCTCGGCATAGACCAGGCCGTCGACCATCTGCTCTTCCATCACTTCGAACGAGGCGCCGCGCAGCGCCCGCTTGAATTCGCGCGCGACCGCGCCCGTCACTGCCGGGTCGCCCACGGCGATCACCGCCACGCGCGGATTCATTGCCGCAACCGCCTCCGTGCGTGTCGCGCGGGCCGGGGTCAGCGCGGCCAGGGGCTCTCCGGAAGACTCGCCGGGCTCGATCAAGACAGGTGGCGGAATCTCGTCTTTGCCGTCGACGGCTGCTGGACCCACATTGGCGACGGCGGCAATGGAAGACGACCTGACTCCTTCTTCCGGTACTTCGGCGACCATGGCCGGCCCTGCCTCCTCGATCCGGAATTTCGCCCCCGATCCCCTGATCAACGCCCCGCTCGACTTATCGGCGGCCGCGACGTCACCGTGGGCAGTGGCGTTGGCAGGAACATCGGTGACCGCAAACCGGAATCCGGCATTGTCATCGGATGGCGTTCCCGCTTCTGCCGGCGAGCGGACCGCACGCTGCAGTTCGGGCTCTGAGTCGTTGGACGACGCCGGCTCGAGCGGACCGCGCCGTGTCGTTTCGGCGCGACCGCCGTCGTCCGGCGTCGGAACATCGTCGAAGGCGGTTTGCTCAGAAGTCGTCTCAGCATGAATCCTGTCGGCGGCACCGGGCGCCGAATCGAACAGCGCCAGCATTGGCCGATCCACCCCAGCCACCAGATACCACAAACCAGCGATCGCGCCGCCTGCGACCAGCAGCAACGCCGCTGCCACCAGAGCCACACGGGCGCCCCGGCCGCCGGCCGGTTCAGATTTCAGCGCAACGGTGGACTCGGGCCGGGGGACAGCGACCGAAGCCGGGATGGGCGTGGTGGCCGCGTCGGTCGACTCGACCACCGCCCAGCCCTCGTCGTCTTCCGCGCTTCTGGCGCCGGCCGAAGGTGCGTCGACCGAGTCGCTTTCCAGCGGCGTGCTGCTGGCCCAGCGCGGCACTCGACCGGCCTGGTAATCCTCGATATCGCTGATCAACTCGTTGCAGTTCTGGTACCTGAGCCTCGGTCGCTTGGCAATCATCTTCGCCAGAATCCGCTTGACGCCGTCGTCCACGTTCGGATTGAGCGCCTTGATGTCCGGAATCCGGGCTTCGACCACCTTGGTCATCAGCTCGAACGGGCTGTCGGACTTGAACGGCGTGTCGCCGGTGAGCATTTCGAAAAGCACCACACCAAGCGAGAAGATGTCCGAGCGCTGGTCGACATCCTGAGAAAGACAGACCTCGGGCGAAAGGTAGCTCGGGGTGCCGAGACCGATGCCGGTGGTGGTCAAGCGGGTACCCGGCTCCTCGACCCGCGCGATCCCGAAATCGACCACCTTCACGCCACCGTAGCGAGTCAGCATGATGTTTTCGGGCTTGATGTCGCGATGGACCACGCCTTTGTCGTGCGCTGCGGCAAGCCCTGCCGCGACTTCCTTGAGGATCTGCAACGCGCGCAGCGGCTGCATCTTGTCTTCGCGCTGGATCAGCCGTTTGAGTGCTTCCCCCTCGACGTATTCCATGACGAAGTAAGGCTGCCCCTCGTGCCGGTCGACGCGGAAGACCTGGACCAGGTTCGGATGGTTGAGGTCGGCCACCGCGCGCGCCTCGCGCGTGAAGCGAAGCGCGACCGATTCGTCTTCGATCAGCTGGCTGCCCAGCATCTTGATCGCCACGAACCGCTGCAGGCTTTCCTCGCGCGCCTTGTAGACAACGCCCATGCCGCCGCGGCCGAGTTCAGCGACGATTTCGTAGTTGCCGATGGTCTTGCTCATGGGTCAAGCGCTCCCCCACCGCTCGTCGGGCGGGATCCTGGTCAAGTAAGCCGTCGAAACGGCCACGTCCCTGGAATTCTACGCCGATCGATTGCGCGAATCGACCCCGCCCGATCCAGCTGCGGATAGGTGCCAGGACACAAGCGGATCGGAATTTTCTGATCCATAATTCTTCTATGGCCTTCTTTTTTTCCACGCCAAGACTCACCGTCCGCCCCTGGCGCGAGCGCGATCGCCCGGACCTCGAGCGCATGGCCACGGATCTGGACATGATGCGCTTCGTGACCGGACGCGCCTGGCCCGCCGATCAGATCGACGAATTCCTGACCCGGCAGCAGCGCCACATCCGTAACCATGGCGTCTGTTTCGGCGCAGTCGAACTTGCCGAACGGATGCAGGTCGTCGGCGTCGTCGGGATGCAGCCGCTGGACGGCACCGATTTCAGAGGCGATTTCGAACTGGGCTGGTGGATTTGGAAGGACTTCTGGGGCCAGGGACTGGCGCTTGAAGCCATCACGCCGTTCGTCACGCATGCCCGCAACATGGGGCTCAAGCGGGTTCTTGCCGTCATCGATCCACCCAATTCGGCATCGATACGGGTGGCCGAGAAGCTCGGCATGCACTTCGAGCGAACGATCAGCGCCCGCGAGACCGTTGCCACCCGCGACGACAAGCCGACCAGCCTGTACGCGATGGATTTGGCGCAGGCCTGAGCGCGGTCTCGCAAGGCTTGTCGGGCGCCGTTTCTTTCCGGCACCAGAACGCTCACGCGCGGCGCCATGAATCCGCTATGCTAGAGGGCCGTCCATACGCATGAGTACGGTCGTTGAAAACACTCTATCACCCTGATTTCGAACATGATTCCTGCGGCTTCGGGCTGATTGCCCGGCTCGACGGCCGGGCCGAACACGGGGTGGTGGCCGACGCGATCCAGGCGCTGGAACGACTGACCCATCGCGGCGCCGTGGCGCCCGATGGCAAGACCGGCGACGGCTGCGGCGTGCTGGTGGGCCTGCCGCAGGCTTTCCTGCGCGCCGTGGCCGCCGACTGCGACATCGATCCAGGCGACCGGTTTACCGTCGGCGCGGTATTTTTCGACCCGGAATCGGCGCTCTGCGACCGGCAGAGGCGACGCCTGGAAACCCGGCTGGAGGCCCAGGGCCTCATCGTGGCCGGCTGGCGGAAAGTACCGCTGGGCGAGGACGCGCTGGGCGAGCCTGCCCGCCGGACGATGCCCCGAATCGAGCATGTCTTCGTATCGGCTCCGGACGGAATCGACGACCAGGCCTTCCAGCGCAAGCTTTTCCTCGCGCGGCGGCTGGCAGAGACCGAAACCGGGCCGGAGGAAGCCTTCTACATCGCCAGCCTTTCGGCCACGACCCTGTCCTACAAGGGCATGGTGATGCCCGAGTACCTGGCGCAGTTCTATCCCGATCTCGCCGACCCGCGCCTGGAATCCCCGATGGCGCTGTTTCACCAGCGCTTTTCGACCAACACGCTGCCGCAGTGGCGCCTGTCCCAGCCGTTCCGGATGCTGGCGCACAACGGCGAGATCAACACCATCCGGGGCAACCGCAACTGGACCCGCGCGCGCCGGGCGCTGCTTTCATCATCGGATCTGCCCGAGCTGGCCGAGATCGATCCACCGATCGCGATGACCGGATCGGACTCCTCGTCGCTGGACAACATGCTGGAACTACTGGTGATAGCCGGCATGCCGCTGCCGCAAGCGCTGAGGCTGCTGGTGCCGCCGGCCTGGCAGACCGACGAGAACCTCGACGCCGACCTGCGCGCATTCCACGAATTCTTCGCCTTCCACCAGGAAGGCTGGGACGGCCCGGCCGGGCTGGTCATGACCGACGGCCGCTGGGTGGTTTGCGGCCTGGATCGCAACGGCCTCAGGCCGGCCCGCTGGACGCTGACCGAGGACCGCCGACTGATCGTCGCCTCCGAGACCGGTGTCGTCGACGTGCCGGTCGAGCAGGTCAAGGCCCGCGGCCGTCTCGGACCGGGCGAACTGCTGGCGGCCGATCTGTCCGACGGCAACCTGCTGTCGAGCCGCGAGATCGACGACCAGCTCAAGTCGCTGCATCCGTGGCAGGACTGGCTCAAGCAGGGCGTGCGCTATCTCGACTCGGAACTGGTCGATGTCCACATGGCCGCAGAACCATTTGACGACGACACGCTCGGCACCTACCAGAAGATGTTCAACCTGTCTCGCGAAGAGCGCCGCGAGGTCATCCGCGTGCTGGCCGAAACCCAGTCCGAGGCCATCGGCTCGATGGGCGACGACACCCCGATGCCGGTGCTGTCGACGCGCATCCGGTCGCTTTACGACTGCTGCCGGCAGCAGTTCGCCCAGGT
>CAYYZR010000135.1:0-6497 GCA_964476005.1 uncultured Halomonas sp.
ACGCGGCGAAACCGGCCACAGCAGGCTTGTGGCGCTGAATGAATCGTGCCAGACGATAGCGCCGGGTAGCGGCGCGCGCCTTGATAGGCAGCCGGTCAAGGTGGCGGCACAGGTCTTCAGCCAGCGCTGCCACGCTTGCATAGCGCGCCTGGGGATCGCTTGCCAGGGCGGTCAGAACGATGTTGTCGAGGTCGCCGCGCAGCGCGCGGCAGATCCTGTCGGGGCGGTCGTCGAAGGAATCTGGCGTTGCGCCGACGGATTCGGTGTTGCGCCAGCGTTCGCTGGGCCGCCGGACGCTGGCATCCATGATGGCGCGCGCTACTTCGTAGGCGCTGCCGGGCTCGATTTCATAGGGAAGCTGATCGGTCAACAGTACGTGCAGGACCAGTCCGAGCTGGTAGACCTCGGAAGCGATTCCGATCGGGTCGCCACGAGCCTGTTCAGGGCTCGCGTAGCCTGGCGTCATGCGCCCCGCGCCGATGGTGGTTTCGGCATCGGCCCGATCTTCCGGGTCGAACACGCGCCCCAGACCAAAGTCCACAACGCGGAGCACGCCGTCGTCGGAAACCAGAAGATTGGCCGGCTTGATGTCGCGGTGCAGGATCAGCTGGCGGTGCGCATGGTCCAGCGCGTCACAGGCCTGAAGAAACAGACGGATACGCGATTCAATGGACAGTTTTTTCTGATTTGCGTAGAGGTGAACCGGCTTGCCATCGATGTATTCCATTGCAAACCACGGCCGGTGATGCTCGGTAGCGCCGCCGTCGATCAATCGCGCGATATTGGGATGCTCGAGGTGTGCCAGCAGCGCGCGCTCGCGGTGGAAAAGTTGAAAAAGGGTGGGATCGTGATCGGTTCCGCCCAGCAGTTTGAGCGCGACACGCTGGTCGAATTCACCGTCCGCGCGTTCGGCGAGAAATACCACGCCCATGCCGCCGGAGCCGATGCGTTCGAGCAGCCTGAACGCGCCGATCCGCATACCCGGGGTTACCTCGTCGCCGACGGCAAGCTGGGCGGCCAGACCCGAGGCAAAGGCTTCATGATCACCGCACGGGCTGTCGAGCCCCGGCATATTCGCTCCGGAAGCATGGAGGAGACGATCGATCAACTCACGCTCACGTCGCGAGAGCGACGAATGGTCAACGGGCTTTCCGTCGAGAAGGCGCTCGAGGATTGCGTCTATCTCGACCATTCGTTCCACTTTCATGTCCGCTTCCGCATGGTTCAGATCAACGACTGGATGATGGATTTCGCCTTGTATACTCTAAACAGAGCGTCTTTTCAATGGAGCTTGTCCGCGTGAACAGGCAAGAAAACATTACCGAGTTGCTGCGCGGAATCAGAGCTGGCGGCGTCGATGACGGAGAGGCCCTGATGACTGCCGTCTATGGCGATCTGAAGCGGATCGCGCGCAGTCAACTCGGGCGATGGCGGCCGGGGCAGACGCTAAACACCACTGCGCTGGTCCATGAAAGCTATGCCAAGCTTGCCGGTTCAACCGGCCTTGAATACGCAGACCGGCGCCATTTTTTCGCCGTGGCGGCGCAGGCCATGCGCCAGATTGTGGTCGATTACGCTCGCGGCATCTTCGCCTCCAAGCGCCAGCACATGCGCGCCGATATCGATCTGGCGCACCTTCCCGATGACGGGCCGGCGCGCGCCGAGCAGGTGGCCCTGGTCGACCAGTTGCTCGAACGTCTCGAGAAACTGGATCCGGAAATGGTCCGTATCGTCGAATGCCGGTTCTTTGCCGCTTACACCCTTGACGAAACGGCCGAGGCGTTGGGCGTCTCGAGGCGTACCGTGCAGCGTAAATGGGAGCGCGCCCGCGCCTGGCTAGCGACTCTCGCGCAAGACCCTGACTGAGGTCGAGCTCGACCTCAGACGGAACGGATCGAGTCGAATACCGCGTTGACGGCCGGTAGCAGGTCGTCGGCCTGGTCCGGGGGTATCGTGATTTTTGCCAGCATGTGAAACCCCTCGCCGGCGAGCATCGCAAAGCGGCAGTGGAACCTGTCGAGGTAGCGGTAATCGACGCTGTAGCCGGTAAGCGGTCCGCATCGCCGGTCGCCGTCGGGATCGATTAGGGTTTTCCCGACCTTGTCGCGCGAAGTCTCGAAGGAGGCGATCGGCGGGCCCTGGTTGATATTGACAGTGAACCGCATGCCGGACCGGCCCGCAACGGCAATGAAATTCCATGATTCCGGCGGCTTGTGCAGCGGTTCATTGCTGAGCCGTCGTGTCTGTTTGAACGGCGTTTCCAGGCTGAGAATCCGGAACGGCGCCGACTCCTGAAGGCCGATCCGCCCCACCCAGTGTGCCGGAATCGTCATCGAAAAGCCGAATCTGCGGTTGACCAGGTGCCTGGTCCCGGCGACGCTGTTTGAGTCGGAATCCGTATTCGAAACCTGCGTTTCGAAGGTCCTGGCGTGGCTGGCGGCCATCGCCGCCAGGCCAGCGCCCCACTCGAGCAGCCGCGCGTTCCAGACGTCGGGCTGTTGCATGCCCCGAAATCCTCGCCGACCCTGGTCCGGTCCACCTTTGCTGGAACTGTAGTCCCCGTGGCCGCGAGACCAGACGACATCGCCTATATCCCGCAGTCGGCCCTCCAGACCCTGGATCGATTGGAGCACGTTGAGCTTTTCGGTGCCGGTTTCGCGAAGCTTCCTGCCCTTGAAGAACGTCATCAGGCGACGGTCGGTCACGACGTACATCCAGCGATTGCGTGGGTCGCGCATGGCCAGACCGAGAATCAGCGCATAGCCTGCAGCCAGCCCGGGAATGATCAGCGCGTCGGTGCCGGACTGGACCGAAAGTATCCAGGTCAGGTACTGCCAGACCGATGCATCGCTGCCAGCAGCGAGATAAGCCAGGTAGCCAAAAGCACCGGCGATGATCAGCAGGAACGGCGTTGCGCGGAAAAGCCCCCAGCGCGCGGGGCCGCCGATCCAGACCACCTGTTCGTCATGACCGAGTTCATCGCTGACGCTGGTCGGGACTCCCTGCGTTTCCGACGACGGAAATATTTCACGCAATTCCTGGGTCGACGCCATGGCGCTCAATCCTCGTAACCATCTCGAAACAAAACTTCGCCCAGCGATCTGGCCGGCGCGAATTCGCTGGTATTCCCATCGGCATCGGTGGCCAATGCTGTGAAGTGCCGGTCGATGCCGATCCCGGCCGGCAGCGTCAGCGTGATCGTTTCCTCGGCGCCGAACGTCTCATAGACCGCGCTGGCCATGAACGCGCTTCCCGAGAATTCTCCGTAGCCATCGGCCTGGTAGAAATCGACGGTGATCGGGTAGGCCTGGTTGGCCGGGTCCGAGTCGACACGAAAGGTCACCACTGTCTCCACCGGATCGGTACCTGGAACCAGATCGGCCTCGCCGAAATCGGGGTGGTTCATGCGGAGATTTGCGCCGATGTCGGCATCGCCTGCGTCATTTTCGGTGGGACCGAAGATCTCGTTGTTATTTGAGTCGAACTCGATGAAATCGATGCCGATTCCCGCATTTTGCTGCATCAAATTGCCGAAGATCGTATTACCGGAAATGCCGTTCAATGCGTTGCTGAATGCGACTGCCGGACCGCCATTGTTGAGAATCCGGTTGCCCTGAATAAGATTATCGGTGCCGCTAGAGACCTGAATACCTGCACGTTCGTTGCCGACCTCCCCGAGTCCGGGTGCGAAGCCGATATCGTTGTTTTTGATATCGTTGGATGACCCGCCCAAAATACGGATTCCGAAAAAGCCGCTGTTTCCGATCGTATTGGATAGGATTTCGTTGGAGGCGGATCGGACTTGTATGCCCGTACTATTGCCCGGATTGGCCGTGGCGGCGATTTCAGGATCGATCCCCAGCCGATTTTCCGCCACCTGATTGCCATCGGCGGCGAGCTCGATGCCGGAAGACGCTTTGGCGATCCGGTTGCCCCGAATCGTGTTCAATGAACTCCCGGCGACTGCGACGCGGATGCCCGCCTCTGGGCCGACGAAGCTTTCGGTGCCGATATCGTTGCCTTCGACGAGGACGTTCGTGGCCGGCACATCGCCGCCCGGCGGGGTTCTTCCAAGCAAGATTCCAAAGTTCCCGGCACCGCCATGATCGAGGATTCGGTTGCCGATGCTGCCGCCGATCCGATGGCCATCGCCAGAGACTTCGATTGCGGTGGTCGCCGAAAAGAAAGTTGCATCGCCGGGCTTAAAGCCAAACGTGTTGCCCTCGACGATATTGTTCGTGCCGTCGACGACGATGCCCGCACGAGCGTTGTTGGCGATGTGGTTGCCGGGGTCACTGCCGGGGTCGGTTCCGCCGACGAGATTGTCGTCGGCTGTGTGGAACAGGAAGATTCCGTTGCCTCCGTTACCGCGTGCGGTAAGGCCGTCCAGCGTCATGCCGATGATGTTGCGAGAGATCGTATTCGCATCACCGAAGATCTGGATCCCGTCGGACTCGTTGCCGGAAATCACGTTACCAAAAAAATCGCCGATGACCGCGTTGGACCCGGACAGCTTGACTCCCACAGTGCTCAGCGACTCGGGATGCAGAACCGGGTCGCCGTTTTCGTCGAGACCGATCACGCAGCCATCGACCGTTCCGCCGTCGGGGCCGTTGTCGAAATCGATCCCAGGCCCGGGAAATCCAACGATTCCGAGCCCGAAGACTTCGAGTGATCCGGAAGTCACCTCGAGCCCCGCGGCAAACGACGACGAGACGGCCTCGACGGCCGTACCGTTCAGGTAAACCGACGGCTGTAGCGGGCTCCATTGAGGCGCGGTCGTGGCAGCGATCACCAGATCGTCGGTAACGACCGGCAACGCTCCGAGGTTGCCCGTGTCGGGCCCGATCTCGCCGGCCACCGAGAACTCGATTCGATCCGGTCCGGCCAGCGCGTTGGCCTCCTGGATCGCCGCGCGCAGCGTGCAGTCGGTCGAGCTCGGAAAGCTGTCCCGGCACACGCCGTCGCCCGGATTCGAATCGTCGGAGAAGGTGTCGTCGAACAACGAGTTGACGGTAAACGTCGCCGCGTGGGCCGCCGTCGCGGCCAGCCCGAGGCCACAAGCCGTCAAAATCAATACTTGCAACCTGACCTTTTTCGTTTGCATTCGATGAAAACCCTGACTGATGTCTCGTCATGGTTGTTCGGCATTCACTGAGAAAAGTGGCCAGAAATCTCGAGAATCGCGATTGCGTCGGCAAATGCCGCCTTCAAAATGCTGCGTTCGCCGGGGTCGTTGCCCGTACGGTGGTCATGCCCGGCCGTTCGTCGCTGGGCCGGAACGCCGGACAGATCAGGCGTCCGGGTTCCAGACCCGGATCACGCCTTCCTGGGCGGTCGATGCGACCAGCACGCCGTCCCGGGTAAAGATCTGACCGCGCGAGAAGCCGCGTCCGCCGGTGCTGACGGTGCTGTCCATCGTGTACAGCAGCCACTGGTCGACGCGGGCGTCACGATGGAACCACATGGCGTGGTCCAGGCTGGCCATCAGCAGGGGCTTGGTGCTGAAGTCGATCGCGTGCGGCATCGTTGCGGTGCCCAGCAGTTCGTAGTCGGAAACGTAGGCCAGCAGGTTGCGGTGCAGTTCGCGCTGGTCCGGCAAATCGCCGCAGGCGCGCATCCAGATGTTCTTGACCGGTTCGCGCTTACCCGGTTCGATGAACTTGGGCGGCTCCACCGGTCGGAACTCGAACGGCGGTTTGTGCGCCAGAAAGCGGCGCATCTTTTCCGGCACCTTGTCGAGCATCGCCTGATTGATGTCGGCCAGGCTGGTCAGACCATCCGGGCCGGTGACATCGGGCATCGCGGCCTGGTGCTCCAGCCCCTCTTCGGGCGTCTTGAACGAGGCGGCCAGGTTCAGGATGGGCCGGCCGTGCTGGATGGCCACGACGCGGCGGTTGGAATAGCTGCCGCCGTCGCGCGAACGCTCCACCTGGTAGACAACGGGAAGATTGAAGTCGCCGGGTCGGAGGAAATAGGCGTGCAACGAATGCGGGATCCGATCCTCGACGGTTCGATGCGCGGCCGACAGCGCCTGGCCCAGGATCTGGCCGCCGAAGACCTGCGGCGAGCCGATGTCCCGGCTCTCGCCGCGAAAGAAGTTGTCTTCGAGTCGTTCCAGCGTCAGCAGGTCGATGACTTCGGACAGGCTGGAGTGCATTTCTGGCGCATCCATTTCGCGTGGCGTTCCCGGAAAGTCGTTACGACATTTTACCGCGCCGAGGCGGTGCGACTCGGCTTGCCATGCCATGCGGTTTGAAATCGGGTCGCTCGCGCGGTCGATCAATTCGGAAAGAAGGTCTCCATCGCCCGCGTCCAGTTCAAGCAGCGCTATCGATTCTGGGCGCGGGTCACGCGTGCATTCGCACCATGCGCTGTCCAGGCTGAATCGGCCGGCGGCGGAGCTGGCGGTAGCACCACGATCAGAAACGTGGCGATCGGTCCCAGGAGCAGCGAAAAGAACCACCAGGCCAGGCCGCTCCGGCCCTTGCCCTGGG
>CAYYZR010000136.1:0-6472 GCA_964476005.1 uncultured Halomonas sp.
GCCGCGGCTCGCCCGAGCACCACGGCGTGCTCGACAAGGTCGACATCATCACCTCGACGCTGGGCAAGGCGCTGGGCGGCGGCATGGGCGGCTTCACGGTGGCCCGGCAGGAAGTCATCGACATCCTGCGCCAGCGCTCGCGACCTTACCTGTTCTCCAACTCACTCGCGCCGCCGCTGGTGGCCGCCAGCATCAAGGTGTTCGAGATTCTCAACGAGTCCACCGCGCTCAGGGACAAGCTGGCCGAGAACACGAAGTTCTTCCGCAAAGCCATGACCGATGCCGGCTTCGACATCAAGCCGGGCGAACACCCCATTGTGCCGGTGATGCTTTACGACGCACCGCTGGCGCAGAAGATGGCCGACGCATTGCTCGAAGAAGGCATCTACGTGATCGGCTTCTTCTATCCCGTGGTGCCCAAGGGCGAGGCGCGCATCCGGCTGCAGATTTCGGCCGCGCACGAACGTGACCACCTGGAGCGCGCGGTCGATGCATTTACCCGGATCGGCAGGAAGCTGGGCGTGATCGACTGACGGCTTTCCCGATAGCCGTATAATCGGTTCGGGCAATCCACAGTTTGCAGTGATGGACGGCGGAATCAGCATGGAGCAATGGACCGTGGTGTTGACGACCACCGCCATCGTGCTGGCTGCCGTGGTGTTCCATTACGAGGCCCTGAGCATGCTCAACCGCTGGGCCTGCCGGCGCATGCACACCTCGGCGCCCGGGCACAGGCGGCACTACACGCTGCTGATCATCATGTTCGGCCTGCTGATCGCCCATGTGCTGGAAATCTGGTTGTTTGCAGTCGGCCACTGGGCCCTGGCCGAAAGCGCATCCGGCGCCTACGGGTCGGTCGTCGGATACGACGAGTTCCTTTTTCTCGATTACGTCTATTTCTCGGTCACCAACTACACCACGGTCGGCTGGGGCGACCTGCATGCGTCGGGTCCTTTGCGCTTCCTCGCCGGCACCGAATCTCTGGCCGGACTGATGATGATCACCTGGTCGGCTTCGTTCACCTATCTGATCATGTCGCGCACCTGGCGCGGCATCGAGGATCTGGAGGATTGAAACGCTTCAGGCCAGATTGATCTCGCGAATCCTTTCCTGCAGGTAGTCATCCGACGAAATCGGCTCGGGATAGCGATTCGGGTTGTCCGGCGTAATGCACTGCGGCAGGGTCTCGATGACGAAATCCGGGTTCGGGTGCAGGAAGAACGGAATCGAGTATCTGGATTTGGTCGCGGCATCGCCGGGCGGATTGACCACCTGGTGGGTGGTCGAGGTGTAGACGTGGTTGGTCAGCCGCTGCAGCATGTCGCCGACGTTGACGATGATGGTGCCCGGCAGCGTGGTGACAGGCACCCACTCGCCGCGCTTGTTGAGCACTTCCAGCCCCTGCTCGCGCGAGCCGATCAGCAGCGTGATCAGGTTGATGTCCTCGTGGCGCGCAGCGCGCACCGCGCCCGGCACCGCGTCGCGAATCGGCGGGTAGTGAATCGGGCGCAGAATCGAATTGCCGCGGTTGACCTGGTCGGCGAACCAGTCGGCCGGCAGTCCCAGGTCCAGCGCGATCGCCGAAAGCATCCGCTGGCCGAGTTTGTCCAGCGCACCGTACAGCGCAAGCGAGGCTTCGCGGAACCCTTCCACTTCGTCGGGCCACAGGTTGGGCAGCAGGATGTCGGGATGCGGGTTCACGCCGTCGATCTCGCGACCGACATGCCAGAACTCCTTGAGATCGGGCACGTCGTGATCCTTGGCCTGCTCCACGCCGAAACCGGTATAACCGCGCTTGCCCCCGCCGCCGGGCTGGTGGTAGCGGCGCTTGGTCGTTTCCGGCAATGCGAAGAACTCGCGAAAACGCGCGTAGGCGCTTTCGATCAGGTCGTCGTCGATGCCGTGGCCGGTAATGCCGGCAAAGCCGTACTCGCGATAGGCCTCGCCCAGCGCGGTGGTGAATGCATCGCGGCGGCCGGTGAAATCGCCCAGGTCAAGCACCGGGATTCCGTATTTCTCGATCGCGTCGTCAGTGTTCACTGCGTGCTCCATTCTCGACCACGCCGGCCAGTTGCTCGGCCAGTGTCTGCACCGTATCCCGGTCGCGGCCCTCGACCATGACCCGCACCACCGGCTCGGTACCGGAAGGCCTCAGCACCACTCGCCCCTTTCCATCGAGCCGCCGCTCGACATCGGCGATCGCCTCGGCGATCTCCGGCCGGCGCTCGAGATCGGCGGCCGCGGCGCCGTCGCTCGGGACGTTGATCATGACCTGCGGGTACTTGAACATGTCGGCGGCCAGCGATGCCAGCGGACGCCCGCTCGCCACCAGTACCTCCAGTACCTGGAGGGCGCTGACGATGCCGCAGCCGGTGGTCGCCCGATCCAGGCACAGGATATGCCCCGACGCTTCGCCGCCGAGCACCCAGTCCCTGCGCACCAATTGCTCGTGCACGTAACGGTCGCCGACCCGGGCGCGCAGGAAATCGATATCGAGCCGGGCGAACGCTTCTTCCAGCCCGAAGTTGCTCATCACCGTGCCGACCACGCCACCCTTGAGGTCGCCGCGCGCCACCCGCGCGCTTGCAAGAATGAACAGGATCTGGTCGCCGTCGATCAGCCGACCGCGGTGGTCGACCATCACGACCCGGTCGCCGTCGCCGTCGAAGGCCACGCCGACGTCGGCGCCGTGGGCCACCACCGCTTCGCACAGACCTTCGGGGTGGGTCGAGCCGCAGTCCAGGTTGATGTTAAGCCCGTCCGGCTTGTAGTTGAGCGCAATCACTTCCGCGCCCAGTTCGCGAAACACTTCCGGCGCGATCCGGTAGGTCGCGCCGTTGGCGCAGTCGACCGCAATCTTCAGTCCTTCCAGGCGGGTGCCGTAGGTGACCGTGCCCTTGCAGTATTCGACATAGCGGCCGGTGGCGTCGTCGATGCGCCGGGCCTTGCCCAACTCGTGCGGGGCCACATGGCTCATGCCGTTGGCCAGGCAATCGTCGAGCCGCGCCTCGATTTGCCGCTGCAGGTCGTCCGGCAGCTTCTGGCCGGCATCGGAAAAGAACTTGATGCCGTTGTCCTCGAACGGATTGTGCGAGGCCGAGATGACGATGCCCGCGGCCGCGCCCAGCGAACGTGTCATGTGCGCAATCGCCGGCGTGGGCATCGGGCCGAGCAGCATCACGTCGACGCCGGCGGCCGACAGCCCGGACTCGAGCGCCGACTCGAACATGTAACCCGAGATGCGGGTGTCCTTGCCGATGACCACCGCCGCGCGGCCGCCGTGATGCTCGGAAAGCACCCGGCCGGCGGCCCAGCCGAGCCGCAGCGTGAATTCCGCGGTGATCGCGCCTTCCCCGACCCGGCCGCGAATGCCGTCGGTACCGAAATATCGAAAACTCATGCCGCGTATTTTACGCCACCCGGCTTGCCGCCGAATCCCCGCGCGAGGTCGGTTCGAGTTGACAGGCCGGGCGATTTCTGCTCAGCTTGTCCGATCGATGACAACGTCAGGAGCAACCCATGCGCAGCGCCGACTCGTGGCTGGATGAATACGGCGAAAGCCACCGGAACCCGACCAACAAGGCGATTCACTGGATCTGCGTGCCGCTGATCGTATGGACCGTCACGGCGCTGGTCTGGGCCATCCCGGCGCCGGTCGAATGGCTGAACTGGGCCGTGCTGATGGCGGTGCTGGCGATGGTCTGGTACATCGCACTTTCGCCGAAGCTGGCGATCGGCATCGGCCTGTTCCTGGCGCTGTGCCTGGGCGTGAGCGCCTGGGTGGAAGCGACCTTCGCCACGCCGTTGTGGCTGATCGCGCTGGTGGTGTTCGTGGCCGCGTGGATCGGCCAGTTCATCGGCCACAACATCGAGGGCAAGAAACCCAGCTTCTTCAAGGACCTGCAGTTCCTGCTGGTCGGACCAGCCTGGCTGATGGGCTTCATCTACCGCAAGATGGGCTGGAACTACTGAAATCTCCGTCCGGGCTCAGGCGGAGCGCCGCTTCACGCCACCTGCAGCCGGCCTGCATGCAGCGCCTGGTCGAGATCGGCGATCAGATCGGTCGGCGTTTCCAGGCCCACCGACAGCCGCACCAGGCCATCGGAAATGCCGTGTTCCGCGCGTTGTTCCGCGCTCATCGATGAATGCGTCATGCTGGCCGGGTGCTGGATCAAGGTCTCGGCGTCGCCAAGCGAGACGGCGCGCTTGATCAACCCCAGCGCATTCATCATTTCCGTCCCGGCCCGCAGGCCGCCGCGCAGTTCGAACGCGATCATCCCGCCGAAATCGTCCATCTGGCACTTTGCCAGTTGATGCTGCGGGCTCGATTGAAGCCCCGGATAGTGCACGCGCTCGACCGACGCAACCGACTCCAGCCAGCGCGCGATTTCCCGCGCGGATTCACAGTGCCGCTGCATCCGAAGCTCGAGCGTCTTGATGCCGCGCATCACCAGGTGGGCCGTCCACGGCGACATCACCGCGCCGGTCAGATCCTTGATCCCCAGCATGCGCACTTCGTCGATATCTTCGGCGCCACCGGCGACCATGCCCGCGATCAGGTCGCCGTGGCCGCCCAGGTACTTGGTGGCCGAATGCACCACGAAATCGGCGCCGCGCGCCAGCGGGCGCGTCAGGACCGGCGTGGCGTAGGTATTGTCGACCACCACCCGTGCCCCGGTCGCACGCGCAATGGCCGAAACGGCCGCGATATCGACCAGCCGGTTGGTCGGGTTGGCCGGCGTTTCGAAATAGACCACCCGGGTGCGCGGCCCGATCACCGCCGCCAGCCGCTCGGGATGCGAAAGATCGACGTGGCGTACGCCGATACCGAAACGGGCCAGGCCGTGGTGCAGGAACGACCAGGTGCAGCCATAAAGCGTCTTGTCGGCGATGATCTCGTCGCCGGGCTTCAGGAGCGTCCACAGCAATGAGGTAATGGCGCCCATCCCGGAGGCCGTCGCCAGCGCCTTTTCGGCGCCTTCGAGGCTGGCCAGGCGCTTCTCCAGTACATCGACGGTCGGGTTCGAGATGCGCGAATAGACGTGTCCCGCCGAGTCGCCCGAAAAACGCTCGGCACCCTGCTGCACGTCATCGAATACGTAGGTCGAAGTCATGTGCACCGGCGGGGTCAGCGCGCCGGTCGGGTCGCCATCGTAGCCGGCATGGATGGATCGGGTTGCAAAACCGGGCGGGGTGAAATGCTGCATGGCGAAGACTCTGCGGGAACCTGCCGAAATACTATGCCTTTCATCCAGCAATGTGCTTTCAATATATCGCTCGAAAAGCCATAATAATGGCATATTCTGCTAATTTTTATCGATCATGGACAAGAAAGATTTCCAGATTCTGCATCAGCTGCAACTCGATGCCCGGCTCAGCAATCACGAACTGGCCCAGCGCGTGAACCTGTCGCCGTCGCCGTGCCTGCGCCGCGTGCGTCAGCTCGAACAAAGCGGCGTGATCCGCGGCTACACGGCCATCGTCGACCAGCAGGCGCTCGGTCTGCCGATCACCGTGTTCATCCGGATTGCACTTGAGCGGCACGATACCGCCACGGTCGGCGAGTTCGAGCGTCGGGTTCGCGCCATCGACGAAATCATGGACTGCTTTCTCATGACCGGGCAGCGCGACTACCTGCTGCGCGTGGTCGCCTCGAGCCTGGAGGGCTACGAACGCTTCATACGCGAAGTCATTCACACCATTCCGGGAATCGCTTCGATCGATACAAGCTTCGCCTACGGCGTGGTCAAGCATGCGCTGGCGCTGCCGGAGCGGCGCGGATAGAAACTGCGATTGTGCGACTCCGAGGTTCGGAACCGCCGGCATGCGGGCAGTGCGAAGCCTGCTCAGCCGCGAATGATCTTGCGCCGAATCTCACCCGAAATCGTGTCGATGGCCAGCACCACCAGGATGGTCAGAATCAGCACCGCGGCAGCCTTGTCGAAGTGACGATAGCGCAGCGTATTGAGCAGCACACCGCCAACGCCGCCGGCGCCGACAACGCCGAGCACGGCCGAGGCGCGGATGTTGAGTTCGAACCGGAACAGCCAGTGCGCGATGATCTCCGGCAACACTGCCGGAAGCACGGCCCAGCGCAGCGCCTGGATGCGCGAACCGCCGGCGGCTTCGACCGCCTCGACGGTGCCGAAATCAAGCGAGTCGACCACTTCGGCGCCGAGCTTGGTCAGCATGCCGACCGATGAAATACCGATCGCCAGCGCGCCGGCGAACGCACCCAGGCCGACAATGGGCACGAAGTAGATGGCCAGCAGAATTTCGGGAAAGGCGCGCGCCGTGGCCGAGATCAGCTTGACCCCGCGCGCCAGGCGCGGGAACAGCGTGCGCGCGCCGAACAGCGCCAGCGGCAGTGAGAGAATGGCCGCGATAATGGTACCGATCCAGGCAATCTGGATCGATTCGACGATCGCCGGCAGCACCCGGTCCCAGCCGTAGGCCATGTCGGCCGGCCAGA
>CAYYZR010000137.1:0-6427 GCA_964476005.1 uncultured Halomonas sp.
TTCTAGCGGCGCCGCCAATGGCGATCAACGACTGCCGAAGGCATGTCGTTGTAATGACTAATAATATGCCTGCTCTACGAACAGCGGATCCAGATTACCGTTCCATTCGCTCTCGTAGCGTTCCAGCAGCGCCTCGGCCGGGGTCAGGCCGGTCTTCACGATCCGATGCAGCGGCTGCAGGAAGCCGGTTTCGTCGTCGCCAGCGGCATTGAGCCGACGGCGGCCGGCAAGCCCCGTGTGGGCCAGCGACAGCACGTCGGCGGCAATTTCCCGCACGCTGCGCCCGCCGATGCGCGCCTTGAGCCCATCGCGTGAGACATCGCCGCGCAGCCGGTGCAGGTCTTCGCTGCTCCAGCCCTTGATGAGCTCCAGGCAACCGTCCAGGCTGGTCGAGTCGTACAGCGCGCCCACCCACAGCGCCGGCAGCGCGCAAAGGCGCTTCCATGGCCCGCCGTCGGCGCCGCGCATTTCCAGGAATTTCTTCAGGCGCACCTCGGGAAAAGCGGTGGTCAGGTGGTCTTCCCAGTCGGCCATGGTCGGGTATTCGCCCGGTAGTGCCGGCAGCTTGCCGGCCATGAAGTCTCGGAACGACTGTCCGGCGGCGTCGATGTAGCGCCCCTCGCGGCGCACGAAGTACATCGGCACGTCCAGCATCCATTCGGCATAGCGCTCGAAGCCGAAGCCGGGCTCGAACACGAACGGCAGCTGGCCGGTGCGCTGGGAATCGGTATCGGTCCAGATGTGGCTGCGGTAGCTCAGGTAGCCCGACGGCTTGCCCTCGAGAAACGGCGAGTTGGCGAACAGGGCCGTGGCGATCGGCTGCAGCGCCAGCGAGGCGCGGAACTTGTCGGCCATGTCCTGCTCGCTGGAAAAATCCAGGTTGACCTGCACCGTGCAGGTGCGCGTCATCATGTCCAGGCCCAGCGTGCCCACCCGCGGCATGTGCGCGCGCATGATCTTGTAGCGGTCCTTGGGCATCCATGGAATGTCTTCGCGCCTGGCGGTGGGGTGGAACCCGAGACCCAGGAAGCCCAGCCCCATCGGCTCGGCGATGGATCTGACTTCGGCCAGGTGTGAATTGACCTCGTTGCAGGTCTCGTGCAGGTTTTCCAGCAGGTCGCCGGAAAGCTCGAACTGGCCGCCCGGCTCCAGCGTGATCGAACAGCCGGCGCGCTTGAGCGCGATGATGTTGCCGTTCTCGGTTTCCGGCTGCCAGTCGTAGCGATCGGCGAGTCGGCCCAGCAGCACGCCGATGCCGTTTTCGCCCTCGTAGGGCAGCGGTGCGCGGTCGGCCAACGTGAAGCCGAATTTCTCGTGCTCGGTGCCGATACGCCAGTTTTCCTTCGGCTTGCAGCCGGCGGCCAGGTATTCCACCAGCTGTCGGGCATCGGTAATGGTCGGTGATGCTTGCGTGGAATCGCTCATGTATCGTCAACTGGGCCGGCGGCTGAAACCCGGATTATCGCCTATCGACATGCGCTTCGCATGCACGTTCCCTATAGCAATCATGGGTAAGCAGTCTCAATCAGGTACCCCCTGAACGCCACGGACCTGATCGCAGGGTACACTAGCCGCCGATGAATCCTGCCGCGGCGACCAACCCGACACAGGCCCGGCCGAGCCGGCGAGTGGGACGCGTCGCTGCGCTGCTGGCGACGGTGCTGCTGACCTTGGCGAGCCTTGCCGCCACCGCCGACGAAATCCACCGCGGGCTGGGGCCTTCGCCCGACACGCTGGACATCCATCGCGCCCAGGGCCTTTCGGCCTTCAACCTGCTGCGTGACCTGCACGAAGGCCTGCTGACCCGTGATGCGGTCGGACGCCCGGTGCCCGGCATCGCGCGCGAATGGCAGGTGTCCGACGATGGCCGCAGCTGGACTTTCGAGCTCGATCCCGACGCGCGGTGGTCCGACGGATCACCCGTTACCACGGCCGATTTCGAGCGCGGTTTCGCCCGCGCGGTCGACCCGGCCACCGCGTCGCCCACGGCAGGCTGGCTGGACCCGATCGAGACTGTGACCGCCCTTTCCGGGCATCGTTTGAAAATTCGGCTCGAGCGCGCCGTGCCCTGGTTCGAGGAACTTTTGACGCTGCCGGTGACGTTTCCGTGGCCGGGCGACGGGCGCGAGCTGTTCAGCGGCGCGTTCGTGCTCGAGGAACGCGTCCCCGGGGCCCGTTTTGTGCTGCGTCGCAACCCGAATTTCCGCGAGGCCGACACGGTGGCCGCCGACGCCGTCGTCTGGCACGTGACCGAAGATCCCTCGGCCGAGCTCGGGCGCTTCCGCGCCGGCGAACTGCATATTACCGAAGCCGTGCCGCCGGGCCGGCTCGACTGGCTCAAGCGCGAGCTGGGCGATTCGCTGCGCATCTCGCCATACCTGGGCAGCTTTTACCTGGTCTACAACCTGCGCCGAGCGCCGTTCGACAACAGCCCCGAGCTGCGCGAAGCGCTTTCGTTGGCCGTCGACCGCAAAATCATCGTCGATCGGGTGCTGGGCACCGGCGAACTTCCGGCCTGGCAGCTGGTGCCGCCCGGGCTCGATGGCTGGCCCGACCAGCCGCCGCCCGAGGCGCGCATGTCGCGGTCCGAGCAGATCGAGCGGGCCAGGCAGTTGCTCTTCGAGGCGGGCTTTGCCGAAAGGCCGCTGACGGTGGAACTCCGGTTCAATTCCTCGCTCGCGCATCGCCGTCTTTCGGCGGCGGTGGCGGCGATGTGGAAGCAGCACCTGGGCATTTCCACCCGATTGGTCAACGAGGAATGGAAGGTGTTCGTCACCAACCGCCGCCATGGCCGGATCACCGAGATCGTTCGCGGCGGCTGGATTGCCGACTGGGCCGACCCGGGCAACTTCCTCGGAAATTTCCATTCCGAAAGTCCACTGAACTACGCGTTTCTGCGGGATCCGGTTCTCGATGCGCTGCTGGACCGGGCCGAGCAGGCGCGAGGCGAGGCGCGCACCCGGATCCTGTGGCAGGCCGAGCAGGCGCTTCTCGACCGCAATGCCATTATCCCGCTGTACTACTATGTCTCCAGGCACCTGGTGCGACCCGAGATCTCGGGATACGAGAACAACCCGATGGACATTCATCTTTCGCGCTGGCTGAGGCTGGAGCCCGGACAACCCTGATGCCGAATGCGCGCGTCAATGTATCGTTTGCGGTGCTGCTCGGCCTGGCGTTGATGCTGGCCGGCTGTGGCGACGGAAGCGAACAGCTGCCACCCCAGCCGATCCGGCTGGCCGAGCCCGTACCCGTTGTGCTGGACGTGCTCGGGCGTCCGGCCCCGGAAATTCTGGCGAAGCAGCAGGTCCTGCACCGAGGCAACGGCGAAGAGCCGCAGACCCTGGACCCGCACCGCGCCGAGGGCGTGCCCACGGCCAATATCCTGCGCGACCTGTTCGAGGGCCTGGCCACCACTGCGCCGGACGGACGCATCGTGCCCGGAGCGGCCGGGCGCTGGGACATCAGCCGTGACGGCATGACCTACACCTTCTATCTGCGCGAGGACGGACGCTGGTCCAACGGCGACCCGCTCACCGCCGAGGATTTCGTGTTCAGTTTCCGCCGCTCGGTGAACCCGAACACCGCGGCGGTCTACGGGCGCATGCTGATGCCGATCGAAAACGCCCAGGCCATCCTGGCCGGCGACCAGCCGCCCGAGAACCTGGGCGTCGAGGCGCTGAACGAGCGCACCGTGCAGATCCGGCTGGACGATCCCACGCCGTATTTCCTCGGTCTGCTCACGCACGCCTCGACCTACCCGGTGCACGCGCCCAGCCTGGCCGAGCACGGCGATGATTTCGTTTTGCCGGGCAACCTGGTCTCGAACGGCGCCTACAAGCTGGTCGAGTGGGTGCCGCGTTCGCGCCTGGTGCTGGACAGGAATCTCGATTACCACTCGGCAGGTGAGGTGATCATCGAGCGCGTGGTGTTCTACCCGATCGAGGACGAGAACACCGAGTTTCAGCGCTTCCGCGTCGGCGACCTGCACTGGACCGACCAGGTGCCCAGCAACCTGTTCGGCTGGCTGAGCATCAACCTGCCGCAGGCGCTGTCGGTCTCGCCCTGGTTCGGCACCTACTATTTCGGCTTCAATCTGACCCGAGGCCCTTTCAGGGACAACCTGCCGCTGCGCCGGGCCTTGAACCTGGCCGTTGATCGCCAAATACTCACCGGCAAGGTCACCCAGTTCGGCGAGATTCCGACTTTCACCCTGGTGCCCGGAGGCCTGCCCGACTACGAGCCGCCGACGCCCGATTACGCCGAGCTGACCCAGGACCAGCGCGAGCAAATGGCGCGCGAGCTGTATCGCGAGGCCGGCTATTCCGAAGACAATCCGCTGGAAGTGGAGCTTCGCTATAACACCTCGGAGAACCACCGCAAGATCGCCGTGGCCATCGCGGCGATGTGGAAGCAGACGCTGGGCGTGCGTACGCGGTTGATCAACGAAGAGTTCCGTGTGTTTCTGCAGAACCGGGCGATGAGACGCAACACCGAAGTGTTCCGCGCCGGGTGGATCGGCGACTACCAGGATGCCTTCACTTTCCTGGAGCTGTTCCATTCCGAGCATCGGCGCAACGATTCCGGTTACGACAATCCGCGCTACGATCGCCTGCTCGAACAGATCTCTACCGAGCGCATCCCGGCCCGGCGCCGCAACCTGATGGTGGAAGCCGAACGCATGCTGCTGGCCGACCAGGTCGTGCTGCCGGTCTACACCTACGTCACCAAGCGCCTGGTCAACCCGCTGCTCAAGGGCTGGGAGCCCAACGTCATGGACTTCCACCCCAGCCGGCAGATGTTCTTCGTCAAATCCCGCGCCCAAGCCGAGGCGGAGGCTGCGGCCGTGCAGGCGGAAGCGGCGCCGGAAGCCGAAACCGACTCGGGCAAGGCAGGGGATGTGACGGTCGTCGACGAGGGGACCACGTGAGCTCATGCTGAACTATTCTCTCAAGCGCCTGGCCTCGGCCATCCCGACGCTGCTCATTCTGATCACCGTGGCGTTCTTCCTGATCCGCATCGCGCCCGGCGGGCCGTTCGATTCGGAGAAGGCACTGCCGCCGGAAATCGAGGCCAACCTGGAGGCCAAGTACCAGCTCGACGACCCGTTGATCATCCAGTACTTCCGCTACCTGGGCGACATCGCGCAATTCGACTTCGGGCCGTCGTTCCACTACCGCGACTGGACGGTGAACCAGCTGATCGCGCAGGGCGCGCCGGTATCGTTCACGCTGGGCGGCATCGCGCTGCTGTTGGCATTCGTCGTCGGTGTCGGCATCGGTGTATGGGCCGCGCTCAAGCAGAACTCGGCCTGGGACTACGTGACCATGTCGACGGCGATGATCGGCATATCGATTCCCAACTTCGTCGCAGCGCCCATTCTCATCCTGGTGTTCGCCATCATGCTCGGCTGGCTGCCGGCCGGCGGCTGGGACGGCTCGGTGCAGCGAATGGTGTTGCCGGCCATCGCGCTGTCGCTGCCGATGATCGCGTATGTCGCGCGCATCACCCGCGGCTCCATGATCGAGGTGCTGCACTCGAGCTTCATCCGCACCGCCCGGGCCAAGGGCATGCCCGAGCACGAAGTCCTGCTGCGCCACGCCCTCAAGCCCGCGCTGCTGCCGGTGATTTCCTACCTGGGCCCGGCGGCGGCCGCAATCCTTACCGGCTCGGTCGTCATCGAGCGCATCTTCACGATCCCGGGCATCGGCAGCCACTTCGTACAGGGCGCGCTCAACCGCGACTACACGCTGGTGATGGGCGTGGTGATCTTCTACGGCGTTTTGATCATCATCCTCAATTACCTGGTCGACCTGCTTTACGCCTGGCTGGACCCGAGGATTCGCTATGAGTCCTGAGCCCGCCGAGCGCACAATCGATATTTTCGAGCAGGCCATGGACAAGCGTCGGGTCAAGGGCCGTTCGTTGTACGTGGATGCCTGGCACCGGCTCAAGCGCAACAAGGCCGCGGTGGCCGGCGCGCTGATCCTGTTGGCCATCATCGTGCTGGTCACGGTCGGACCGATGCTGAACCCGTGGGACCACGAGATTCCCGACTGGGACAATTACTCCACGCCGCCGTCGCTGGAAACCGGTCACGTGATGGGTACCGACGCGTTGGGGCGCGACCTGTTCGAGCGGGTGATGGTCGGCGGGCGCATCTCGCTGCTGGTCGGCGTCATCGCCACGCTGGTCTCGCTGTTGATCGGGGTGACCTACGGCGCCGTCGCCGGCTACCTCGGCGGGCGGGTCGACAACTGGATGATGCGCGCGGTGGATGCGATCTACGCGCTGCCGTTCATGTTCTTCGTGATCCTGCTGATGGTGGTGTTCGGGCGCAATATCTTCCTCATATTCGTCGCCATCGGGGCGGTCAACTGGCTGGACATGGCGCGCATCGTCCGGGGCCAGACGCTTTCATTGAAGA
>CAYYZR010000138.1:0-6355 GCA_964476005.1 uncultured Halomonas sp.
GACGGGGTTTGATGTCTATGCTGCATGTCTATGGTTCATCGCTCGTGCGCACGGTGGCGGCGGCAGGTGCGCGCAGGGACTCGTCTCGAGTGTAACGCCGTGTAGCGCAAAAAATTCCCACGAGGCGGGTGTCCAGACTCAGACTTTCGGACGCACCTTCTCCGGCCTTGAGGACATTGGAGACAAATTGCGCGAGGACGCGGTCGCCGACAGGTGATCGAGACCCGCACTATGAGAATGCTTCTCGATCAAAAAAACGTTTCCGCGGAGATTTTTGATTCAGCGCTTGGTGGATAACGCTGCTTTTTCAGCCAATGCACGTCACATGACCTGAACCCGAGTTCCCCGAGCTCTTTTTCGCTGCTGCACCAGCTCGTTTCAGGATGCAGGGCCGGCATCGCCGAAGAGTTCGGGAAACATGCCGAATAAAAGCATCGTAGCGAGACCGAGCGGACAGAGCCAGGCTACGAGCAACCTCCAGAGTAGAAGGTTTCGTCCGCCGAGACCTGTTTGTTCATCCACAAGCTTGCGGTCGGCAATCCAGCCGATAAATATCGCCGTAATCAGACCGGCCAGTGGCAGTAATAATCGAGAGATTAATTCAAATTGCGCATCGAACCAGCTCGCATCGCGAAATCCTGGAACGAAAAACAGCGGCCGAACGTCACTCAGGATATTCAGGCTCAGAAGCGCGGGCAGTCCAACGCAAAAGGCAACAGCAGAAAGAACGATCGTTGCGCTTTTCCGCTGGATATCAAACCGGCGGCAGCTCCAGGCTACAACTACCTCCAGCATGGCCACTGAAGACGTGATCCCCGCGAGAAAGAACAAGGCAAAGAATAAAAGTCCGATCAACGCGCCCGCGGGCATGGTCTGGAAGGCAAGAGGCATGCTTTGAAAGATCAGACCGGGCCCGGCGCTTGGTGGCAATCCAACCGAAAACACGATTGGAAAAATTGCAAAGCCCGCGATTATCGCCACAAATGTGTCCAACCCCGCAACTGTCACACTTGCGCCAGGCAGGCTGGTTTCGCGCGACACATAGGCGCCGTAGGTGATCATGGCTGCGCCGCCGAGCGCGAGCGAAAAGAAAGCCTGGCCCAGGGCGGCGCTTATCACCCTCGGTTGCAGTGCCAGATTGAAATCGGGCGCGAAAAGAAACTTCGTTGCCGCCGCGAGGTCGCCCACCGTCGCGGCATAGATGGCAATGGCGACGATCAATGCGAAAAACAGAGGCATGCCCCAACGGGCCAGCGCCTCGATCCCGGCGCGGACGCCACGCAGCACAATCGCCGCAGTGCAAGCACTTACGAACAAGTGCAAGAGAAAGAGCAGCAGCGGCCCTGAAAAAAGCCCGGACATCATGCCACGAACTTCGCGATCCGACTTGCCTTCAAACGCTCCGGCAAGCGGGTCGCCATGACTGACCGCCATGATGAATTCCACTGCAAATTGGCCCGTGAAATAAAGAACCCAGCCGATCACTATCGTATAGCCACTCAGTGCCAGGAACGTTGCGAGCATCCCCAGCCAGGCCAGGCTTGCCCACGCCGGCGATGCACCCGATTGGCGAGCCAGGATAAGCGTGCTTTCGACTGCGCTGCTACGGCCGGTGCGGCCAATTACGAACTCGGCGAGCAGCAGGGGAATGCCGATTAGCGCTATGCAAGCCAGATAGACCAGAACGAAGGCCGCGCCGCCGTGTGTACCTGCTTCCGCTGGAAAACGCCACAGATTGCCAAGGCCGACAGCAGAGCCCGCAGCCGCCAGAATGAAGGCGCCGCGAGAGGACCAGTTGCTTTGAGCACGCATAAAAACCCCTCCTTTCAGGCAAAATTCAGGCCCTGCGCAACCCGATCATCACAGTGACCGTGCCCACAAATTTGTCCGGAACGCCGTCGATAGCCGGACGGCGGTTGCCGAAATCACCCGGAAAATACAAAGTTCCAGAATCAGATATTACCAAATTAACTTTCAGATTCAAGCGAAACTGAAGGATTGAGTGCTTCCTCCTCATCGAAAAGGCCTTTCGAAATCGCGTCATCGAGGCGGTCGATGAACTCCAGAAAAAGCGCGAATTCGCCAGGGCTGTACAGATTTCGCACCATTTCGCCGGAATGGGCGACCTTGGGAACGATCCGTCCGCAAAGCTCGGCGCCTTCCGGCGTCAATTCCAGCATCACGCTCCTGCTGTCGCTCTCGTGAGCGGAGCGATAGAGCAAGTTCAGCTTGATCAGTCTGGCCGTAGCGCGGGTGATGGTCGCCCGGTCCATGCCCGTGAGTTCGCTGAGCCGCGTGGGCGTACAAGGCCCCTTTATGCCTATCATCCCAATCGCTCGCCACTCACGGGTCGATATGCCGAGAGCGCGAACAAAACGTTCAGAGGTGGCCCGACGGATGCGAAGCGACAATTGGGCAAAGCGATAGGGGAGGTGCGAGTGCAAATCCATCATTTAACCTGAACTCCCTTGGGTGAACGTTTCGCGGTTCGGGATCGAGCTGAACACGATGTGCTGTGTCCGGAACTCGATCGGCCTGGGGCAACCTGGTTGCAAATCGACTGCGCTGTCGCCTGAAACGCCAGCGCGGGCGACTCGGGCCTGCAGTGAGATCGTACCCGGTCGGCTATCTGTTGCCGGAACGCCTCCGGACATGAGCGATGGGCTCTTGGCATTTCGAACATCTCCAGTTCTCAGGGGGGGGGGCAAGTGCCCACGAGGGGTGGGGCAACTCAAATTTACAGCATTCAGATAAATTTTCACTTGCAACAAATCGTAAAATCCAATATGCTTTCATATTCAAGCATTATATTCGAATTCGTGGGAGCATTCAAATGAAAAAATTAGCGATCACGCTGTTGTTTTTTGTATTCGGTCAGGCCCCAATAGTGAGTTGGGCACAGACAGAAGACGACTCGGAACCGGTAGATGCAGAATCGGTGGAGGCAAGCGATCCTGAGTCTCGCGACAGGATCGTCGTAACGGCTCAGCGGCGTGAAGAGGCGCTGTCCGCGGTGCCCCTGGCAGTCACTGCGGTCTCGGGAGAGGCGCTTTCCCGGATGGGCGCGACGGATACGTCGGCGATCGGTCAACTGGCTCCCAACGTGAACTTTGCCAACGAGACTTCCCGCGACGCGGTCATTATTACGATACGGGGAATCTCTGCTACCGACACAAGAAACGAAGCCGATCCGACCACCGCATTTCACATCGACGGTGGCTATGTGCCGCGACTCTCGGGCGCAAACGCCTATTTCTTCGATCTCGAACGGGTCGAAATCTTGCGTGGCCCTCAAGGCACGCTGTACGGACGAAACAGCACTTCCGGAGCGGTGAATCTCATCAGCCGCAAACCCGAAAACGAATTAGGTGGCTTCATTGAGACGCGTTACGGAAACTTCGATCAGTTCCTGACGACCGGCGCAATCAATGTCCCGCTGGTCGACGACGCGCTTGCCATGCGGATGGCCTTCATTTCCGAGTCGCGTGACGGGTTCAGGGACAATTCGCCGGTGCGTGAGCAAGGAGACGACGCCGATGATTTTGCAGGGCGGCTGCATGTCATGGGACGGCCCACGGACAGGCTCACAATCCTCGGCACATATGAGACGTATCACAAGAGCGGCGTAGGGGGTGTCCAGGCTTTTCTGCCGTTTGAAGGAAACCCGAATCCCTCTGTCGTCGCTCCAAGCCGGACCAGATTCCCCCTGGATACCAGGGGCTTTCGCGACAACAGCACCGATGCCGCACGGCTCAATGTCGATTATGACCTTGATTTTGCGACTGCGACGTATCAAATCTCCTATCGTGACGAGGAGCGCGAGGCGCTCAACGACCTCGATGGAACCGCAGTTTCGGATTCAATCCTGCAGGAGACGTTTTCCTCCGAGTCCATCACGCACGAACTGAGACTAACCTCCAACGGGGACCGCAACCTGGATTGGGTCGCAGGCGCATTTTACCTGGACGAGGAGTTGAACAGCATATTCAATATCCAGATTCCCACAAGTTTCGGTGCCTTCAGCCGGCTGGATTTCGACTTTGTGGATCGGAACCAGAGCAATCGCTCCTATGCCTTTTTCGCACAGGGCACGTACGCATTGACTAACAGTCTGGATCTCACTGTCGGTGGACGCTACACGAAAGACGAAAAGAAAAAGCCCGACAGCCAGCAAATCATTCGGCGACTGGATGCCATGGGCCCGCCGCCGTTGCAGATCATATCGCAGAATCAAAGTGCCGATTTTGACGAGGTTACCTGGCGTGTCGCGCTGGACTACACCCTGCCGGATGAAACACTGCTTTATGGATCCGTCAGCACTGGATATAAAGCTGGCGGCTTCAACCGAGGCCAAAGTCAACAAGTATATGATCCCGAGACGGTGACATCGTACGAGGCGGGCATCAAGACCGGGCTATTTGGTGATCTGATTCGGTTGAGCGCTGCCGGGTTCTTTTATGACTACCAGGATCTGCAACTTGCCCAGGTGGAAACGCAGTCGAGCGGCGTTATCGAGAACATTACCCGTAATGCGGCCTCCGCCGATATCTGGGGCCTCGAGCTCGAGGGTTCGTCACGGCCTTGGGAAGGGGGATATGTTGCATTCTCGCTCGGTTACCTGGATACGGAGTTCCAGCGGTTCCCCAACGTCCTGGATGATCTTACCGGCCGCGTGGAGGATCTTTCGGGTAATCGGTTGGTCAACGCTCCGGAGTTTACAGCAACGCTCACACTGGAGCCGTTCACTCTCCCTGTAGGCTCAGGCACATTGGTGCCGCTCGTTCAATTCCATTATGAGAGTGATGCGTTTCTTCGGGTCCAGAACCGCGAAAGCGACCGTAGAGACGGTTTCAGTAAAACGGATGTCCGGTTGCGTTATTCGAGCGCAGAGGAGTCATGGTTCGTTGAAGGCTTTGTGCAGAACATCGAAGACAATAACGTCCTGTCTTCGGTTTCGACCGGAACGTTCATTATCGGATCGGGCCCCAGCTTTAAAGGCGTTTTTGCTGCCCCGAGAACCTATGGCATCAGGATCGGTGCGCAATTCTAGCTGTAGACCGCGGCAGAGTTCTGATTTAAATGGAGAAATGAAATGAGCTTTTTTCAAAGCGTGAAAAAAGCGGCTGATGTAATGGCAATATTCAAGAGATTTCCGAAGGCTGTAAAGCCCTTGCTTGAATACCATGACATCGTGCTGCGTGAGGATAACTCGGCGTTTTCCATCGGTGAGCGAGAGCTGATAGCGGCTTATGTATCGTCCTTGAACGGGTGCGCGTACTGTTTCACGGCACATCGACGCTACGCGGAAGCCTTCGGGATAGACCCGTCTGTCTTCGGTACCGACTCGATCGTCTTTGACTGGAACGTCCTTCCCGGGAAACTCGCGCCTGTTCTCGAGTACGTCAGGAAGCTTACCGTGGATCCCAAGTCAGTTGAACAGTCTGATGCCGACGCGGTATTCGCCGAAGGCTGGGATGACGATGCCCTTTTCGATGCAATTTCCATCTGCGCTTTATACAGCTTCATGAACAGGCTCGTCGAAGGGTCCGGAATCAAGGAGTACCGGGACGCAAACCGACTTTCGCCATCTGCAATGCGTTCGTTCAGGTATGCCAACATCCTTAGACTGATCGGTTCTGGATAGATACGGTCCTCAGGGTGGTCTGGTCGTCGAGTGTCGGATCGAGATCCTTCATCGCATCTTGTTTCCTCCGGTCGTATAAATCTCAGCACCCCATGGCGTGATTTCCCTTCCGAATCCGGGCGATTGCCTTGCAGGGTATTGCTCCCGGCTTTTCGGTGTGGGTCGTTCTGCGCTAATCTGCGCCTACCTCCGGAATTCGTGCAAAGGTAAAACGGAAAGTGATCTGGCAGCAACAAGAAAAGAACCTTATGCGCCGGGCGCTGGAACTTGCGGCCGAGGCCGAGGCGGCCGGGGAGGTGGCCGTCGGCGCGGTGATCGAGCACGGCGGGGAAATCGTCGGCGAGGGCAACAACCGGGTGATTCGCGATTCGGATCCCAGCGGTCATGCCGAAATGGTGGCGCTGCGCGGGGCTTGTGCCGCGGCCGGCAATTACCGGCTGCCGGGGGCCACGCTTTACGTGACGCTGGAGCCGTGCGCAATGTGCGCCGGGGCGCTGGTGCACGCGCGCATCCAGCGCGTGGTGTTCGCGGCGTGGGATCCGCGGGTGGGGGCGGGCGGCTCGATCATGAATCTGCTTGACCATCCGCACATGAACCATCGATGCATCGTCTCGGCCGGGTTGATGGGTGACGAGGCCGGGGAGATGCTGCGGGGGTTCTTCGCCGGGCGGCGGAGTTGATCGGCAGAGATTTCCTGGTGCGCTTCGCTTC
>CAYYZR010000139.1:0-6314 GCA_964476005.1 uncultured Halomonas sp.
GACCAGGCGCGCACGATTCGAATTCCGGTTCACATGATCGAGACGATCAACAAGCTGAACCGGATTTCCAGGCAAATGCTTCAGGAAATGGGTCGAGAGCCGACGGCCGAAGAGCTTTCGGTGAAGATGGAAATGCCGGAAGACAAGGTGCGCAAGGTGCTCAAGATCGCCAAGGAGCCGATCTCGATGGAAACGCCCATCGGCGACGACGAGGATTCGCACCTGGGCGATTTCATCGAGGATCTCAACATCCTGTCGCCGGTCGACAAGGCCACCACCACGGGGCTTACCGACACGGTGCAGAAGGTGCTCGGCGGCCTGACGCCGCGCGAGGCGAAGGTGCTTCGCATGCGCTTCGGGATCGACATGAACACCGACCACACGCTGGAGGAGGTCGGCAAGCAGTTCGACGTCACCCGCGAGCGCATCCGGCAAATAGAAGCCAAGGCGTTGCGCAAGCTGCGCCATCCGACCCGCTCGGAGCAGCTCCGCAGCTTCCTCGACCTGGAGTGATCCCGGCGTTCGTCCTGACGTGATTCGAGACCCCGCTCCGGCGGGGTTTTTCGTATACGGCCATCGGCTCTGCGTTAAGGTAAGAAACAGATTCGGCTTGAATGGGACTCTCATGAACGAAGCACGCATGGCCATTTCCAGTGGCGTTGAGACCCCGGCCGGTCAACTCGCCGCTGATCGGCAAGAACCTGAAACACTGTCATTGACCGTGGACCATTGCAGGTGAAGCCCTGGGCCTGGCTGCTGTCGGCGTACCGAGCCCAGAGTCATGCGCGCTGGGCCGACTGGCTGCTCTCGACGTTCAGCGAGTTCGACTGGCAGCGCTTCGAGTTGCCCGGCCGGCATTTCTCCTGGCGCATCCGGGGCAATCCGCTGAGCTGGCTGGATTCGCTGCCCGCGCAAACGCCGGATCTGATCATTGCGACGTCGATGGTGGATCTGGCCACGCTCAAGGGTCTGCATCCACGCCTGGCCGGTGTGCGCACCGTGCTTTATTTCCACGAGAACCAGTTCGCCTACCCGAAAAGCGCCGCTCAGACGACGTCGTTGGAGGCCCAGATGGTGCAGCTGTATTCGGCGCTGGCGGCCGATCGCGTGCTGTTCAACTCGGACTACAACCGCCGGACCTTCATCGGCGGGATCGACGCCTTGCTGGCGCGGATGCCGGATCACGTGCCGGAAGGCGTGAGCAGCCGGATTGCAGAAAAATCGCGGACTGTGCCCGTGCCGATCGACCCGATACGCCCGGCCGACGTCCGTGACCGGGCACTGATTGCGTGGAACCACCGCTGGGAGTACGACAAGAATCCCGATTTGTTCGCCGATGCGATGATCGCGCTGGGTCAACGCGGCGTCGAATTTCGACTCGCGCTGCTGGGCCCGCGCCACCGCAAGACGCCCGCAGCGCTGGCCAGGCTACGCGAGGCAATGCCCGAGCGTATCGTTGCCGACGACGCGTTGCCGACAAGCGAATACCGTGCCGTGCTGGGCCGTGCCGCGATCGCGGTCAGCACCGCCACCCACGAGTTCCAGGGGCTGGGCATGCTCGAGGCAGCCAGCGCGGGCTGCCTGCCGCTGGTGCCGGACGCATTGTGCTACCCGGAAATCTATCCTGCCGAATACCGCTATCCACCCGACGATCGCGGTGCGCTGGTAAATCGGCTGGCCGACTGGCTCTCGGGCAATGCGCCCGACCCCGTCAACGTCGAGCGCTGGACCGCCTTGCAGCTGGAGCCGGACTGGGGCAGGGCGCTCGTCGACGAAGACACACGATTCCACGAAGCCATGGGGCAATCCCGCGACGCGTAACGCAGCGGCCTACTACCCGAGTTCGCCGAAATTCTCGACCTTTTGAATATCAGGGCACGCCTACCGTTTCGAAGCCGTCGAGGAACATCATGTCGGCATCTATATCCTGGTTGCCTAGGACGATCCAGCCCGTCTCGATGCCCAGACCATTTCGCGCCTTGCCCTGATATTCATGCGTGCCCGCGGACAGGCCGACGTTGTCCCAAGTCGTGGCACTGATCCAGCCCGAGCTGTCCCCGGTGGTCGTATTCTCCACGAAATACTCGGTCCCGGCCGGGTTGCCGTTCGCGTTCCAGGAAACCCGGAGTGCATTGCTCGTCATGAGCATCACGGAACCGGAAGCCGGCGGGTTCGCAAAAGTGTATGCGCACGATGTTGGCGAGTACGCGGTCACATTCGGTGTCGTTGTCGGGTTGTCTCGAGCCGCGACGCGATAGCAATAGCGGTGATTCGGATCCAGGCCGGAATCGGAGTAGCTCGTAGAGACGATCCAGCCGGAATTGGACCCGCCGCTGCCGCCACTGGGGCTCGACAGGAAGTCGAAGAAATACTCCACCGGGCCGTGTTCATCGTTCGCCGTGGAAGATGTCATGGTCATGACCGAACTGCTCAGCGGCGTCGGGGAGGTGATGAAGGCGGGAACGGGGCTCGGCGGCGTGACGTCCTGGACCACGTCGATGGTAACGTTCCAGCTGAGGGGGCCGTAGCTTTCCGCGTACGAGTTGTGGGCATGTGTAAAGGGGACCGCGACATCGAGCTGAGGCGTCGAAGGCGCGCGCAGGGTCCACTCGGCGCGGTTCGCCGCCACCGTCCCGCCGCCCGGAACCGAGCCGATGTTCTGCGGATTGGGGCCCGAGATTATCGACCAGCCGGCCGGCAACTGGACTTCGATCATGTTGGCGTGACTGGCAAGGTCGCTATCGTTTCTTACGTAACCCCGGTATGTGAATTCCTCGTTCGGCTGAACCTGCGAGGGCCTGCTTACGATGCCCTGGAAGGAGTCTGGAAAAACGGCCTCGACGAAGTCTTCCTCGGTTGCCAGCGCAAACTGTTCCGCGGATATGCTGCCGGAAAACGATGTCGACCACGCATAAGGCTTGATGACCGCGGTGATCAGGCTGTCCGTCGCGACCTGGTGGACGTTGTCGTCGCCGCCCAGTTCGCTGTCTACCAGCCCGCCGGTCTCCTCGTTGTAGAGCCGCAGGTTCAGATCGGCGAGGCTGTAGGTCGTCGACGCCGGCGATCCGGCGTCATAGACGCCACGTTTTTCCCAGACCATGGTCGCTTTCTCACCGGCAAACATCTGGCCGACGTATAGCTTGTAATCGTCCTCGGTCGCATTGTCGTTTCTCGGAACGATCGAGGTCAGGAAATAATCGGTACGGTTGAACTGGGATTCCCAGCCGTCAAGATAGCCCCAGCCATAGGAAATATCCCAGCGCGATCCATCGACGGGTCCGTCGTCACCGGTACCGCTGGTGTCGTTCGACGTCCATGCATCGGCCGTATTGAGAAGAACGGCCTTCTGTGAGATCGGATTGTTGTTGCCGCCGTCTTCCATCAATACGATGGCAGCCGCCACGTGCGGCGCGGCCATGCTTGTTCCGCTGCAGTCGACGTAGTCCCAGTCGACGCTCGAATCGCGGCACGATCGGTTGGCTCCGGAGCCGGCACCCGCCCAGAACGCATTGGTCGAGCGGATGGTGGTGCCCGGCGCCGTGATATCGGGCTTTCGGCGGCCGTTGACGGTCGGTCCGATGCTGGAATCAAACCGGCGGACATCATCCGATCGATCAATAGTCCCCCGGTCGTTCATGTTGGCGACGGCCAGCAGGTTGTAGGCGGGCGCGGGGTGGGTGATCGTCTGTGCGCTCGCGCTCCAGCCACCATTGCCGGCCGATTTGGTGACCAGGATGTCGTAGTTCTCGATATAGGCATCGTAGAAGGTGTCGTTGGCGTTGTAGTCCGACACGTTGGCCGTACCATAGCCGAGGCTGTGGTTGACGACTTCCGGACTCTGCCCAAGATCGCCCGCCATGGTCTCCATGCTCGACATTGTCGTCGACTGGCCGCCCGACCGGCCCCAGATCAATGCGTCAAGACCCGGCGCGCCGCCGGAGAATGTGCTGTTCCCGCTGGCGATAATGCCTGCTACATGAGTACCATGACCGTCGCCGTCCGTTCCCGCCGCTGCGTCGGTCAAGAAGTTGACCGAGGCAAAGGCGGGATGATCCTCCTGTACGCCGGTATCGACAACACCCCCATCCCAGATGCCGCCGTCGAAGCCGGCGCTCCACCAGGCATCGATCTGCAGACTCGGAATACTCACATCGAGCTCCAGCTCCTGAGGCCGATCCAGCATGATCGTGAGAACATCGTTGCGCTCGGCCAGAACCGGAACCAGATCGGACGGCACGGTGACGCCCATGGCAAGGGTCAAGGGCACCTCGTTGTTAATGGAACCCCCGGCGTTCCTGATGGCGTCCCGGATCTCGACGAACTTCGCCTCGGCTCTGTTGCGCAGGGCGGTCTGGATGTCCCGGCGCATCAGATCCCGGGTCGCATCGAGTTCGCGACGCAGAAAATCCAGCTTTTCGCTTTGTTCGGTGTCAAGGTTGCTGCGGGTGCGTGCCCAGAGCCTTTCGTCCGCCTCGTCGATTGGCGTCCCGGGCCGGTTCGCCGACACGATCGCCCGGATCTGGGTTGCCAGATCATCGAGTATCGGCTGGTAACCAGACTTGATTTCAGAGACTCGCTCGACCCCGGCCGGAAGCCGTTCCGGGATACCCAGATAAAGAATGATATCGACGCTGCCCCCCCGGTTCCGGGCGTCCTCGACGGCCGGCTCGATCTTCCCGAGCCGCCAGGCGGCGCGCGCAGGCGAGCCTGGAGCGGCGGCATCGGCAAGATACGGCTCCCCATTCTCCGCGCGTCCGGTGTCCGTCACCGTTGAGGAAGCCGGTTGTTCCGGGAATCCGCCGGGTTCGGCCAGTTGCTCTTCGGACGCGTGCCCAAGCCCAAAGCTGACGGAAGCAATGGCGGAAAGAAACATCATGCGCAGTCGGGAAAACGTGGTGTTCACGGGTACTCCTCCGGTCGGCGAAATTGATTTGACAATCAGGCATCGAGCGTTTGCCATGCCAAGCCCGAGCGACAACCATGGAAAGCCGCCAGGGCCAGCATGCGGCTAACCCCCCAAGTCACTCCGCGGCTGTTTTCAATCAGCAGGAAACGACACCCCCTGATCGTCGAAATTCCGGCTGCTGTCAAAGTGACGAGCAATTTGAAGTTGGCAATCGGGTCCTCCGGATGCCGAATGCTCGTTATTGCTTAGTACGAAATCGGAACCGGATCATGGACAAATCTGCGTCGAAAAAAGCGATCCGGGCTCGGTAGGGGCCGTTTTGGGAGATTGGCCGGCAACGCGTGCGAGATTGACGCGCGCCGCCAGAATTGCGGCGCGCAGAATTATCATGTGCCGCGGCTCTCAATTGGATCCCGCCGTTGGCGGTCGATCCGGCGCGATGAAGCGTTGTCCCGGTTATCATGGCGCTGAGCCCGACTAAACGATGAGCCCTCATGGACCAAAGCCTAGAGGCGCTGGACAAGCGCTTTCTGTTTCACCCATCCTCCAATCTCGACCAGGTGCGCGATAACGATCCGCTGATCTGGACGCGCGGCGAGGGCGTTTACGTCTACGACCAGCACGGCAGGCAATACCTGGAGGGCATGGCCGGGCTGTGGTGTACGGCTTTGGGCTACGGCGAAAAGGAACTGGCCAACGCGGCGGCCGAGCAGATGGAGAAGTTCTGCTACGGCCCGCTGTTCGCAGCCAGAGCCAACGAGCCGTCGATCCGGCTGGCGGCCAAATTGTCGGAGTGGGTGCCGATCGACGGTGCGCGCTTTCTGTTCGGCTGCTCGGGCTCGGACGCCAACGACACCCAGATCAAGCTGGCGCGCTACTACTTCAATGCCATCGGCAAGCCGCACAAGAAGAAGATCATTTCGCGCAACAGCGGCTACCACGGCACCACGCTGGCCACCGCCGGGCTGACCGGGCTGCCGCCGTTTCACGCGCACTTCGACGTGCCGGGCCCTGACATCGTCCACCTGACCGAGCCACACCATTACCGCCAGGCGCACGAGGGTGAATCGGAAGAGGACTTCGCGACCCGGCTGGCCGAGGAACTCGAGCAGGTCATCGCCCGCGAGGGCGCCGACACGATCGCGGCATTCATTGCCGAACCGCTGATGGGCGCCGGCGGCCTGATCCTGCCGCCGACGACCTATTTCGACAAGATCCAGCCGATTCTGTGCGAGCACGGAATACTGTTCATCGACGACGAGGTCGTAACCGGCTTCGGCCGTACCGGCAACGCGTTCGGCTGCCAGACGTATCGAATACAGCCGGCCACCATGACCATGGCCAAGGCGCTGTCGTCGGCCTACCAGCCGATCTCGGCGGTGGCCATCCCGCCGTTCATGTACGAGGC
>CAYYZR010000140.1:0-6264 GCA_964476005.1 uncultured Halomonas sp.
GCGCGGCACTCATAATGCTGAGGTCGGTGGTTCAAGTCCACCCGTAGCCACCATCCCTTCTCCAGGCCCCGCCGTTACTGTATCGGGCTGATTACAAAGGAGATTTCGGGGAAATCTGACGACTTGGTACACAAACCGGTCCACAAGCCGGTACACAGTGGATCCATTCGTCGTGGCAAGACACTCATACCTGGTACACCGGCGTTCCGGGCCTCAGTTCCGAATCCGCGTCCCAGAGCCCTCTGGGAGGCTTTGCTGCTGCACCCGTAGCACTCCTTGCTATTCTCAGCAACAGCATTTTTCGAGGGGAACACCCTGCTCTATTCGTGATTTAACCGGAGGGCGCATTTTAAGTATCTACAAACATGTAAGACTTAGCAGATAAGGCGACCTCTATCGAGAAAACCGCAGACCCTTTTCTATTTCGAAAACAGCCTAAAAATGCGAGCCCGCCCACGGGCGTTAAATCCCGCTTGCCTAAAGCGGCTAACTGTAGAAGCCGCGACCCCCTTCCTAGCAGGCTTCCACATTTAACTTAATTCGGTCTAGGTGCCTCAAAACCGCTGGCGAACAAAACCGTTCGGGACTCGTCGGTCGCTTGGTTATTCGACAGATCTCCATCCGAAATTCCAGCAGGAGCTATGACAGAGGCCGTGTTCCTTACGACTCCAGAGAAGTTTTCACGAACTCTCGCCGTAACAAAATAGGAAATGGCGGACCCAACTGGCAAATTTACGATATCTTCAATGTCGCCGGACCCCTCGGACTCGCAGATTGCGCCGCCAGACGCCTGACAAATCCAAGATATATCAACAAGCTCAGCGGGCATAACGTCGTTGACGATTGCACCAACGGCATCCAGCGACCCCGAGTTCCTGACAACAATTCTGTAGGTTAGCGGACGATTCACCGAAATCGTGTCGGTGCCAGCATTTTTTGAAATTGCTAAGTCTGGTGCATCGGTCGTACAGACGACCCTCACACTGTCGACTTCCGATCCCCTTAACACGCCCGAGCCGTTTTCGACTGAACAGGTCTGCGCCGGACTGGTTGGCTGTGCTTTGACCGAAATATCGTAGGGCGAATCGTCGGCAAGCGGCTTTGAGAAGAAAAAAGACGCATTAGACCCAACGCTTAACGCGTCCATGCCATTGAGCCAAAGCACCAAGCCAGACCCCTCTAGGCCACGCACCGTGCCACCGACTCGAAGCAACGCCTTAAAGGTGGCCGACACCATGGCATCATTTGTCGCCGAAAAGAGGCATTCGGATTCAGAACTAGAGCAGGCACCGGCCCATTCACCAAAGACTGAGCCAGGAGCTGGCTGTGCCTCTAAGGTCACCATAGCTCCGAGCGGAATCCTTACCACGCAGACAAAACCGCAGTCCGCACTCGCCCCAGCGATTGCACGAACCGACCCCTCCCCTGAGCCCACCTTTTGAACTTCAAGAACGACGTCTCGAGAGACATTTATTGTAAGCGGCTCGCTCGAGCGCCCACCTGGATCGACGACGATTCCGGTAAGGCTGCCCAAGTCGCCAACGAGCTCCAGTTCAAAGAGGTCGTCACCTACAATCGGTGAACCAGAGACTGAAATTCCATCAGCGGCGACCACGTCAAATATTAGCTCGGAATTAACAAACTCTTCAGAGGTTGCGATTAAATCGAGATAATTTCCCAAACCGAATCGTTCGCCTTCCAATAGCGAAATCGACAGTTGTTGAGTGCGTAGATCTGGTGGCAGGATCACCTGATTCACAGTTACGTTTACGGTCGTAGTCGCTACCCCACCGAAACCATCATCCCAAAGAATCTCAAATTGCCTATTTCCGAAAAAGGATTCGTCCGGAATGAACTCGAACTGATAGTTTCCCAAATCACTGACAACCTCGCCATCGAGGAGACCGTTCATGGTGGCGGAAGGAATATCGCCCTCCTCGTCCGCAACTGCCACATCGAAGGAAACCTCGTCCCGCTGATTCATGGATAAGTCAATCACCTCTGCCACAAGCGGACCGTGGTTCTCAGGTCCGACGGGACCCCGCATCATAGTCCAGCTACGAGCAAGACGATTTCCAGCCGCGTCCTCAGCAACAAACTCGAACTCGTAGGGTTTACCTCGCTCAAGAAGATCATAATCTGTCCAGCGGTCCAAATCGCTAAGAAAACTGCTGTCAAAGTCATGCGTGGGCGGAAATGCTGATCCCCCCGCTCGAATAACTCCATCTACTGTTAGCCAAAGGTTCACGAGATCCCCATCGGGGTCCCAAACATCTACCATGAAACCGACTTCCTCATCTTCGGCGTCCCAAAGACGCCGAACAATGGCGCCGTCATCTGGCAGATTATGGTTGAGCAGCTTCGGCGCTGATGGGTTTGAGGCTGCGCCCATATTAAGTTGGACAGAGATAGTGTCGCTACGTCCTCCAGCATCATAGACAGTTATTGGAAATGTACCGGACTGTGTCGGATGAACGTTTACCCGAAACACATCGAAGTGGTCATTTACGAAACCGTCTTCAAGTGGATCCGGATCACCTACGCTAGTCATATCCCAGACAAGTTCCTCAAGATCACCATCAGGATCCGAAACAAATACAAAAAACGCAACATTCTCACCCGGCAACACATAGGTATCTGAACTTGCATCAGGCAGCACCAGTTCGATTGAAGGTGCCCTGCTCCCCGTCTGACCTTGACGAAGATTCCACGCTATGGGACTTGATCGGTTCCCCGCTTCGTCCTCGACGACCAGCTCCAACGCATGATTTCCAGAATCGGGCAAATTACTTACGCTCTCTCTGAAGCCAGGGTAATCCCTTAATCGGTCTTCTACCTGATGGAGTTGCCCATTGAGATAAAGCAAGACCCGCTCTGCGTCCCATTCCGCGTCTTCAATTATCCCCCCGATGGAAAGATTTCCACTATTGTAGATCGTTCCCGCAGGCGGATAAATACTCGAAATAACAGGCTCCGTCCCAGAAGACGCATCCCGCACCAAGGCATCGACGGACAGCGATTCGGAAACTGTTTCTCCCGATGCATCTCGAAAAAACACCTCCAAAAGGTACTCACCTGCGGCCGGGAAGACTATGGTCTCATCGAAGGCCTCGTCAAAATCGGGCACATTATTAGTGTTTTCCCGAACTCGCACCCCGTTTACTTCGAGTGCGTAATAGATGACACCGTCGTCGGAATCCAGAGCCTCCGCACGAAATGAGTACGGACGTCCAGCGCGCATCCACTGATAAGGTAGTTCACTCCGATCCAATCCAAAGTAGGTGATGTTCGGTGGTATGTTCCCGTCCAGTGGTGTGCCTGCCTCGATCATCCAGGTAAGCTCTCCAACCAGACCATCGTTGTCTGTTGCACGTGCGGTTAGTGTGTGATAGTCACGGGCGCCAAATTCGATGTCAACGCGTTCCTGAGACGCCGGATTTCCGCCTCCCATAGTATCCGTATCGACAAGCAACCCATCGAATATCCACTCCACCGTGCGAGTGTTATCATCTTGATCAAAGACTTCAACCTCGAAATCGACGCGGCCCAGCGGCACTTGCGTGTTGACATCTAGTGGACTCAGAGCTGATACTACCGGGCCAAACGTTTGCCGCACGTCTACCTTCCACTGCACTACGCGCGACGCGCCATCCGTGTCATAGATTGTTGCGAAGATGTCGAATGTATTTCCAGCGTTGTCATCGTCAAAGCTGAAATTCATACTCTCGGTGTCTTCACAGCCATCGTCTAGATCGTCACGGCTGTCGCTCTCCTGAATAGAGGCCGGGCCATTTGATCCCCAGATAATATGTGACAGATTGCAGTCGGAATCGAATGCGCGAATTTTGAAACGTGTGACCTGACCAGTTAGCTGGTCGGTTCGATAATCGGGCGTGAGCCGATCTCCGTAGGGTCGAACATTAAAGTCATTTGGCGGCTCCGCCTCAATGTTCACGACGCTCGAGTCACTGTCGAAACCGTCGCTGACATTCAGACGCACCGAGTAGATTCCCGCCTCATCCGCCACGAAAGAAGTAATAGAAGCCGCTGGTGCCCAGAGAGCCGCAGCTGAGCCTGCAGGGCGCGTCTCAATGGACCAGGCATAGCTCACGTTATCAACGGCGCAGGCTGTACTTTGATCACCCGTTACGGTCACGTTCTCGCCTACGGAAACTAATGTACTTTCAGGCTGAATCACGGCCTGCAGCCCATAATCGCAGGAGGGACTAGGGAAGTCCGAAGGATCGTTCGGGTCAGCATTCCTGTCCGTTTCGTAGCGATTACCATAACCATCGCCATCGACGTCTACGTAAAGATCCGCCCGCTTTGCGTAATCGATGTAGTCACGTCGCACCAATCTTTCCATACTTCTGTAAACGCTTAAAAATTCAGCTTGGTCATAATCCGAGAAACCACAGCCTTGTCCCGGCAAAAAAAGGGCGAGATCAGTGCATTCTGTTGTCGAATTTAGGAAAGGGATCACCCACTGTTCCGCCAAGCTAATAAGCTCCTGATCACTCTCCTGAAAATCGATCGTGCGCTGCGATAGCAGCGTACTCATCAATGTTGATGCGATAAGGTTCGCATTGACAAGGAACTCTTCCTGGTTCAGATCCCAGATACCTTTGTAAAGCACCCATATCTCGGCCCCCTGGAGGAAATAGTCAACGACGTCCGGCCCGGCTGGCGGCGTTGTACCCACTATGATTCCATAGAGCTCGCTTGCGAAGCCCGACATGCCATCGGCACCCAAGATTGCTGCGGAACTCTCAATTGCGCTTAAGTCGGCACTCAGGATATCTTCCGCACGCACGCCTTGATCAGCAGCCAGACCCGCAAGGTCGAGCACGATCGACACTCCTCCTTGTAGGTGGCCCTCCGTTGCTTTTGCGGAATCATGGAAACTCTTGGCCGTGCTCAGCAGCCCGACTGCTTTGAGTTTTCGGGAGGTGTCAGCTACGACCCCGCTGATCGCCTGGATTATCTTAAAGCGATTAAGCTCAGTTAGTCGGCGATAGATAGTGGAGAAAGCCTCATCAGCCCGAGCCTCTGCAGAACCTAGCGAGCCTTCATCGTCTGGAAAGAACTCGACTTCGATCGACTGAAAGGCCGAACCATCCACGCCATTGACATTGACAAGATAGGTTTCGACAGCCGTCGTAGGCAGGTAAGTCTGGCGACAGAGCGACCCCTCGAATGCATCGGAACAAGGACTCAAAGGCAAATTGATAGCGAGATTGCTGCCAGGAGAGATCGTCAGAACGGCCGAAGAGGGCATTGAGAGGGAAAAAACCCGCAGCACTCCGGGACCTCGGGCAAGAAGAGTGAACTCCGGATCGGCGTTCGAAAAGTTGACGGCCCACTGCTCCGCGAACGTAAACTGAGGTTGGATAGTGGCCAGATTTGAAAAGTAGGTACTCCCGCTTCCCGTTGGCAGGTCGGCGAAATCGACCTGACCATCAACACTCTCGGGCCGCATCCATAGCAGAGCTACTAGAAGAAGCGGCGCAAATCTAAATGCCGACATTTCCCTATCCCCCATCTTGTTCCCGTACGAGATGAATTTGGTGTAACCCAAGGATTAGCATGCGGTACGCCACAGGCACACCCGCAAAATCCTCTGTTCAGCGCATGACCGCGATCTCTCCCCGATTCTCTCAAACCAAGAAAAATCGTAAGGATGACTTTAATCAAGTACTTAGCCGGAAGTCGGCTCCCCACTTCTTCCGAAGCACTTCGCTGGTCCAAAGCGAATCAGACCGCAAAATAGACCTAAGCGCTCGCTGCAAAAATAAGAGTACCCCACAGATTCGCCGATTTCAATGGCGAATGGACGAAATGCCCCCGCTTTCTGGACGCGAGTCACCTGGCACCTCCTAAGTAATCTTTTCGTATTCCCTACAAGCCAGGTCCAAGAACAATCTTGGTCGAAATGAGCCCCGAGCGGCGTCCGCAACAACTTTCCACGCTTAGCAGTCTTGGCAAGTCTTGAGGGACTTCTCACAGGAAAATTTACGCAAGCGCGTTTCCCGTTCCGGTAGCCACCTCGATATTAATGCTTTATGCAGACCCTTCTTGGGACTCACATAATGGCACCCTGTTTGGTACGCTTTATCAAGAAGTACGGCTAATCTCGGAAATAAAATGATCTAACAATAATTATATTTTCCAATTACTTAGAATTAGCGGGCGTCAGATGGCTATGCTGCTCCACCCGTAGCCACCATTTCTCCCGCGCACGCCAGATTTCGAATTGCTTCCGTA
>CAYYZR010000141.1:0-6124 GCA_964476005.1 uncultured Halomonas sp.
GGATGGCCTCCTCGATCTTGATCAGCACGCCTTCCTCGACGTCCTTGGGCGTCGCGCCCCGGTAGGGCACGTTGACGTTGATGTAGTTCGTTTCGATGCGCGGCTGGACTTCCTTGGTGATCGTGATGGCGGTATAGACGCCACCCACGATCAGCGCAAGCATCAGCAGGTTGGCCGCGACCGAGTTGTGTGCGAACCAGGCAATGATGTTGCCGTACCAGCCGCGGTCGGTCATGGCGTGTCCCCCTGGCCGTCGGAGGCCGAGGTTTCGCTTGCGGTCGCGGCGAGTTCTCCCGACGGCAGAATGCGCAGCCGGGGCTGGGCACCGGCGGCCTCGCGCACATTGAGCTTCAGACCGGGCACCGGCGCCGGAATTGCGGTGATGATGACCCGGTCGTCGGCGTCGACCGCGCCGCTGACGTAGACCTCCCGTGGCGTGGCGCGTACGATCTCGACTTCGCGGATTTCCAGCTTGTCGTCTTCGCCGGCCAGGTAGACCTGGTTCCCGTCATGAAGGGCCTCGGCCGGCAGCAGAACCAGTCCGCTGGCGTCGCGCCCGGGAATCTGGGCTTCGAGGAACGTTCCCATCGGCAGCGCCGGCTTGTCGGCGTCCGGTTCGAGACCGTAGGGGTCGGTAATCTCGACGACCAGGTAGGTCAGCCGGGTGTTGCTGTCGACCACGCCCTCGGTTCTCACCAGGCGGGCATCCCAGCGTGCGGGCTGACCCGCCACAGACCCGATCAGCGTGACCGGACGGTCGATATTGCTGCCGGATTCGGTCAGCGGCAGGTCGAGGAAGGCGAGATCGTTCTCCGATACCGGCAGCCGAACTTCGGCCCGGTCGGTTGAAAAAGCGGTGCCCAGGGCAGTGCCGGTGGTGACGTACTGCCCCAGGTTGGCGCTGCGGCTGCGCACCATCCCGTCGAAAGGCAACGTGATTCGGGTTCGCTCGAGATTGCGGCGGGCGCGCTCCACGGCAGCCTCCTGGGCCTGGACCGCGGCTTTTGCACGGGCCACCTGAGGCAAACGAAGAAGCAGATCGGTCGGCTCACGGGATTCACCGTAAAGCCGCCTGAAATCCTCGCGCGCGGCGTCCGACCGCGCCTGCTCATCGGCCAGCGTGGCTCTGGCGGCGGCCAGCTCGGCTTCGGCCGCCAACAGCGCGGTTTCGTAATCGCTGGGATCGATCCGCGCCAGCACCTGATCCTCGGCGAATACGCCGCCAGCTACGAAGTCTTCGGACATCGAGATCACCTTGCCCGACACTTCCGAGACCAGGCTGGTCTGGATTCGCGGCGACACCGTGCCCTGGGCCCGGACCGTAAAGCGACCTTGCTTGATTTCCGGCTGGACGACGTCGACCAGCAGGGCTGCCTGCACGGGTTCCTCCCGCTCCGGTTCATCGCCCGAACGAGCGATCAGGATCGCGCCCGCGATCGTAACGAAAAGGATTGCGATCGGCGCGACAATCTTGATTATCTTGGGCATAGTCCGAATTTATTGGAACTGCGGTGAATGTTGCGGCAAATGGTGACATTTGCAACATCGCCCGGCCAGTGCCGGAAGGCATGGTCCGGAAGTCATGGGACCCATATCGACTTGCCAGCCGCCGCGATGGCGGCGATGTCGATGCGATAGAATGAAGATTGTTAATAACAATATTGCAGTTGTCGACATGCACTCGAACCCGGAGACTCGCGGGATTCACCTCAAGACGGCCGAAGAGATCGAGGCGATGCGCATCGCCGGCCACCAGGCCGCCAGCGTTCTCAGAATGATCGCCGATCACGTTCAGCCCGGCGTCACCACCGGCACGCTCGACGATATATGCCATGCCTACATCGTCGACGAACTCAAGGCCATCCCTGCCCCGCTGAATTACCGCGGATTCCCGAAGTCGGTCTGCACTTCGGTCAACCACGTCGTCTGCCACGGCATTCCGGGAGACCGGGTGCTCAAGGACGGCGATATCGTCAATATCGACGTGACCGTGATCCAGGACGGCTGGCACGGCGACACCAGCAAGATGTTCTACGTCGGCGACCCATCGATCAAGGCCCGCCGGGTCTGCGAGGTGGCTCACCAGGCGATGGTGACCGGCATCGAGATGGTCCGGCCGGGCGTTACGCTGGACGACATCGGCCATGCGATTCAGAAATATGCCGAGGGCCAGCGCTGTTCGGTGGTACGCGAGTACTGCGGCCACGGAATCGGCCGCGGTTTCCACGAACCACCCCAGGTGCTGCACTACAAACCGGCCAGGGGCGGCTCCAGCGTGGTGCTGGAACCGGGAATGACCTTCACCATCGAACCCATGGTCAACCTCGGCAAGCCCGGCACCCGGCTGCTGGCCGATGGCTGGACCGTACTGACCAAGGACAGGAGCCTGTCAGCGCAGTGGGAGCACACCATGGCGGTCACAGAAGACGGCGTAGACGTGCTGACCAGGTTGCCCGGCGACCCGCTTTGATCGACAGGCTTCTGGCCCCACCCGCCTCGCGCAACTGCCTCGACCTGAATGAACTCGAGGCGCTGCGAGCCAAACCCGAGCGCATGTCCACGGCGCTGGCCGAGGCCCGACGTCATGCAGATTCGGTTCTGGCGGCGGCGTTTGCGCGCAAGACAGACATTCGCGACCTGGTCCAGGCGCGGGCCTGGGTCATCGAGCAACTCGTGCTCACTGCCTGGAACGGCACCGTTGGCGAGGACTCCGGGCTTGAACTGATTGCCGTGGGCGGTTTCGGCCGGGGCGAGTTGCACCCGCATTCGGATGCCGACCTGCTGATCCTCTGTCCCGACGGCGTCGAGCGTCCAGATGATGCGCTGGAGGATTTCGTACGGGCGCTATGGGACGCCGATCTGCATCCCGGTCACGGTGTCCGCACAGTGGCCGAATGCGTGGAGCAGGCTGATGAGGATGTCACCGTGGCGACCAATCTGATGGAGTCGCGGCTGATCGACGGCGGCGGTGCGCTCTACGAGCGGATGCGCGAAACCACCGACGCGCCGGCGCTGTGGCCGGCCGACGAATTCTTCGCAGCCAAGTCACGCGAGCAGCAGGAGCGCCACGACCAGTTCGAGGATACCGTCTACAATCTGGAGCCGGATATAAAGAGCGGCCCGGGCGGTCTGCGCGATATCCAGATGGTGGCCTGGGTCGCCCAGCGGCACTTCGGCACTTCGACGCTGCACGGGCTGGTCGAGCATGATTTTCTCTCCGAGCGCGAGCACGAGGAACTGGTCAAGGCGCGCAACCGCCTGTGGGAAATTCGCTGGGCGCTGCACGAGATCTCCGGGCGGGCCGAGGAGCGGCTGCTGTTCGACTACCAGCGCAAGCTGGCGGCGACCTTCGGCTTCGAGGCAGCCGACGACAACAGCGCGGTCGAGGCCTTCATGCAGCGCTATTACCGCACCGTGATGCACGTCGAGCGGCTCAACGAGCAGATGCTTCAGATCTTCGAGGAAGAATTGCTTGCGGGGCGGCAACATTTGCCTTCGGCGACCATCGATGAAAATTTTCATCTGCGCCACGGTTACCTGGAACTGATAGACGAGCAGGACTTTGTGCGCCAGCCCGATCTGTTGCTGCGCATCTTCCTGGTGCTGGCCGACCGGCCCGAGATTCGCGGCGTGCGTGCCTCGACCATCCGGCTCATCCGCGAACACCTGTACCTGATCGACGAGGAGTTCCGAAACGACCCGGAAAACCTCGCGCTTTTCCTGGAATTGCTCCGCCGTCCGCGCAGAGTGTATTCACAGCTCGAGCGCATGAATCGCTACGGAATTCTTGCCGCGCTGATTCCGGCCTTTGCGCACATCACCGGGCGAATGCAGTTCGACCTTTTCCATGTCTACACCGTCGACCAGCACATTCTGTTCGTGATTCGGAACCTGCGCCGGATCGCCAACGGCAAGTATCCGGAATTGTTCGCCAACGCAATCGAAATTTTCCAGCGCATCGAGCGGCCCGAGGTGCTTTACCTGGCGGCGTTGTTCCACGACATTGCCAAGGGTCGCGGCGGCGATCATTCCGACCTTGGCGCGCAGGACGCGCGGGCATTCGTCGACGCGCTGGACGTGCCCGAGGAAGATCGCAAGCTGGTCTGCTGGCTGGTCGAGAATCACCTGCTGATGTCGATGACCGCCCAGCGTCGCGACATCTCGGATCCGGCCGTGGTGCACGAATTCGCCGCGGCAGTGGGGACCGTGCGTCGACTGGAACACCTGTTCGTGCTGACTGTGGCCGACATTGCCGCGACCCGCCCCAAGCTTTGGAACTCCTGGAAGGACTCGCTGCTGCGCGAGTTGTTCGTGGCCACCGAGGAGTATTTTCGCGCCGGCCCCGACGAAGTTCACGACAAGGCCGAGCTGGCTCGCGAACTGCGCGCACAAGCCATGGCCATGCTCGCCGAACGCGACACGGATGGAGACGCGGCTGGATCACTGCTGGCCCGCCTGCCGACCGAGGCCGTCGTGCGGCTGGATGCCGATCAACTGGTGTGGAGTGTCGAGCAGGTGCTGGCCGATTCCGGCGTGCCGCGTGTTGCCTGTCGCAATCTGACGCACAAGGGCATCACCGAGGTTTTCGTGTTCGCAGACGACTTCGACGGGTTGTTCGCGCTGATGGCACGTGAATTCGACCGGATGGAGCTCAACGTGCTGGCCGCTCGGATTGCGACCACCTCGGACGCCCGAAGCTGGAATCTGTTCCAGATCATGGACGCCAATGCCCGCGCGCTGAATGAATCCGACACCGCCCGCCTGCAGCGGGCACTGTTCGAGCAGCTCGGGCAGCGCAATATCCGTCCGCTCCCGGGCCGGCCCATTCCCCGGCGCCTGCGGCACTTCATGCGCCGCGCCGAGGTGAATTTTACCGATGGCGCGGACGCGACCAGGCTCGAAATCGCCACGACCGACCGCCCCGGACTGCTGTCCGCAATCGCCGAAAGCCTGCTCGGCGCCGGCATTCGCCTGCACGACGCAAGAATCGCGACATTCGGTCAGCGCGTGGAAGACGTGTTCGTCATTTCCACCCGGGACGGAAAGCCGCTGGGCGAAGAGACGGCGACAAGGCTGGAAGCGGAATTGCGCAAGCGCCTGGATCCGTAGACAATGGATGTCCGGCAATCGAATGCGTAAACGGCAGGGAGAGATTCATGAGTATGCATGACAGCCAACTCCGGGAAATCGTCGAGGCCGGCTGGGATGAGCGCGACGAACTCAAGCCCGGACGATTCGATCCGGCGCTGCGCGAGGCGCTGGACGAGGTGCTGGCGCGCCTGGAGCGCGGCGAACTGCGCGTCGCCCAGCCCGCTGAATCCGGATGGCATGTCAACGCCTGGATCAAGCAGGCCATCCTGCTGCACTTCCGCATCAGCTGGAACAAGGTTGTGCGCGGCAGCATCCGGAACTATTTCGACAAGGTCGAATTGCGCTTTACCGACAACAGCGACGCGGTCGAAGACTGCGGCGCGCGGGTGGTGCCGCCGGCCACGGTGCGCCAGGGCGCCTTCATCGGCAAGGACGTCGTATTGATGCCGAGCTACGTCAACATCGGCGCATGGGTCGGGCCGGGCAGCATGATCGACACTTGGGCCACGGTGGGGTCATGCGCCCAGATCGGCTCAGGCGTCCATATCTCCGGGGGCGCCGGCATCGGCGGCGTGCTCGAGCCGCTGCAGGCCAACCCGACCATCATCGAGGACGGCTGCTTCATCGGCGCCCGCTCCGAAGTGGTCGAGGGCGTCATCGTCGAGAAGGGCGCGGTCATCGGCATGGGCGTGTTCCTCGGTCAGTCCACACGAATCTACAACCGCGAAACCGGCGAAACCACCACCGGCCGCGTCCCCGCCGGCTCTGTCGTCGTGGCCGGCAGCCTCCCGGCCGCCGACGGCAGCCACAGCCTGAACGCGGCGATCATCGTCAAGCAGGTCGACGAGAAGACGCGGTCGCGGACTTCGGTCAACGAGCTGCTCCGCGCCGCGGAGTAGAGGGGCGGGGGCGGGTACGGCGCCGGGGGCCGATGAGGCACCTGAGCGGTGCGGGAATCGATTGATCCAAGAGCGAACGCAACTTCAACTTCATTTCGCCCCGCGCTTCGCGCTTGCGGGCGACCTACTTTTCA
>CAYYZR010000142.1:0-6033 GCA_964476005.1 uncultured Halomonas sp.
TCGTCGATAATGGCTCGTCGGATGGATCGATAAAGTATTTTCAGAAAGTGAGCGACCAGAACCCTCCGATCAAAATCGTACGCAACGAAGAAAATCTCGGATTTTCAGGCGGAAACAACAGCGGGATCAAGGTTGCCTCCGGCGAGATCGTAGTGTTACTGAACAACGATACCTACGTCGCGCCCGGCTGGCTGTACGCGATGGTCAGCAAGATGAAAGGGTCATCTGCGCTGGATATCGCTGGCCCGGTGACCAACAATATCGGGAACGAGGCAAAAGTTGATATCGTCTACGACTGCATGGAGAGCATGATTGACGCCGGAACGAACTACACCTGGCGGCACGCCGGGGAGGTGCTGATGGTCGAAAATCTTGCGTTCTTCTGCGTCGCAATTTCGAGAAAAGTAATCGAGAATGTCGGATTGCTTGACGAATCGTTCTCGGGAGGATTCTTCGAAGACGATGATTACTGTAGACGGGCGGTTGATGCTGGCTTCAAGCTTGCGATTATCGAAGATTCTTTCGTGCATCATCACCTTTCAGCGTCATTTGATCTCTTGGGAGCCGAAAGGAAGCAAGAAATCTTCGATTCAAATCGAGCAATTTATGAAAAAAAGTGGGGGCGATGGAAGGCTCACAGGCATCGTGGCAGGGACACGGATAATGACTGACCTCCCGCGAGTGATATTGCATGTCGGTACCGAAAAAACAGGCTCCACGGCTATTCAGAAAGCCGCTTCCTCCGCGCATGCAGGGCTTTTGAAAGCAGGCTGGTTACTTCCTGCCAGCTTTGGTCCAACTCCACATGTACGTGTAACAACAGCAGCAGTTGATTTTAGCGAGCGCAGCGCGCTGGTTAGACTTCTTGGGTTGCAAAATAAAAAATCACAGGATGCGCTTAGAAACACCTTGAGCGCCGATATAGCGGATGAAATTCAAAAAAAAAGGCCGGATACCGTTCTCATCACTGATGAGCACATTAATGTTCACTTAAGCTCAATTCAGCAACTGCTGCGTATGCGCTCATTTATTGAAGAGTTTGCGCAAGTCGATGAAGTTGTTTTATTCTTTCGGCGACAAGACAACTTCTTGGCGGCTCTCATAAGTGAATCGATCAAACTCGGCCGATTCGGGATTTTTGACCCGGAGAATCCGAAACCAGTCGGTAACACTAGGCCATATCGTTTCAGTTACCAGAAAATAATTTCGAACTTTGAGGCGGCTTTTAGGGGTGCCCGCCTTGTTCTAAAGTGTTATCAGGAAAATCCGGAATATTCAACAGTTAGAGAATTTGAGGGACTTTACCCTGAGCTTAAGAACAGGCTGAGAGAGCCTACGCAGCGTCAAAACTCATCGTTAAGCGCGGCGGTCGCAATGCCGTTGTTGATCATAGGTAATCAAGCATTCAAGAACGGCAATCAGGAACTGCTTTTGCGTTGGCCCGAGGTAATCGCTGCAAGTCAACAGCTTTTTCCTGGGAGCCCGTGGAGGCTTCCTAAGACTAAAGTTACTTCTTTTCTTGAAGACTTCAAAAGTGAAAATGAATGGATTGCGTCTCGACACGAGCAATTTTCCGCATGGCTGAATCCGACCTACTTTGATAGTCGGGAGGACAGGCTTCCAAATCGTGCCGAGTGCGAAAGTGTAATCGATTCACTGTCGGCGAAAATCGATGCCAGACTTGCAAACAACCTTGCGAGTGTTCTAAATTCTATTCCCAATGAGAAATTTAGCGAGAATAGAGCGGGCACGGCTGGAAACGCGTTAAATTATTCGTCGGAAAAGAGGTTGCCGGACAGCTTGCAGCTCACCGAGCCAGGCTCCGTAAAAGAAGAAGGTGCCAGCATTCGTGCAAAATGCCCGGTCTGCGCACAGGCCTATATAATTAGCACAGCTCTGCCAGCCCGCGAGGGGCCGCTTTGTCCGCGTTGTCAGGTGTCTGGAAGGGGCTCCGCAATTGTCTACCATTTTCTGCGACTCGCAACAGGTTCGACGACCCGATCATTGGCAGAGCTCAGGCGCGACGCAAGTGTCAAGGCCCTTGGGCTATCGGATAGTCCGCGATATTCGGAATGGCTGGAACGTAAATTCAAATACAGGAATACATATTTGCACAAGCGTCCGCGATTGGATGTCACTCGCCCCCCCCGAAACTGGCTTAACTGGGCGGACGTGGTGATATCCGCGGACGTATTTGAGCATGTTGTAGGGAATAGCATTGAGGCGTTTAACGGAGTTTTCTCCATGCTCAGGCCAGGCGGTAGCCTGATTCTGACCGTTCCGTTCGTGAACGTGGGCGAGGCGATTGAACACTATCCTGGCCTGATTGACTATCGGGCCCGCGTTAAGAATGGGGTTGAAACGGTTGAATTGATCTTTGCCGGCGGGATTAAGCGTATTGCCGATAACCCCGTTTTTCATGGCGGCCCCGGTTCAACATTGGAGTTGAGAATTTTCAACCGTCACAGACTCCTTTGCGAACTTGAGCAAGCCGGTTTCATCGACATCCAGGTTCACGATGATAACCTACCGGAGTCGGGCATTGTCTGGGGCCCGGCATCTCGGCCAATCACGGCACGAAAGCCGCAATAGTCAATTCCATTAGATTCCGGCGCAGTTGCCTGTGACGTCTAGCCAGATCCTTCGAGTATCGCTTAGATATACCCACAAACACATCGGTTTACAGGTTGAGAAATTGAAAACACGAAAGCTTTTTGAGCGCTTAGGCCGTACTCTCGGGGACAAGGATTCGATGGTCGATCATTTTGTGCTCGACTTTGATGCTCCGGTCAGTATTCGCTCCAAAGACGGCGAGAAAGAGTGCGTCACCTGGTTCGTTCCGGAACATGTTCTGGACGGAAGAATGTCGGTATCATTGCCGCCTGGTTCGCTCCTGGAACTTGGATTGCCCATTGCCGTAAAGGAAGACTACGAATTTGTCGTGCAAGGATGCTTGGCATCGAATGACGATGGCATAGGATCAGAATGTGGTCATACTATCAGAGTCCTGGCCAGCGAGACCGCTAATAGCAGAGGCGACTTCGAAGTGGTTTCGGCACTGTATATATCGGGTTGCGATCGCTGGCAGACGATGCGGGTAGGTTTGGAAAGGTTCGTCGGGAAACAAATCTTTGTCTCAGTTGAGTGTTGCGCCTCGGATGATGCACAGCCGGGCATCAGTGGAGTGGCGCTTTCCGAGATCTCGATTGCACGGAGTGATAAGCTCCCGTTGTTCCGGGCGCAGACATTCCGCAAGCTCCGGTCGCAGAACGAAATTGACCATTTCAGCAAGGTCTATAGCCATTCAGTGTATAGCCGACAACAGGACAAACAGGCCAAGGAGGCTTTGGGCGGGCACCGGCCAGTTAAGACATTGAAGTCAGAGTTGTCGAGCCGGAGCGGCTCGAGAAATCTGAAGTCCTGGAATTTTCCACCGCCCGATGAGGGAGAAGTCTCGTTTTCGTATGGCAACAGATTGCTTGCGCAGAATATTCGGCAGAGGTCTCCGGATTTTGATTCGAGGTTGCGAGAGATGGCATCTGAGCGTGACAAGGTCAGGATTCTCTCGCTTTGCAGTGGCGCAGCAAGAGTTGAAGCGGCAATGAGCCGGAGCGCACCTCAGAATGTTTCGTGGGCTTTGCTCGACATGAATCCTGGTCTTCTTGAAATGGCTTCGACACAGTTCCATGATTCGGTTGATCTAGAGCTTTTTAACGAGGATGCCAACCAGTTGAATCCAGTCGATGCTAGCTGGGATATCATTATTTGCGTTTCGGCATTGCACCATATAGTCGAACTGGAACGGATTTTTGAATTTATTGGGGGAAGCCTCACTGACGGCGGCGAGTTCTGGAGCCTTGGCGAGAATATAGGGCGTAATGGCAATCGACTCTGGCCTGATGCGCTGCAGGAAGGCAATAGAGTTTTCCAGCAACTGCCAGATGAACTTCGTATAAACGTGCATACGGGTAATGTCGATGACGTGATTCCTGATAGGGATTTTTCCGTCGGTTGCTTTGAGGGCATTCGTAGCGAGGATATCGAGGGCGTACTTGCAAATTGGCTTTCCCCGATCGACGTGTATCGGAGAAACTGCTTTATGTGGCGGATACTCGACCTATCCTATTCTGAAAACTATGACTTGAGCCGCGGAGATCACGTGCGCCACTTGCAGGCTGTTGTCGATGCGGAGTTGCGGTTTTATAATTCCGGCGGACGTGCAACTGAACTATTTGGCGTCTACAGGAAGTCGATGTAGGGACAAGCTGAGTCTCGAGCTAAGATTTTTTAGGCTGGTTGGCTGAAAATAATATCCGGCTCGTTAGGCTGGGAGCTTTGTTTTTGCTGAACCTTTTTGGCCGGGATTTTTAAGACCTTATGATTTGCTCAATGTGTTTGATCTTTTGTTAGTAAATTCATGATGAGAATCCTTTTGATCGCGTACGAGTTTCCCCCTATTAGCTCTGCGCAGTCTTTGCGTTGGGCAAAACTAGCTGGTGAGCTTAGCGATCAGGGTCACGATGTCACCGTTTTAACTACGAATTTTAGGGTAGTGAATAAACTCACGCCGGATTTAAAAGCTGAATTGACAGTCATACGCACTTGTCCGGGGATATTCATGAGCTTGACGAATCGAATTCAAGCCCGATTTTTCAGTGCAAAGCGTAGAGATGTTCCCGACGGAATTCTAGTGCAGTCGAAACCAATGTTTATAAGGCTCTATCGCCGATTGAGAGGGATTCTTAACCAAGTTGTTTTCCCGGACTTACGAACTGAGTGGTATCCCTTTGCCCGTGTAGCAATCGGTCACCTTCTGCGGTCCGGTTATAAGCCTGATCTGGTGGTAGGGTCTCATGAGCCAGCCATTGATATAGAGCTCGCGATTCACGCTAGTCGTTCTTTTGGTGCGCCAAGCATTGCTGATCTTGGCGATCCAATCGATACAGTTTATTCGCCGAAATGGAGGAGGCGCCTGGACCGGCTTTATGAGGCTTCTTTGATTCGCCGTGTTGACGGTATTACCGTGACCATCGAAGAAGCTAGGCAGGTGCTATCGAATAGACACAAAGCTAAAATTGATAAGTTTGCAGTCGTTCCTCAAGGGTTTGACCGTTGCGCGGCCCCCGAGCCTCGCTCTACAATAGCGTTCAATAGAGCGTGTTTGAATATCGTATTTACCGGTACATTATACGAGAAATTTCGTTATCCCCGTTTCTTTCTGAAAAAACTTCGTGAGCAGTCGGAAGTCCGCTTATGGATTATCGGAAACCTAGTTGGGGAGTTTCCGGAAATTGAAAATTCTGAGTCGATTAGCTTCCTCGGGACGCTTCAGTATTCTGCTGTTCGGGAGATACAGATGATGGCGGATGTGCTTCTGAGTGTTGCGAATAAGCAGAGCGAGCAGATTCCCGGCAAGATATTTGAATATTTCGGAGCACAACGGCCGATTTTGCATGTAAGCTTCGGTGGGGATGATCCGACCGCCGCTATGATTCATAAGTATAAACGGGGCTGGATGGTTCGGGATGCAGATCGGGACTGCACTGAAGTCCTTGGTGATATCAAGGCTCGTTGGCGTTCCAATTCTCTAGAAGAACTTCTGGATCTTGATTCCGCGCTGTTAAGCGAATTTTCTTGGGCCAGGCGAGCAGAGCAGTTTATTGACTTTGCTAAGAAAGTTAAAAAGAAAGATGCATCTGGCGCCTCCGCTTTCGAATAGCAGGTCCCTGATTTACAATGATATTTATTTCGCTGGCCGGTAGACATGGCTTTGACTGTAGGTCAGTATATTCCTCAATTCAATGGCTTGCCTCAGCATTCTCGCGCAGTGCGTCCCGGGTGCGAACGCAATCGATCCATATTTTTGCTGTGTGTCAAGCATTTCCGGCATTCGAGAAGTGTTATTTTTGACTAATCCGGGATCAATTTAAGTGTCGTACCCGAATTGCATAGCTGTTGTTGCGCAAGTGCCCCGAATAACCTCGAGCTGAAAGTCCGAGATTTCCTGACTCCTGTCGATCGCGGTCACCGGCG
>CAYYZR010000143.1:0-6023 GCA_964476005.1 uncultured Halomonas sp.
GGTGCGCTTTGCTTCGCTCGACGGCCCCTGCGCGCCTGAATCCAGCATCGGAGCGGCGAACCCTTGTGCAGTTGAAATACAAGGGATTTCCCCGGAATTAGGCTATAATGGCCGGCTGCCTCGCCTCCAATTCAGGTCCCGCCCATCATGAAGCTCCGAAACGTCGCCATCATCGCCCACGTCGATCATGGCAAGACCACGCTGGTCGACCAGCTGCTGCGCCAGTCCGGCGAGTTTGCCGCGCACGAAAAGCTGACCGAGCGGGTGATGGATTCCAACGACCAGGAGCGCGAGCGCGGGATCACCATCCTGTCGAAGAACACCGCGATCACCTGGAATGATTACCGGATCAACATCGTCGATACCCCGGGCCACGCCGATTTCGGCGGCGAGGTCGAGCGCGTGCTGTCGATGGTCGATTCGGTGCTGCTGCTGGTGGATGCGGTCGACGGGCCGATGCCGCAGACGCGCTTCGTCACCCAGAAGGCGTTCGCGATGGGCTTCCGTCCCATTGTGGTCGTCAACAAGATCGACCGGCCGGGCGCGCGCCCGGACTGGGTGGTCGACCAGACCTTCGACCTGTTCGACAAGCTGGGCGCGACCGACGAGCAGCTGGAATTCCCGATCATCTACGCCTCGGCGCTGAACGGCTACGCAGGGCTGACCACCGACGTGACCGAAGGCAACCTCGATCCGCTGTTCGAAACGCTGATCGAGCACGTGCCGGCGCCGAACGTCGATCCTTCGGGGCCGTTCCAGATGCAGGTTTCCAGCCTCGACTATTCCAGCTACGTCGGCCTGATCGGCGTGGGCCGTATCAACCGCGGGCGGGTCAAGCCCGGACAGTCGGTGGCCATCGTCGATCGCGAAGGCAAGAAGCGCAGCGGCAAGGTGATGCAGGTGCTGGGCTTCAAGGGTCTGCACCGCGATGAAGTCGAATCGGCCGAGGCCGGCGACATCGTCGGCATTTCCGGCATCGCCGACATCGGCATTTCCGAGACGCTGTGCGATCCGGCCAATGTCGAAGGCCTGCCGGCGCTGACCGTCGACGAGCCGACCATCCACATGACCTTCCAGGTCAACGATTCGCCGTTCGCCGGGTCCGACGGCAAGTTCCTGACCAGCCGCCAGATCCGGGCGCGGCTGTTCCAGGAAGCCAGCCACAACGTGGCGCTGCAGGTCAGCGATACGCAGAACCCCGACCAGTTCGATGTCGCCGGGCGCGGCGAGCTGCATCTTTCGGTGCTGATCGAGACCATGCGCCGCGAGGGCTACGAGCTTGCGGTTTCGCGTCCGAGAGTGCGCAAGCGCGAAGTCGACGGCGAGACCATGGAGCCGTGGGAGCAGGTTGTACTTGACCTCGACGAGCAGTACCAGGGCGCGGTGATGCAGGCCATGGGCGAGCGCAAGGCACAGCTGGAGAACATGCAGCCCGACGGCAAGGGCCGGGTACGGCTGGACTACATGGCGCCGGCCCGAGGCCTGATCGGTTTCCAGAGCATCTACCGCACCATGACCGCCGGCACCGGCCTGTTCTTCCGCGTATTCGACCACTGGGGCCCGGCCACCGATCGCATCGGCCAGCGCCAGAACGGCACCCTGATCAGCATGGACCAGGGCACGACGAACGCCTACGCGCTGTTCACGCTGCAGGACCGGGGCAAGCTGTTCGTCGGTCCCGGCGAGGAAGTCTACGAGGGCCAGATCGTCGGGCTGCACAGCCGGGCGAACGATCTCGTGGTCAACCCGCTGAAGGCCAAGAAGCTGTCCAATGTGCGCGCGGCCGGCAAGGACGACGCGCTGCTGCTCACGCCGCCGGTTCGAATGAGCCTGGAGCAGGCGCTGGAATTCCTGGCCGACGACGAGCTGCTGGAAATCACCCCGGCGCATATCCGGCTGCGCAAGCGCCTGCTCAAGGAGCACGAGCGCAAGCGCGCGTCCCGCGGCTGACCCCGCCACGTTCACCGCCCCTCGCGGCGCAACGGTGGTGCATACGAGCGTTTCCGCGGCCGCACCAATCCCGAATAACGTGAACTCGATCACTCCACGCAGGCATCCGTTCAGGCAATAATTCGAACGCAAGCAAGGGGATGTGTTCACTGGGAGGCCCGGTATGGCGACCAACACGCTGTCCGGTCGTGGCAACGACGACCTGCTTTTCGCCAACGACTTCGAGGCGGTGGAAGTCGCCGACGTGCCGTACGCGCGGCGCGTGCTCGAGCGGCTGACCTACGGTGCAACGCCCGACGAGGTCGTTTCATTCAACGCCCTTGGCGCCGACGACCAGCAGCGTCTGTCGCTATGGCTGGATAGTCAACTGGCGCCTGAGACCATCGACGACAGCGCCTGCGAGCAGCGCCTGGCGTCGGCCGGCTACGCCACGCTGAGCAAGACTGTTCGGCAACTGTGGGCCGATCATGTCCGCGGCGGCCAGGCGCGCAGGCAACCGGCCACGGAGACGATGGCGGCAAGGGTGCTGCGCTCGGCCTGCAGCCGGCGCCAGCTCTACGAAAGAATGGTCGAGTTCTGGCACGATCATTTCAGCGTCTACGGCTGGGATTTCACCATCCAGGCACTGATCAGCCACTACGACGGCCAGGTCATCCGGCCAAACGCGCTCGGCAATTTCCGCACCATGCTCGAGGCCGTGGCCGCATCGCCGGCCATGCTGTATTACCTTGACAATCAGTCGAGCAAGGCGGGGGCGTTCAACGAAAATTTCGCGCGCGAACTGCTGGAACTTCACACGATGGGGGTCGAGGCGTATTTCCCCACCAACAATCCCGACGACGTGCCGGTCGACGCCGAGGGTCTGAAAGTGGGCTATGCCGACTGGGACGTCTACGAGGCGGCGCGTGCGTTCACCGGCTGGACGGTGGCCGACGATCACTGGGAATTCCCGGATCAGCCCGAGTATGACACCGGCCAATTTCTCTACTGGGCCGACTGGCACGACATCAGCGGCAAGTTCTTTCTGGGCGGGTTCATCACGCCCAACCAGCCGGCGCTGGCCGACGGCCGAATCGTGCTGGACCGCCTGGCCTCGCACCCGGCGACCGCTCGTCACGTGTGCCGCAAGCTTGCGGTGCGCTTCATTTCGGATAGGCCGCCCGATTCGCTGGTCCAGTCGGCCGCCGACATCTTCCGGGCCCAGTGGCAGGCGCCGGACCAGATCGCCCAGGTGCTTCGTCACCTGCTCGAATCGCCGCTGGCGTTCGACGCCGCGGCGGGCAAGCGTCGTCGGCCCTACGACCAGATCACGGCAATGCTGCGCAAGACCGGTGCGGAAGTGGTGCCCGTGAACCCGGGTGACTGGAATCCGTGGGGTGAATTCTTCCATCGGCTCCGCCAGACCGGCCATGGTCCGTTTCGCTGGCGCACGCCGGACGGCTTTCCCGACGATGCCGGCGCCTGGGCCTCGACCTCGGCGATGGGGCAGACCTGGCGCCTGCTGACCCGCCTGCCGCAGATGGAGGATGCGACCGACAACCCGATTCTCCCGATTCTCGAGACCACGCTGGCCGGCCTGGCGCCGGGCGAGCGCACCCCGGCGCGCATCGTGGATTTCTGGCTGGATCGGGTGCTGGGCTACCCGCCGCAGGATTTTCGCCGGCGCGACCTGATCGATTTCATGCGCCAGAACGGCGCTTCCAGCCAGGTGCTGGATCTGGATTCGGATCCGCCGTACGGTTCCTGGAACGGCAACGACCTGTCGCAGCACTACAACGGGGCGCGATTGAACGCCATGGTCAGCCTTCTCTTCACGCTGCCGGAGGCGCACCAGCGATGATGCGACGACGAGATTTTCTCAAGGGCCTCGGGCTGTCGGCCGGTTTCACGCTGGTGCCGGGCAGCCTCCTGTTCAATCCCGCCGCGATGGCAAGCGGCACGCGCAACGAGGTGATGGTGTTCCTGTTTCTCAGGGGCGGCATCGACGGCCTGCACCTGCTCACTCCAATTTCCGGACCCGAGCGCATCGCCTACGAAAGCCGGCGCGCCACCTTGCTCACCCCCGAGGATCGGCTGCGCCCGATCGACGGCCAGTGGGGTTTTCACCCGAGGCTGGGCGGCGCGCGCGGCGATGCTGTCGGTACGCCCACCCAATGGCTGCATCGACTGTTCGACCAGGGCCGGCTGGCCGTCATCCAGGGCAGCGGGATGTCGACCGCGGTCAACCGCAGCCACTTCGAAACCCAGACCTACATCGACCTTGGCACCCCGGGCCAGCGCTCCACCGACACCGGCTGGCTGACCCGGGCGGCGAATGCCATTCCCGGCCTGCCGGCGCCGCTGCTGAGCACGAATTTCGGTCTCGCCGAGTCCGCGCCGCTGTCGCTGCTCGGCGACACCGAGGCGTTCACGGTCGCCAGCGGACAGGACTTCCGGCTCGACGGGTTCCACTGGTCGTGGAGAGATACCAACACGGATCTGGCCGGCCACCGCGGGGCACATCGCCTGGCGGCGCCGCTGTGGACGGGCGCCGAACCGGATTTCGTCAACGACGGGCGGCGCGCGGCCGAAGCGCTGGAATATCTCAGGGAAATCGATTTTCGCGAATTTGACGTTGTCGATCAGCCCCACGGCTACAGGCCCGAGGGCGGTGCGGCGTATCCCGACGGCACGCTGGCCAATCAGCTGCGCAACCTGGCCCAGTTGATCAAGCTCGATACCGGTATTGCCGCGGCCTCGCTGGATTTCGGCGGCTGGGATACCCACGACGGGCAGGGCATTCCGAACCCGGGCGATCCGAATCACTGGGATTATTTCGGCAACCAGGTCGAGGAACTGTCGCGCGCGCTGTCGGCGTTCTACACCGATCTGTCGTCGTCGGTGATGGGCAACCTGATGAACTGCGTCAACGTGGTTGTGGTCAGTGAATTCGGTCGGCGCATTCGTTCCAACGGCTCTGGCGGCACCGACCACGGTTATGGCAACCTGATGATGGCGCTGGGCGGGCGGGTGAACGGGGGACTGCACGGAACCTTCCCCGGGCTCGACGACCTGTCGCTGTTCGAAGGCCAGGACCTGGCCGTCACCACCGACTACCGCCAGGTGCTGGCCGAAATGCTGGTCGATCGAATGGGGGTCGCGCCCGGCGATATCGAGCAGGTGTTTCCCGGCCTGGGCAGCTACCAGCCGGCCGGCGTGTTCCAGACCGGTTGACCATGACACCGGGCCGACCGACGCGGTCGCTGGAAATGCGCTCAACGCCGCAGGTCGGGGCCGCATCCCCCGACGGTCAGTCGCGTTCTACGGTTGGTCTTGTGGTTCCCACTCTTCCTCGTCGAGGAACGAATCGTAATCCGGCGTGGCCGATTCGCCGGTAATCTTGAATCTGCGATTCTGCAGCCAGGCGTCGCGCACGAACAGGTATTCATCGTAGGCATCCTGAAGCTGCTCTTCGCGGCCCAGCGCGTTGGCGCGCATCTGGATCAGGTTAACGGCAATGCCGTATTCGCGCCCGTTGATCGCTTCACGCCAAACGACGTCGGAATAGGCGTCGACCGGCCGCGCCAGGCCGTCGCGCAGGGTCGAGGGCCCCAGGAACGGAAGCATCAAATAGCGCGATTCATCCCAGCCCCAGACGGCAAGGGTCTGGCCCAGGTCTTCGTCGTGCTTCGGCACGCCCGATCGGGTCGCGACGTCGAAAATGCCGGCCAGCCCGAAAACCGAGTTCATGGTGAACCGAACCAGGCTGGTGACGGAATCTGCCGGGCGGCCCTGCAGCGCCAGGTTGACGATGGTCGGCAGCGACCTCAGGTTGTCGAAGAAATTGCTGACGCCGGTTTCGACCGGATCCGGAACGACTTTTTCGTAGCCGGTCGCCACCGGCCGGATGATGGCCTTGTCCAGCGTGCGGTTGAACGTGTACATGTTGCGGTTGAACGGTTCCCACGGGTCCACCGGATCGCGCTGGTCGGGCGGCGGCGCGGTCGTGGCGCAGGCGGTGAGCATGGATGCCAGCACCGCGATGATCAGCGTTCTGTATTTCATTCGTCTTTGTTCCATCCAAGCAGTTCCTT